>NZ_CP111046.1 GCF_026250525.1 Chondrinema litorale
TAACATCAGTTAACTAAACACATAAGTTGCTTTGCTTACATTTGTGTTAATCTTTTATTCAATCTTACATCTATTTTATACTTAAGATTGTATTGAATCATACATCCAGAAAAAATGAAAATATACCTAGCAATTATTGGCTTGTTGTTTACTGTTTCAACTTTATCTGCTCAAAGTAAAAAAGACTGTAAGCAAATTTTAGAAAAAGAAATATCTTTTGAGAATTTACAGGAGAATGGAGAAGAAATAGGTAAAAATGTACAGATTTTACTGGGTTGCGATTTTGATGATTTAGATGTTGAAATATTTTCGGATGCCAGTGGAGATGATAATTTGTCTTTACTAACTCAAGCAATATTGTTTTTAGGGGTAGATGCTACAACTGAAAATGCTGTTACTTACGGCGATTTAAAAGATTTATTATTACAGCAAAAGAATAGCGACTATTATATAGCTTATAAGAAAAAATTGAAAGCTGAAATTGAATTGTCTTACAAAAATGCAGATTTAGAAAATTGGCCAATTGATAAAGGGCTGTTAGCTGATATGGGTTTTGATGAAATGCAAATTGATAGTATTAAAAAAGTAATTGATGTCAATCAGCAAAAGCCATATACTGAAATTTTTGCTATTTATGTAGATGCTTTAAGCTTAGAAAGTAAAAGATAATATACACGAGTAAAGCACATAATTACTAAGAACTTTTAGGGATTAATTTCTTTCAAATACCGGGAAGAAATTAATCCCTTTTTTTAATGCCAAACCTTCATTTTTAGCCAATATTTAGTGATTTTTGCTTAGTTTTATGCAAAACTAACTAGCTATAAAAAATGCAGAAATTACTCCTTCTGGCCATAGTATTTCTTTTATTTAATTGTACCGAAGATAAAATTGAAACTAAACACTTTGTAAAGGTTGATATTAATGCGGAGGTAAATCAAAACTTGCCACAATTAAAAAATGTATCATTAAAACCTTTAGAAACCCAAGACGAAAGCATATTTGCAACCATTATTAATGTAGAGTATTTTAAAGGTAAAATCTATGTACTCGATGGATTTTCGACTAAATCACTTTTGGCTTTTTCAGAAAATGGACAATTCATCAACAAAACCAGACAAGGAAAAGGAATTGGGGAAATGATAAAACCATTTGCTTTTTACATAGACAAAAAAGAAGAAGTTATTTTGGTTTGGGATGAAGTGCAAAGCACTATGTTTACTTATGATTTAGACTTAAAATATATTTCTCAGATAAAAAGTAAAATTCAGCTTCCAATGCTATTAGAATTTGTCCGAATTGAGAAAGAAAAAATTCTTATAAGAACACATAACATAATAGCAGAAGATCAAAAAGAGTATGTATTTAAATTATACTCTTCTGATTTTGGTGAAGTCGAAAATACATATTTAGAAGATTTTAAATACCGTCACCAGATAGCACTTGGCAAATCAATTTCGAGTAACAAAAATCCTTACTTAATATCTGCATTTGACTACAATATCTATCAATTAGTTGATAACAAATTAAAGAGTGAATTTTACTACGATTTTGGTAAATATAAACTTGCTAGAGAAGAGGTGGAAGATGAAAAAAATGGGAATAAACATCGTGAATTATTAGAGCAAGGGAAAAGAGTTTCTTCACTGCATGGTATACTACTCAGTCAAAATTATCTATCCTTTAGAGTTTACTATAAGCAAGCACCTATCTATTATATACAATCACTTAATCAAGATAAGCTTTACCGATTGAATGATTACTTTGAGAATGGAATGCTACCTAAGTGTGACATACATTCTGTAGTAAATGGCGATACTTTTCTAGCTTTTGTAAATCCAGATGATTTAATTGCTTTTCAAGAAAAAACAGGGCAAAAGCTTTTTGAAGGTGAAATTAATTCGAACCAAAACCCATTTATCTTAACCTTTAGCTTATAAACTTAACTTTTGGAGATAAACTGCGAGAGTAATAACTTAGCATTGCTTTTAATTATAGCAGCTATTTACAACCTTTCCTATAACAAACACCTATTATCAAATTAATTTTTAGGGTTCCTTTTTATGTCTAAAATTCAACTATTCATATGTTTGTTTATCTTCATTTTCTGCAAAGGATACGGACAGGAAGAAACTGAATTTATTCATATTACTAAAAATAAAGGCTTGCCTGATGCAAGAGTAAATACCCTTTTGCAAGACAAACATGGCTTTATTTGGGTGGGTACCAGATTAGGTGTGAGCCGTTACGATGGCTATATGTTTGAAACCATGGATTTTGCCAAACAAAAACCGGTTTTCAATGTGGTTAAAAGCATCCAATCTATGTTTGAAGACAGCAAAGGCAGAATCTGGATTGGTGGTCAGGCTTGTGGCTTATATCAATACAACTACGATACAGGTATTTACACCCGATTTTTAGAGAGTGATTCAGTCGGTTTATTAAGCAATACCATTAATTCCATAATAGAAGACAAAAACAATAACATTTGGATTGGCACCACCAGAGGTGGTTTGTTTAAGTTCGATGAGCAAACGAAAAGCTTTATTGCATATCCAAATGAGTTGGAACAAACTTTACAGTCTCAAGACATATTCTCTATTTGTGTAGATCAGCAAAACCGATTGTGGCTCGGAACCGAAAATGCACTTTACTATCTGGAAGAAGATAGGAAAACCTTCCATAAAGTTTTAGATCAAAATAGCCATCCAGAACATATATTGGGAGGCATTATAAAAATAAAACAAAGTACCAACGGAAACTTGTGGTTGGGTACGGGTAGAGGAGGAGTTATTAAATATGAACCTCCAACCAAGCAGATTACAAACTTTACGCATCAACCAAATAATACTGAAAGTTTTAGCTCCAATGTGGTCCTCGATATCTTTATAGATAGTTCAGATAATCTTTGGGTCGGCACAGACGGTGGTGGACTTAATAAGCTGAAAAAAGATGAATCGGGGTTCGAAACATTTCTACATAACAAATACATTCCATCTTCTATCAGTAGTAACTCGGTAATTTCCATTATGGAAGACCTACAAGGCAACCTCTGGTTTGGTAATAATTTTGGTGGCATAAACTTCCTTCAAAAGCAAAACACAGACATTGCCTATCACTATGGTTCGCTCGACCATTTTCCCACAAGAGTCTTATCGATTTTAGTAGATAGCAAAGGTGATACTTGGATTGGAACAGATGGCAATGGGCTAAATTATTTTCCGGTAGATGATGAAGATGGTAAAAATTTTAGTAGAAATCCTCAGGTAAATAATAGCATTGCTGGCAATTACATCCAGCATTTGATAGAAGACTCAAAAAGAGATATTTGGATCGCTACTTACGATAATGGACTTTGTGTACTAAAGTCTGATCGCAAAACCTTTATTTCAGCAAATGAAAAATTGAGAAATAAAGGTGTAAATATTGGTAGTGATGTAAGGAATATTTTTCAAGATTCGAAAAAACAGATTTGGATAGCAAGTGATCTAGGCTTATATGTAATTGATGAAAATTTTAATCTGCTAAACGAATTTACCTACAGCAAATCACAACTCGATTGCGAGATTATTGTAGAAATCTTTGAAGATAAAGCGCATAATTTGTGGCTCGGTAGCATAGAAGGCGGGCTATTTCTTTACCAAGGAAATGGGCAATTTAAAAACTACAAGAATGAAGTAAACAATCCGAGTACAATATGTAGTAATCGTATTTGTACCATCAATCAAGCTCCCAATGGCGATATATGGATTGGTAGTTACAATCGCGGTTTGAGTATTCTCGATACAGAAACTCAATCTTTTACCTATCTGGGTATGGAAGAGGGCTTACCAAGTTATGAGATTGAAGCCATTTTGTTTGACGATGATGGAAATGCATGGATTAGCACCAACAATGGATTGGCAAAATATAATACTGATTCTAAAAAAATTGATGTATTCTATAAATCATCTGGTTTACAAAGCGAAAACTTTATAAAGAGAGCGAGTTACAAAACTGATGATGGTAGGCTGTATTTTGGTGGAGTTGATGGATACAATATCTTTTCACCATCAAATATGGTTTTGGAGAATAAAAAGCCAAACCTCCTTTTTTCAGGATTCAAAATCTTGAACCAACCTGCTGAAATTGGAGAAGATAAACCTTTAAAAGAATCTATTGAAGTCGCTAAAGAAATCAACTTAGCACACGATCAATCATCTTTTACTTTTGATTATACCAGTTTAGATGATCTACCAAATCCCAACTTCGATTTTGCTTACAGACTTTATCCTTTTCAAAATGAGTGGCAGCATGTGGGCAAAGAGAGAACCGCCAACTTCACGAACATTCCTCCGGGAAATTACTCTTTTCAGGTAATTGCTTCTGATGGTGTAAAGCAATGGGATGAGCATCCTTTAAAAATCGATCTTACTATTTCAAAGCCAATTTGGGCCACCAATTGGGCATTTTTAATCTACTTTACAGTTGGCATTACAGTACTGCTTTTATCTTACAGATATGTGTTTTTATGGTCTAAACTCAAAAGTAATTTAAAGTTCGAAAAGATTTCTAGAGAGAAAGAAAAGGAAGTAAATCAGATGAAGCTTAACTTCTTTACCAAGATTTCTCATGAGATTAGAACTCCACTCACTTTGATAATGGGCCCGATTGATAACATTATGGAGATGACGCATGAAAACCCGAAAGTGCTTAGTTATCTCCAAACCATTAAAAGTAATACGCAACGTTTGGTGGGGCTTACCAATCAGTTAATTGATCTGCGTAAAAAAGAATCTGGTAAACTCCTGCTAAAAGCTTATAATGGAGACTTGCTCACCTCACTCGAAGAAATTACCCTTTCTTTTAGAGAGCTTGCCAGACAACGCGACATACAATTGGCCATTCAATTTCAGCAGAAACCGGAAAACCTCTGGTTTGATGAAGAAAAGATTGAGCATGTTTTATTCAATCTACTTTCTAATGCTTTTAAGTTTACGCCCGATTATGGTTCGGTTAAAATCACAGTAAAAGTAAAAGAAGAAAAAGGCAAAGCTGCTTGGGTAGAAATCTCAGTAAAAGACAATGGCATTGGCATACCAGAAAAAGACTTGCCACATATTTTCGATATGTTCTATCAGTCGGAATCTGGTGTGTTAAAAGGCGGAACAGGCATTGGGCTTTCTTTAAGTAGCGAATTGGTAAAGTTGCATCACGGAAAAATCGAGGTTTTTTCTAGTCAAGGGCAAGGTACCGAATTTGTTATTTCATTGCCATTAGGTGAAGAACATCTTTCAGAAGACGAAAAACTAGCAACTGCACCAGCAAAAGCTAATAAAGATTATAACATCAATAACCTAAAGGCTTTTAGTAACAAAAAAATCATCCATAAAAAGTCTTCGATTAAAGAAAATGACACATTACTCATTGTTGAAGATAACCCAGAAGTAAGAGGTTACATCCAACATATATTTGAAGAAGACTTTAATGTGGAAGTGGCAGAAAATGGCGAAAAAGGATTAGAAAAAGCCCGAACAGTATTTCCAGATTTAATCATCAGTGATGTAATGATGCCGGTGATGGATGGCATAGAAATGACTTCTTTGCTGAAAAACGACATTAGAACTGGACATATTCCCATCATTCTATTAACTGCCCGATCTTCTTCTGTCAATAAAATAGAAGGTTTGCAAACCGGTGCCGAAGCTTATGTTACCAAACCTTTTGAAGTGGAGGTGTTAAAACTGAATGTAAACAACTTACTCAGCAACAGCAAAAAGGCGATGAAGTACTTTAGAAGAGAAGTACTATCTAATCCGCAGCCTGTACCTCAAAATGCGCCTGATGAAAAGTTTATAAAAGACTTGGTAGCCGCCATAGAAAAATACATGGAAGACCCGAACTTCAAAATCGAGAGATTAGCCAAAGAGTTAAGCATGAGTCATTCTGTATTATACAGAAAATGTCTGGCACTAACAGGAAATCCGATTAGCGATTTTATTAGAATTATCAGATTAAAGAAAGCTGCCATGCTTTTAAAACAAGGTAGTCTAAGTGTGTCTGAAGTAGCTTATAAAATCGGGTTTAATGATGCCAAATACTTTAGTAAATGTTTTAAAAAGCAATTCGGCAAATCTCCATCAGTCTATTTAGCAGAATTAAAAAATAAGCTTTAATTAATCCTGAGGCCACATTTATGTAAAACATAGTTCTATTAGACGAAATTTTACCCCTCATTTGATGAATTTTTACCCTCAATTTTACCAATGATTTAACAACTTCGTGATGGTTAAATAATTACTGGTAACAAGGAACAATCGTGTGAAGCTTATTGCGAATCAATGTTTAAAAAAGCTTGCTCATCAATCCTTTCTATTTTCAATTTACATAAAGCTACAGATGAATTATTTTTAAAAGAGACTAAGAGAACTACTTTAAAAATAAAGATCATTCTTTAATAAAATTGAAGATATTTAGACTCAGAAATTCCTACCACAATCATTTAAAATTTTACAATTACATTATTTATACAATGAGAAATAATATTACAAGAAGAAATTTTGTAAAAAAAACTGCTGCTGCCGGATTAGTAGCCTCACTGGGCGCTCCTAATATTTTAATGGGAAAAGACGATAGAAAAGTCCGCCTCGCTTTTATTGGTACTGGCATGAGAGGAAGAAATCACATCTCTTTAGCTGCCATTAGAGACGATGTAACCATTACTGCAATTTGCGACATCGATCCTGAAAGCATCGCAAAAGCAAAAGAGATTATTAAAAAAGCAGGCAAAAAGGAGCCGGAAGTGTATGGAAAAGATGAGTGGGATTTTAAGAATATGCTTTTGCGAGATGATATTGACGGGGTAATTATTGCAACACCTTGGTTATGGCATACCAAAATGGCTGTAGAAACCATGAAAGCCGGAAAATATGCAGGTGTTGAAGTTTCTGCGGCAAATACATTGGAGGAATGCTGGGATTTGGTAAACACCCACGAACAAACTGGAATGCCTTGCATGATTCTAGAAAATGTATGCTACAGAAAAGATGTAATGGCGGTGTTGAATATGGTGAGAAAAGGTATGTTTGGTGAGATGATTCACGCAGAATGTGGTTATCAGCACGATTTGAGAGGTGTAAAATTAAATGATGGAAAGTCTGCTTACGGAAAGGGAGTAGAGTTTGGTGAGAAAGGTTACTCAGAATCTAAGTGGAGAACTTGGCATTCGGTAAATAGAAATGGAGATATTTATCCTACACATGGTATTGGGCCAGTTGCAGAGTATTTAAATATTAACAGAGGAAACAGATTTGTTTCTTTAACCTCAACAGCTACCAAATCAAGAGGTTTACACAATTACATTGTAGAAAATGGTGGAGAAGATCATCCGAATGCGAAGGTGGAATTCAAATTGGGTGATGTGATTACTACTGTAATTAAAACTGCAAACGAAGAAAGCATCATTGTTTCTCATGATACTAACTTACCAAGACCTTATTCATTAGGTTTTAGGGTTCAGGGTACAAAAGGTATTTGGATGGATGTAAACCAATCATTGTACATTGAAGGTAAAAGTCAACCTCACCAGTGGGAAAATACCGAAAAGTATTTCGAAGAATATAATCACCCATTATGGAAAAACTATAGCAAACTAGCCGAAGGTGCTGGCCACGGCGGTATGGACTGGTTTGTAATAAATGCTTTTGTAGAATCGGTTAAAAGAAAAGCACCAACTCCA
The DNA here is from genome assembly GCF_026250525.1 of Chondrinema litorale. Lineage (GTDB taxonomy): Bacteria > Bacteroidota > Bacteroidia > Cytophagales > Flammeovirgaceae > Chondrinema > Chondrinema litorale. The sequence goes on from NZ_CP111046.1 coordinate 7,718, forward strand.
ATGGATGCATACGATGCAGCAGCTTGGAGCGCAATTACTCCACTTTCGGAGCAATCTATTGCAAATGGTAGTGATGCTGTGGCTTTCCCAGATTTTACTCGCGGACAATGGATGAGAAGAGAACCTGTTTTTGCCCTTGATGGCGATTATTAAAATATAATATATTACGTACCACTTACTATCAATTGGTCAACTCAAAAAGGGTTGGCCTTTTTTTATCTGTAAAATGAGTAGTTGAAACCTTTTTCACATCATGATTAAAGTAATTAAAATCCTTTGTTTCTAAGGTTTAGGAAGAGCCTAACTATTATTTGAATTGAGATGCTTTCGATTAAACTTTTAAGCTGTATTTCCACTAAACAGCTTGATTGTTACAAGTTCATCTGAACTAAAAATTTGAGATTCACATTAAATTCATCTTCATTTTTTTAAGAAAAAACCACTTTTATAGCCTATCTGCGCGCTATAAGCGATTTTGATGAATTTTTACCCCCATCTTGACGAATTTTTCACCCCAATTTAAGCGATTTATTCCCAAAATTTAAAAAGCATTCTCTGAAAAGGGTTTTAAAAAATATTTTTTATTCACATTAAGCTCATATCTAAATGATTAAATTTTTACTAGGTAAGCCCCTTTTTCTTACCGGATTAATTTTCCTATTGGCTAGAGTTGGCTGGTCTCAGGATAACTCATCGCAAGAGCTATTCGCAAAAAGGTCTAGTATAGTAGAAGCTTCTACTCAGCAAACACCCGTACAGTCACTTGTAAGAGGAACTGTAACCTCACAAACAGAAGGAGAAGCTTTGCCCGGAGTTAGTATTGTAATTAAAGGCACAACAAAAGGTACTACCACAGACTTCGATGGTAAATATTCTATCACTGCTTCATCTGGTGATGTGTTACAGTTTAGTTATATCGGTTTCGAAACGCAGGAAATAGAAGTGGCAAATCAATCTGTAATTGATGTTGATCTTGATCCTGATCTAGAAGAATTAGACGAGATTATTATAGTAGGTTATTCTACACAGAAAAAATCTGAAGTAACTGCCTCAGTGGCAACTATAGATTCAAAAGAACTTACAGATGTTACCTCTCCAAATGTTTCTAACCTTTTACAAGGTAAAGCAGCAGGTGTACAGGTAATTCAAGGTTCTGGTCAGCCGGGAGCATCTCCATCTATCCGTATTAGAGGTATCACTTCTATGAATGGAAGTGTAAGTCCTTTATGGGTAGTAGATGGCGTAATTGTACATGGAACTCCAAACCTCAACCCAAATGAAATTGCTTCTATTTCTGTATTGAAAGATGCTTCTGCAACTGCTTTATATGGTTCGCGTGGTGCTAATGGCGTAATTGTGGTTACAAGTAAACAAGCTGAAGAAGGTACAAGTAATTTATCAATTTCTGCCAGAACTGGTTTTGCCAACTTCAATAATGGAAATTTTGAAGTAATGAACTCTCAGCAGTTGTACGATTACTATAATTCTTTCGGCAATCAAGATAACATCCCAGATTGGTTTTCATCAGACTTATTAAATTCCGATTATAACTGGTTTGAAAACGGTACGCAAACCAGCCTTACGCAAGATTATTCTATCGCTTATTCAGCAGGCACAGATAAAACTAAGACCTACATTTCATTAAACTATTACGATGAAAAAGGTACAGTAAAAGGTTACGATTACGACAGATTAAGCTTTAGATTAAACCATGACTATCAGGTAAATGATAAGTTGACACTAAAGCCGAAAGTTACTGTAAACTACAGCAAGAGCAATAACAGACAGCATTCGCTCTATTCAATGTACACTTACCTACCTTGGGACAAACCATACAATGATGCAGGTGAAGTGATTAACCCGAAAGCTAGCGGCGTAGATTGGTATGGTAGAGATGAGAGCAATTATTTGTATGACTTACAGTGGAATTACAGCAAAAGCAGAACATTAAACATGTTTACCAATGCAGATTTTGAATATGAGATTATACCAAACTTAAGCTTTATTTCTACCAATGGTGTAACCGTTTATTACGATGACGGCATGTCTTATACCGACCCACAATCAATTTCTGGTGAGGCAAACAATGGTTCACTATACAAATCAACCGCAAAAAGAATTACCAGTTTTACCAACCAAATGTTGAGATATTCTAAGATGTTTGGTAGCCATAGCATAAATGCTTTAGCAGCTTACGAGTACAACGACTATAAATATGAAAGCTCTGCTGCTACTGGTTACGGTATTGTTTCTGGAACTGAGATTTTAGATAATACAGCTACTCCGGGTAGCGTTTCAGGTACTACCAATGATTATGCTTTACAATCTTACCTTTTCAATGTAGATTATAATTACGATGAGCGTTACATGGCGCAGTTCTCAATTAGAAGAGATGGTGCTTCAAACTTTGGTAAAGATAACCAATATGGAACATTCTTTTCAGTGAGTGCTGGTTGGAACATCCACGAAGAAACCTTCTTCAATGTAGAGCAAATCGATCAATTGAAATTAAGAGCGAGTTATGGCGCAGTAGGTAACAGACCAAGTTCTTTGTATCCGCAATACGATCTTTACAGCTTAAGTAACACTTACGATGGTTATCCAGCTACTACTCCTTCTCAATTAGGAAACGACGATTTAGCTTGGGAAAAATCTTATCAAACTAACATCGCTTTAGATACGCGCTTGTACAACAGAGTAGGTCTTACTGTAGAGTACTATAATAAAAATACTTCAGACTTGCTTTACTATGTGAGCTTGCCATCTACCAGTGGGTATTCTGGCTATTGGGAAAATATTGGTGGTGTGCAAAACAAAGGTTTCGAAGCAATGGTATCGTTCGATATCTTTAATGGAGAAAGCAATGCTTTTGCATGGACAGTAAATGCAAACATCGGGGTAAATAGAAATGAAGTTACCGAACTATTCGAAGACGAAGACATTGACAGAACAGTAAAAATATCTAGAGTAGGAGAAGACTTTAACTCTTGGTATATGAGAAAGTGGTTAGGTGTAGACCCAGATAATGGTGATCCACTTTGGGAAATTGTAGATGAAACTACGGGTGAAAGATCTGCTACTAACGATTACAATGCTGCTACCAAACAAATTGTAGGAACTGCTTCACCAGATTTTTATGGAGGTTTCTCTTCTAGCATGAGCTACAAAGGCATTTCACTCAGCGCAAACTTTGCTTTTACAAAAGGTGGTCAAATCTACAATTCGAGCAGAGAGTTGTATGACTCAGATGGTGCTTACCCTACTTACAATCAACAAGTTTTAACTGATGATTGGAGCAGATGGGAGCAACCGGGAGATGTAGCCACACACCCAAGAGCATTGTATGGTGGCAACAACCTTTCAAACAAAACCTCTTCTAGATACTTAGAAGATGCAAGTTATTTAAGACTTAGAAATATCAGATTAGGCTATAGTTTACCACAGAAGTGGATACAAAGTGCAGGCATCAGAAACTTTGAGTTTTATGTATCTGGTGATAACCTGCTCACCTTTACCGGTTACTCTGGAAAGGACCCAGAAGTGGGTGTAAATTCATCTTACGGCGAAGGTTATTCTAGCACATTATACCCAGTTGCTAAACGCGTATCACTTGGTTTAAACCTCTCATTCTAATCTAAAATTCAGTATTGATTTATGAAAAAAGTTATTCTCTCAATTATAATGGCTGCTCTTTTTACAGCCTGTGATATAGATCGCTTCCCTTATGATTCCATCGCTTCAGAAGAGTTATTTGCTGGCGAAGGTGGTTTGGAATCTGCTACGCTCGGAAACTATGCTTTACTAAAAGGAGATGCAGATGGCAATGGCTTTGCACCTCAGTTACACCGTTTAACAGAGTATCCTGGAGATAATGTTTCTCTAAGCGGAACAACAACAGACCCATTGTTCTATACTTACAACTACCATAATATTACAACCAGTAGCAGAGCTAATAATTTATGGTCTGCTGGTTACAAAGCTGTAGTTGGTTGTAACAAAGTTATCGAGCTTGCATCAGAAGGTGAGTCTGTGGAAATGGATCATTTGATTGGTGAAAACTACTACCTAAGAGGATTGATCTACTTCCAATTGGTAAATGTTTTCGGCAGACCTTATTCTCAAGGAACTTCAAATTTGGGAGTACCTCTTAAAACAACATCTAGTATAGAAGACTTACCAGACAGAAACACAGTAGGCGAAGTTTATGAGCAAGTAGTTCAGGATTTATTAAAAGCTGAGACTTTAATGTCTCTTACTAAAACCAATTCTTATGCAACTCAAGAAGCTGCACAAGCTTTACTTTCAAGGGTTTATTTGTACATGGAAGAAAACGATAAAGCCATTGAATTTGCCGATAAAGTGATTAATTCTGGTCAGTTTAGCTTGGTTTCTACAAGCAGCTTGCCTAGCTATTTCAACATGAATCCAGACGATAACCCAGAAACAATTTTCTGTTTTAAATATCTGGAAGAATCTGATTATAACCACGGTTGGTACACTGTAGGAAGTATGTATGCGAACATTCAAGGTTCTGGTTGGGGAGAGATGTATGCTTCAAGTTCTTATCTTGAATTATTAAACCAACACCCAGAAGATGCTAGAATTAACTTTATCGAACCTCAATACCTTACCGATACCGAAGGAAATAAAATTCCTGTAGTTTACTGGATAGACGATACTTACAAATATCAGTTTAGAGAAACATTTGAAGATGGTGGAGTTACCTATTTTACCGAAAATGAAACCAATTACGAAGTAATGTCTGAACAAGATGGAGATTTAACCAAATACTATTTCACTAACAGCAGTAATGAGAAAGTATCGCTAATAATGGATTATGATATGGACAAGCGAAATGGCTATCCTAAATTCTATATCTTAAAAGCTTCTCTGCAAGATGATGTGCCACAACTTTGGTCGCCAGTTGTATCGAGATTGGCTGAGTTATACCTAAACAAAGCAGAGGCTTATGCAAAATTAGGTAACACAAGTATGGCTTTAGAGAATGTAAATATTATTAGAGAAAGAGCTGGTATTCCAACTTACGGTTCTGCAGCAGACTTTCCAGAAGGGCAAGAAATTATGGATGTAGTGTTGGATGAAAGAAGAATGGAGTTGGCTTATGAAGGACACAGAAAATTTGATGTGTTTAGAAATAACAGGGTGTTGGATAGACATTATCCGGGGACACACTTAAATGGCAATAATCCATATTACGAGGTGGAGCCAACTGATGACAGAGTAATTGAATACATTCCTGAAAGTCAGATTATCGCGCAACCATCACTCATACAAAACCAATAGGTTTATAATGGCTCGGAGTAAATTCCGGGCCGATTTTTAAATTATCTATCGACACGAATTATCACAATTCAACTACCAATAATTTCTATCTTTAAGCCATCAGAATGAATAAAACTGTAACTCAGATGCTCATTACCTTTACTATTTTGCTATTTTCTGCACTTTTTGGCTGCGATTCAGAAGCTGTTTATTATACACCAAAAGATACAGATGATGAGACGCTCAATTTTACCAAAAGAATACCGGCAGGAGGTAATAGCTGGGTTCTTGATGATATTAGCCAGACTGAAAGTATCATATTTGATAGTGGAATCCACAATTGGACAAGTACCGAAGATGTTATCCGCACTTATTTTTGGACGAATAAATCTGGTAGTTTGCATGTGGGCTTAAACATAAAAGCACCGACTGGTTCTTCTACCATAAAAGTTACTGTTGGCGATGAAACTAAGGAAGTAGAAGTAAGTAATACTGATTATGCGGATGTTGAAATTGGTGCTTTTAATCTAGATTCAGATGGCTATCATTTTGTGGAGATTCAAGCCATAGAAAAAAGCTCGACTTACATAGGAGATGTTACTGAAATCTTGATAGGAGGAAGTGCAACTTCGGGTGATGTGCATTATATCGAAAACGAAGAAGATTTCTATTTTGGAAGGAGAGGACCGTCTGTCCATCTATCGTATTCAATGCCAGAAAATAAAGACATAGTTTGGTTTTATAATGAAGTAACTATTTCAGAAAATGAAGATGTACTAGGCTCTTACTTTATGGCTAATGGCTTTAATGAAGGCTATTTTGGGATGCAGGTAAACAGTGAGACAGAAAGAAGAATACTGTTCTCTGTTTGGAGTCCGTATACTACTGACAATCCAGATGAGATTCCAGAAGATTATAGGATTAAGCTATTAGGCTCAGGTGATGGAGTTACAATTAATTCTTTTGGCAACGAAGGTTCTGGTGGACAGAGTTATTTAAAGTACGATTGGGTTGCAGGTACAACTTACAAATTTTTGCTCAAAGGTGAGCCTGCTGAAAATAACTCAACAGATTATACAGCCTATTTTTATGCTCCTGAAATTGGCGAATGGAAATTAATAGCCAGTTTTAGAAGGCCATACACCCATACTTATCTTACCAGATTTCATTCATTCCTAGAAAACTTTATTACTCATACAGGCGATAATTCCAGAAAAGGTAACTACCAAAACCAATGGGTGTACGATACCAATGGAAACTGGAACGAGCTTACCGAAGCTAAATTTACAGTAGATGCAACAGGCAGAAACGAAGTAAGATTAGATTTTACAGGTGGAGCAGAAGGAGAAAGCTTTTACCTCAAAAACTGCGGTTTCATTTCTGAAAGTTCTACTCCAGATATTTCCTTCTCCAGAACGGCAACTGGCAACCAACCCGATATTGATTTTACTGCCTTGGAAGTACCTACTGTTAAATAATACAGTGATGATTTTTTTTCTCTCCATTAAAGATATTTGTAAAGAATTAAATTCTTTTATTTTAAAAAATAAAAGAATAAATAAGCTACATAATGATATTAATCAAAATTATAAATATTAATCATAATAAGTAAAAGATTGACTTAATAAATTATAACTTCTACCAAAAGCACTAATGTTATCCTGACTAATTTCCTGAATATAGATGTAATATTTGATAAGTTATCATGTTAAATATTGTAAATAAATAACCTTATTTAGGTATTTAATGTATTCTTGAATCCAAGTAAATGAAATGAATAATAACACGATTGCACCAAGCCTATCCAAAAAAAAAATTTTATTAGATATACATTATTTTAGAGCTTTTGCTATACTATGTATAATTGGGATACATGTCCATTCTCAAGTTAAATGGAATGATAATGAAATTTTAGGGAATATTATTAAGGTACTACTAGAAAACTCAACATTTTATTTCGTTTTTATTTCTGGATTCTTATTTCAACATTTATCAAAAAAATTTGAGTTCAAAGATTTTCTAGAGAAAAAATTCAAATATGTTTTACAACCTTATTTAATCTTTTCAATACCTATTATAGTAGGGCGAATTATTTTAAATAGGCATGCTCCATTTGCATTAGAATATGATTCTAATTTTGAAAACTTAAGCATTTTTGAACAGTTCTTTTTTTATGTAATAACTGGTAGCCATTTAAGGCCTTTCTGGTTCATACCATTACTTGTATTTTTTTATGTCTGTGCTCCATTGTTAAATAAGATCGATAAAAAGCCTCAATTATACTGGTTTCTACCCATAGTATTACTTTTTTCTTTTTATTTTGAAAGGGGAAATTTATACCAACTGCCTCGTAATTTCCTTCACTTTGTACCTATATATATATTAGGAATGTTTGCAAGCAGGAATAAAAAAACAATCTATGCATTTCTAAAAAAACATAGAAAAAGTCTAGTGTTTGCAACTATAGTTAGTTTCTATTACGCATTTATAGAAATGGAGAACCATTCATTCTATTTACAAAAACTAATTTCTACATTTTTAATATTTTCTTTTTTCCATAGTTTCTCAAAGCATATAAATAAGAAAATTGCCAAAATCATAGATTTTGTTGCAGTATATAGTTTTGGGTTATTTTTCATTCATGACATCTTTGAGGTTTTGCTAAAACATATAAACTTACATTTATTTAAATTTCATGACATTATTAGTGGATTTAGCGGACTGGTTATTTTATATATTACAATTATTGTAGCTTCAATAACAATACTATATTTATTAAAATCTATTATTGGAAAAGGTAGTAGGAAATTTATTGGTGTTTAAATAATATTTTTAGCTAAAATAATTAACTGCATTTTATACAAAAGTCATTTATTATTCAGCCCATCATTATCTGGCAACCATCCAAAAAGTGCCTATTATTGTACCCACCTTTAATCTGATGAGAAGAATGTCATTTTGGGAGTAATTTAAACTATTCAATCATAAATGAAAATCTATTAAAAATATAGTATATTTAACTTCCTTCAAAAAAGTCTATATACACATTGAATGTCGAAAAGAGATTAAGTGATAATCATATAAAACATATCATTCGAACATACCAAAAGTATGACCTAATCGAAGACAACGTCACTCTTGATACATTAAAAAATTATGATATAAGCACTTTAATCCTTAATACAATACTTACTTTTTTTGGTAAAAACATCTTGGTTATACCTAGAAAGGGATTAGATGAAGGACTTTTTACTTTAAAAGATATATACAAAAATATTCGCACTACTCATGATTATCTGATCTATTGTTTCATAGAATTTGCCAAACCATATTTTAATATTTCAGTCAATTCTATTAATAGTTTCATAGGAAATAATGAGCTCGAATTTATAAGTTTTGAACATTCTGGAATAAAATACCGATCAAATGTATATGCAGACATATATCATAATGTGATGTGTTTAGTTAATCGAGCCATTCAAGAGCAATTTGATAATGCTTCTAAAATCTATTTAATCGACTTAGATTATTCTGAATCAACTAGTTTTGTAATGTTAAATAATGAACAATTTGAGTATTTGTATGAAAATAGATTGATGAGTTTCGTTGACTTTGAGTTCCCAGAAATAACTGAGTGGAGAAAATCTATCAATCTGGATAATTTACCTTTCTGAAAAATCAACATGCAACTAGAAAATTATCAACATCAACAAAGTGTATTACCTAAACAAGGTAGGTATATTATCGCTAATAGTACAGATGATACCATTACTGTCTATCAGGCTTTTAATGAAAAGATTGCTGAATATGCAGTTAAAAATCAACAATTTGGTGGTGTGCATTATTCTTTTTCACGGATGACTTGGATAAAACCCAACTTTATGTGGATGATGTATCGATCTGGCTGGGCTAGCAAAGAGGGACAAGAACGAATATTGGCCATAGAAATAGAGAAAGATGGGTTCTTTGAATTACTCAAAAATTCAGTAATCTCTCAATTTAAAGGTGAGTTTTTTGAGTCTAAAGAAGAATGGAAGAAAGCCTTAAAACAATCTGAAGTTAGATTACAATGGGATCCTGATCATAATCCGCATGGAGCCAAACTTGAAAGAAAAGCTATTCAAATTGGCATACAAGGAAAAAGGCTAGAAAGATTTAATACCGAATGGATTAAGTCAATTAGCGATATCACCGATTTTGTACATCAACAAACCAAAGTTTTAAAAACCAATAGCAAAGATTTAGAAGTCCCTATTGAAAGAGTTGTTTCTCTAAATCATGTAAAAGAAATTGCTGAGCATGTAGGTATAAAGTTGAGTTAGATGTGAATTTTAAATTACAGGCATCAATTATCAGCAAACATAATATCTCAATATGATAATTGCTTTGACACTATTAATACTTAACCCCACTCAAATTCACACCAAGTCTGTTTAGAATTAATCTAAGTTCAAATGTTTATTTGTGTCCCAGAAAAGCAAACCATTTGTACATTCCGAAGCTTATAATATTAAATTTTCTAACATAAAATTTAATATTATGTCAATTATCAGATTATCATCGAATTGTTCAGAATCTTCAGATTCAGCAGTTTGTAATTTGCACCATGTAAAAATTAATGAGCACTACACTTGCGATAGTTTTGCATGGAAAAGCAATTTAACAGATGAGAGGCAATGTGGAACTTGCTCTCGTTATGGAAAAGACTCATGTGCACATCCAACAAAAGCATCTAACGACATGCTTTGCTCAAGTTGGGCTCCATTATCTAATTAATTTCAATAAGTTTAATAGTGAAAAAACATCTTAAAACTAAAATCCCTTTTTACTGGTGATAAAAATTTTTACATCGTAAAAAGGGATAAATTTTTATTGAAACTCGTTGGGCGAATCACCCTTTTAAATTGTAGTATTCCTCAATTTTAACTTTCAAAAATAATAGATCGCCTAGAATTGGAGAGTCTCGTAACTTTGGATTATCATAGGTGTCCCAAAGCGGAATTAAAGTTCTTAAGCTTTGTCGAGTTAATTGATCTTTTTCAACTTTCGCAAATATTCCTTTTTTAAACAAAAATCCCTTTTTTACCTTAGGAGTCTCTCCATTTGCAATTACATATAAGATAAATTTACCAATTCTCGATCTTCCAATAGATAAAGCCATAATATCTGCTTTTTGTATGGTGAGTGAAGGAGATTTCTTTTTGATTTTAGAAAGTTTATTGTGAACATAAATCTCTAAATAATTAGGGTAGAGCCTGATCGTATAGTCGCGTAGAAATAGCAATAATATTAAGCTAACTATTAATATAAATCCAATAAGAAAAAGAGAGGCAACCAAACTTGCAATATTTGAGGTATTAAACACATCTATTAGCATAAAAACTGGGAGGCCTATAAATAGCATTACTACAAAGCTTGCTAATAAAATATCGCTTAATGTGACAACCCTTTTGATGGTATATTCTCGAAATTGCCCATTAATATTTTCTAATAAAGTTGACGAGCGTGAATACGAAATATCAGGTTCTTTTTTTTGATAGTTTTTAGTATCCTTAAATTCCGGAATCTCTTTTTTAGTAGCATTCTTTACCGGTAATGAAAACTGTTTTTGATATTCTGATAAAGCATTGATCGCAGAAGGTAGAGCATTGGTATAATAATCAATATCTGTTTCAACTCCCCAATTATCAATTAATGAGATAACAAATTCGCGACTGTTTTGAGTATTATTGTTAGAATTAAATACCACGCGAGAAGAGAGTTTCAAATGAGAGAATTCACCAAAACTACGTTTAAATACATTTTTTTCCTCATCATAATTAATTGTAAAAGTTTCATTTAAAGCATCTAAGCTTAGATTTAGCCTGTATTTTGGTTGAAGCATGTTTTTTTTCACCGCAAGTAAACAAGCAATACCTGCCATCATGAAAAAGGTAGCAAATAATATATCAGATGAGAATTGTAATTTGTTTTCATAAACTATTATAGCTATGTAACCTGCACCACCCATAAAGAAAATTAAAAAAGCAAAAACTGAGAAAACTACAACACAACCAGACATAAATTTTTTGCCCGTTTTTCCTTTAAGTATATTGGAATAATGAATAGATATCTTGTTATTTTCTTTAGTTATATCTTTATAGCTAATCATAAAATTAAGCGTTGGTAAAATTCAATTCTACTTCCGTAATAGTACTATAATAATCCTAAAAAAAGGTGATAATTGCTCTAATTAGAGTGTTTTCAGTATTAAGATTAGCTTATTATGCTCTTTAAAACACGTTTTTAAAAGAATTAATCTGCTTATATTAAATGCTACAACGAGAGGGAAACAAATAAGGTAGGATACTAATTAGGTATAAAGTATTAGTATGTTTTATGAGTTCTTATTTGATGCAATCAAAAATAAATAAGACTGGCTGAATTTAAACTATTTCAACCAGTCGTAACTTTTAATTAGTTTAACTTCCAAGGTCTATATTCTCAGGTTCTACTCCAATCTTTTTCAAGTTCTTTTCCATTGCTTCATTAAAAGGTGGCGGACCACAAACCAGTATTGGTTTAGATACATCAGTAATATGTTCTTTCAGATATTTTTCATCGATATTCCCATAATAATCTGGGTCTTCATTATCTCCAGTAATTACATTCTTATATCGGTTGCCAAGCATTTCGTAAAGCTCTTCTTTAAGAAAAACATCCATCGCACTTTTATTCGAAAAAATAAGGATGCTATCTTTAAGCGTACCTGCATTATACATCTCGCGCATAATGGCAATAAATGGAGTAATGCCTGTACCACCCGCTAAGAAAATTGCACCTTCGGCAGGTTTATAAGTATTAAAAGGCTCTGTGAAACTTAACTCATCATTTGCCTTTAGTTTACTTAAAGCTTCCGTTTTACCGTGATGATCGGTATATATTCTAATTATGAATTCTAATGTATCTCCATCTGGTAAATTTGTCATTGTAAAAGGACCAGGCTCATTATCAGCTACTTTTATCTCTACAGCATCACCTACATTAAACTCAAATCCGGCTGGTTTTGGTAGTTCTATTCTAACCACATTATGAGCCAGCCACTCTATCGTTTTTATCTTCTCTGTGTATTTCATAAGTATGGTTTTTTCTTATTTAACAAAGTGTTTTACGATAATGTTATCGAGCAAATATCTTTTGAGAGTAGAAGAAAGCTTACTGATTTAAACATCTAGAATACAAATTGACAAAAAATGCTATCGCCTAATTAAGTAGAAAAATGACTGATATTATGATAACTTTAATATAAGCGCAATTCATTGAGATATTTTAAATTTTCAATGCTTCTAATTAAAGCATTCAAACTTTCCACTTAGAACTCAGTTGTCTGTATTAAAAAGGAATGTGAAAATTCCTGTAAACGAACTAATATATATTTATCAATCAACCTAGCTATGGATAAATTAGAAGACTGGAAAACTAAAGTAGACAAAGAGAAACTGAACTCCGATGAGGAAGATATTTTCTCTCAATTAGGTTTAAATGGAAGCACAAGAAGGCGATTTTTAAAACGAATCTCTGCTGCGAGTTTGAGTATTTGGGCGACTCCTCAGTTTGCCTCGAAATTATATGCAGCAGAAAAACCTGTAGATACGATTGCCATTCTCAATGAGTTAAAGGTAAATCTACACATCAACAAATCAATTAAACCCCTCACAATTGATTCAAGAACAACGTTATTAGATGCATTAAGAGAACAGTTAGGATTAACTGGCAGCAAAAAAGGTTGCGATCATGGCCAGTGTGGTGCTTGCACAGTTATCGTTGATGGCAAGCGTAAATTATCGTGCTTAACACTAGCAGCTACGTGTAAAGAAAAAGAGGTAACAACTGTAGAAGGTTTAGCCGTTGGCGATGAGCTACATCCTATGCAAGAAGCTTTCTTGAAACACGATGGCTTTCAATGCGGTTATTGCACACCAGGACAAATCTGTTCATCAGTAGCTTTATTAGAAGAAGCAAAAAATGGTGAAGCCAGTTACGTAACCAAAGATTTCACTAAAATGGATAGTGGCTTAACGCTCTCAGAAGGAGAAATTAGAGAGCGTATGTCTGGAAATATCTGTAGATGTGGCGCTTACAACAATATTGTACAAGCAGTAAAAGAAGTAAATAGTGGAGAAGATGAGATGCCTACATGGGAATTTGCTACTGCTGAACAAATGGAAAAAGCGAGTAAATCTTAATTAAACAAAACCTAATTCTCTTTTAACCATCAGAAAAATAGCAAATGAGACCTTTTACATATATAAATGCCGAAAGCAAACAACAAGCTTTACAAGCCGCGGCATCTAAAAAAAACGGCAAATATCTGGGAGGCGGAACTAACTTAATAGACTTAATGAAGGAAGATGTAGAACGCCCAGAACATTTAATAGAAATCGCTGATCTCGATTATAAATCAATAAGGAAAAATGACAAGGGTGGTTTATCAGTAGGAGCCATGTTGAGCAACTCCGAAACTGCTAACCATACTTTAGTTCGCCAAAATTATCCATTACTTTCTATGGCCATGTTATCTGCTGCAACAGCACAAATTAGAAATATGGCTACCAATGGTGGAAACCTATTGCAAAGAACAAGATGCCCATACTTTTACGAAACCTCGATGCCTTGTAACAAGAGACAGCCGAGTTCAGGTTGTGGAGCAAAAAAAGGGATTAATAGTTTACATGCCATTTTCGGATACAGTGACGAATGTGTGGCTGTACATCCATCTGATATGTGTGTGGCTCTTGCTGCTCTAAATGCCGAAGTGGAAGTAACCAAATCCGATGGAAGTACAAGATCCATCACCTTCGAAGATTTTCATCGATTACCGGGAAATCAACCAGAAAAAGATAATACTTTGGTGGATGGTGAATTAATTACTGCCATTCATTTACCAGAGTCTGTATATGCTAAGCATTACTATTACCTTAAAATTAGAGAGCGATCAAGCTATGCATTTGCTCTAGTTTCGGTAGCTGCTGGACTCCAAATCGAAAACGATACCATCACTTCTGTGGGCTTGGCTATGGGTGGAGTAGCTCATAAACCTTGGAAATTGACAAAAGCGGAAGATTTCTTGAAAGGAAAAAATCCAACTGAGGCCAATTTTGAAAAAGCGGCAAAACTTACTATGGCAGAAGCAAAACCTTTATCAGAAAATGAATATAAGGTTTTGATGGGAGAGAAGGCAATTGTAAGAGCATTAAACCAAGCATATAACAGAGAGGCATAAGTCTTTTCCAATTCTTTCACTTAAAAAAATTAACAAAATGAAAACAGTAAAAGCATCAGGAATTGGGCAAGCCATCAATAGAATAGAAGGCCGATTAAAAGTAACCGGCATGGCAAAATATGCCTCTGAGTTCCCTGTAGAAAATGTGGTTTACGCACAAGGTGTTACAAGCACAATCGCAAAAGGAAAAATTAAATCAATAGATACAACTGAAGCTAAAAACCAAAAAGGAGTAATTGAAGTAATCACGCATAAAAATGCTGAAAAGCTTAAGTCTTTTGAAGAAGAAAGACCTGCTTTTACGCTAACTTCTGTTGTTCCTTTACTTCAAGATAAAGAGATTCATTATTACGGGCAATATATAGCTTGTGTGGTTGCAGAAACCTTTGAGCAAGCGCAATATGCCTGTAGGTTAATTAAAGTAACTTACGAAGAAGATAAACCAGAAATACATTTAGATAAGCATCGAAATAAAACATATAAGCCCACTAAATCTGCCGATTATTCAAGAGGAAATATGGATAGTGGTATGGCAGAAGCAAGCTTAACTGTAGAAGAAACATATACGACACCTATTGAACATCAACATCCGATGGAGTTGCATGCAGCAATAACATCTTGGGAAAATGGCAAAGTTAAAATGTATGCTAGCCAGCAAATTTTGGATCAGGCAAAGACTTCTATTTCTGATACATTCATGATCCCAAAAGAGAATGTACAGATTATAGCCTCTTACCTCGGAGGTGGTTTTGGTTCTAAATTAAATGTACATGGACATATTACATTGGGTACTTTAGCCTCTAAAATGGTAGGAAGGCCAGTGCAAATTACTGTAACTAGACAGCAAATGTTTACCAATACAGGAATGAGGCAGTTTAACGAGCAAAAAATGCGATTGGGTGCTACAAAAGATGGGGCTTTAACTGCACTTGCACATCATACACTTTCACATACTGCGACAAATTTGCAGTATTATGAGTCTTGTGGAAATGTATCTAAGATGCTTTACAAAACACCTAACAATGAGGTTACGCATAGATTAATTCCACTAAATATCCAATGTCCTAATTCTATGAGAGCTCCGGGTGAAGCTACAGGTAGTTTTGCTTTAGAAAGTGCTATGGATGAAATGGCGTGGAAACTAAAAATGGATCCAATCGAATTTAGAATAAAAAATGATACACAAGTAGACTTAGGAGCGGATAAACCTTTTTCTTCCAGATTGTTAAAAGAATGCTTACGAATCGGGGCAGACAAGTTTGGTTGGGAAAAAAGAAAAATGCAGCCCGGTGCTAATCAAAATGGGAATTGGCTAATCGGATATGGTGTAAGTGCTGCATCGAGAAGAGCACCATACAGAAAAACCAGTGCCAAAGTGATTGTAGAATTAAAAGGTGAAAAAGCTTTGGCAACCATTCAAATGGATGCTACAGATATTGGTACCGGTACTTATACAATTCTGACTCAAACTGCTTCTGAGTATTTAGATATCCCAGTAGAAAATATTACTGTTGAAATCGGTGATTCTAATTTTCCTGTAACACCCGGTTCTGGTGGTTCTTGGGGAGCGGCTTCTTATTCAAACGGAGTGCGAGTAGCTTGCCAAAATATATTTAAAGAATTAAAGCAAAAAGCTGGAAATTCTAATTCGGCAGATACTTCAATCAATGCACTTTTAAAAGCTAATAAACTCGACAAATACGAAGTGATAGGAACTGCTGAGCCTTCAGAAGAATTTAAAAAACATTCTGTATTCTCATTCGGTGCAAACTTTACTGAAGTTTGGGTAGATAAAGATACTGGCATTTACCGCATCCATCGCATGGTAAATGTAGGCTCTGCTGGTAAAATTATAAATCCTAAAACATCTTATAGCCAAATTATTGGCGGGCTTACTATGGGAGCCGGAATGGTAATAGCCGAGCAAACTCAAGTAGAACCTAACTATGGAAATTTTATCACCAGATCGCTAGCCGATTATCATGTTCCTGTAAATTTAGATATGGCAAATATTGATGTTGTATTCTTACCAGAAGAAGATAAAATTGCCAACGAAATGGGTGTAAAAGGTATTGGTGAATTAGGTATTACCAGCGTAGCTGCATCTATTACCAATGCCATATTTAACGCTACTGGAAAAAGAATGCGACATTTACCTGTAACTCCTGAAAAGTTAATTACAGCAGAAGTTGAACCAGGTGTATAAATATATTATATCTTTAGCTATTAATTACGGTTAAAGGTGTTTCTGAAAATCAAGCGGTGCAAAGTATCTTCTTTGTACCGCTTTTTTATTGATTTAGTAAACTTACATCTCTAAAAAGTAAAATTCTTAAAACTGATACAAAAATCATTAGTATCTTTCCTTTATAAACAAACAGAGTCAATAAGTACATTTCACCTCAACTATCCATGCAGAAATACGCGCTAATACTAATAATTCTATTCGGGCTAAACGCTTGTTCCGAGAAAAAACAAAGTGAAGAAATAATAGAAGTCAAAAAAGAAATTCTTACCGGAGCAGATCAAACAGATAAATACATTCCTTATTTAGAAGGCAAGAATGTAGCTGTAATGGCAAATCCGACTACGATAATTGGTAACAAGCACTTAGTAGATAGTTTGTTAGCAGTAGGTGTAAATATTGTGAAAGTTTTTGGACCAGAACACGGGTTTAGAGGTAATGCCAGTGCGGGCGATAAAGTAAAAGATGAGATAGATCAATCCACCGGAATTCCAATTATCTCATTGTATGGCAAAAAGAATCGGCCAAGCAAAGAAGATATGGAAGATGTAGATGTTCTCATTTATGATTTGCAAGATGTGGGCTGTCGTTTTTACACAAATATTAATGCACTTGCCAGGTTAATGGAAACTTGTGCTGCTTACGACAAAGAATTGTTGATTTTAGATAGACCCAACCCAAATGGGCACTTAATTGATGGTCCCATACTAGATATGCAATTCAAGTCTGGTATTGGTATGTTTCCCTTACCCATGTCACACGGGCTTACAGTGGGTGAATTTGCTCAAATGGCAAATGGCGAAGGATGGCTTACGGATCAGGTTAAATGTAAATTGAAGATTATTCCAGTAGCAAATTACGACCACGAAATGCCTTATACCTTGCCTGTAAATCCGTCTCCAAACTTAAATACTGAGCTTTCAATTTTGCTATATCCATCAACATGTATGTTCGAAGGGACTTACTTAAATCACGGTCGTGGTACCTATTTCCCTTTTACAGTTTTGGGTAGTCCAGAATTAGAAGGCGTTTACGATTTTTCATTTACACCAACAGGCATTAAAGGCATGGCTGAAACTCCTCTTTTTATGGATCAGGTTTGTTATGGCATAGATTTAAGAAAGTATGATGTAGAAGAAATACGAAAAAGCAAACAGATTAACCTGCAATGGATTATGGAGTTGTACAAGAATCATCCACACAAAGAAAAGTTTTTTGATTCTAGCCTGAGTAACCAAATGGGAACAATTGAGAAGCTAATAGGTACCGGACTTTTTAGACAACAAATAAAAGATGGTGTATCAGAAGAAGAAATCAGAGCCAGTTGGGAACCCCGCTTAAGCGAATACAAAGAAATGCGAAAAAAGTATTTGTTGTATCGTTGAAGGGGGGTTGGGCACTAGTAAATTTGGAAAACTACCCAGGAATGCTAAAATAAAAAGTGGCTCCTTCATTAGTTTTACTATCTGCCCATATTTTACCATTGTGTAGCTCAATTACTCGTGAGGCAATTGCTAAACCTAGTCCGTTTCCATCAAAATCTCTCTTTTTATGTAATCTTTGAAACTCTTGAAATAACTTACCATAATTATTCATGTCGAAACCTACTCCATTGTCTTTGATAGAGTATACATACTCTTCATTCAATTTTTCTCCATTAATCTGAATTATTGCTTTTTCTATTGGTTTTGTATACTTAATGGCATTAGAAAGCAAATTAGACAGTAATTGACCGATCATCATTAGATCTCCTTTAGTAGGTTGCAAATTATTCAGACGAAAATCAATTTCTCTTTCTTGAATATCCTCAGTAAGATCTGCATATATTTCATGGAAGAGCTCTTCCATATTAATTTCGGCAATTTCTGTGTGTATCGATCTCAATCGGGTAAAAACTAGCACATCTTCTATCAACTTTTCCATTTTATCAGCCCTCTTCAATATGCGGTCTGTCATGTGCTTTATGTTGCCATCATTTAGGTCACTATATTCTTCATTTAGGATTTCAGAATAGCCAATAATTGCACGTAAGGGTTCTCTTAAATCATGTGACATTAAAAAATTAAATGCTTTTAAATCTTTAATTAATCTGTCTCTTTCTTCTAAAGCAATTTTTAAATCATCTTCAGCTTTTTTCCATTCTGTAACATCAAACCCAACCATACCGATACATTCGCCCATTTTAAAAGCTTTTACAGTGCCAGTCGCTATTCCATAAAGTGGGTGAGGTTTAAAATGTCTTGTATCGTAAGATTCGCCTGTTGCTAATACTTTTTTATACTTTTCTAGCCTATCACTATTTTTAATATCTGGTGATATTTCAGTAATGTGTTTTCCGACTAAATCTTCTTTTTTAAGACCTTTAAATTTACTAAGTGCTTCTTTGTTAATATCTACCAGTTTAAGCTCAGCATCGTAAATGCAGAAAATGAAATTTGCATTGTCAAAAAAAGCTCTTAAATGATCCATAGTATAAATTAAAAATTCATCTCGACTCAATCATATTTATAGCAAGCTTTATAAAAATACATAAGATAATTGACTAATGTATAAATAAATCAAAGTTACATCTTATCAATTTATAGATGTACAATTTCCATTACTGACTATTTTTAACTCGTTGAATAGTCTTTCTAATTGTTGATTTCCCTGCTTAGTAAAAAACGGAATATATAATAAATAGAAGATTATTGCTGTGATTTAGGCAGAAGTGTGTCAATAAATACAAATAGAAAAGAGTGGTTCTTTTATATCTTATGTTATAGATGATTATATTATCACTAAGGAACTCACTTAACTAACAATAATGGAAACAATAAATGTAAATATGAAAGTACACGATAGTGAATTTATGAGGATGGATTATTATCCTAAAGAAAAGTACATGGAAACTACTTGGCAGCCTGGAACAAAATACATGGGTGCTGAGCAATACAAAAAAGAATTTGTTACACACATCTCCTTGCTTGCAAAATATAAGATATCATTATCTCTAGTTAATGAGCAATTACTGAATTTTACTGTAGGCCCAGAAATACAGCAATGGATTGAAGAAGAAATTATCCCAAAATCTCCAATAAGCATACAAAAAGTAGCTGTTGTACTCAGTCATGATTTTATTCAACAGTTGGCTGTAGAACTTCAACTTAGCAGTACTTCTTGCGATGATTTTGAATTTCTATTTTTTGAAACAAAAGAAGCCGCTAAATTGTGGTTACTAAAAAGCAAAGTAGAAGATCATGCTTATAGTTTGATGTCAAAAAGGGTAAATACTTAAGTGGCTTTTGAGGAAAAACAGCTTGTAAATGGAAATAGATAAATTTAACAAAACTATCGATTATTGGATCGATGAATTATCTAGATACAGTATAGAACAGCTCTTGATAAAGCCTGATAATAAAAGTTGGTCTTTAGGGCAAGTATATGAGCATTTAATTGAAGATAGCAATTGGTATAACAGCCAAATAAAATTGGCATTAGCAAGTGATGCTTATGCAACTATAGAGACTTCTGATAAAGCCAAAGAACTATTAGAAAGAGGCTCATTTGAAAATAAAAAAATAAAAGGAGTTGCCCTTAATGCATCTAAAGTTAAACAACCAACTTCTGTATCTCAATTAAAATCCGATATGGAAAATCTGAAAAATGATACAAATATGCTCTGGGATGAAATGCAAATTACTTCTAGCAATGGTAAAGCTAAACATCCCGGGTTTGGATATTTTAATTGCTTTGAGTGGTTGGCTTTTTCAGAAATGCACATGCGGCATCATGTAACACAAAAAGAAAACATTGATAGATTTTTAGATATAAATCAGTAAGTAGGCCTTACCTTTTAAATAAAAGGGATTGAAAATCAAGGTTTTAAATGCATTAATGTATAAAATAAAACCCCGCAATTAGCTAATAAAAGCTTTTTTCGGGGTTTTTGATTTGTTAAATTGTAGTGTCTAATCACAATTAACACTACAATATATGAGAGATCAACAGCTTTTCCAACCACAAGATTACTTAACTCCAAAATGGTATTTATTTAAGAGTAGTAAATTGGGTAATGTTTATGATAGCATCCCTTGGGAACAACTTTCTGCATGTCTGCCTAAGAAAAATAAAGGCCCTGGTGCTCCTAGCTGGTTTTCGCCTCAGGGCATGTTTGGCTTAATGTTTCTAAAAGCCTATTTAAACCTGAGTGATGAAAAGCTCATAGCACGCTTTAATACCGATTGGAGCCTTCAGCTATTTTGCAATAAATTGCTACAGGATCATCAAAAGATTAAGGATAAGGCCATTTTAAGTCGAATCAGGACGTATATGGCGGACCATACTGATTGGCAACAACTTCAAGAGGTACTACTCCAACACTGGAAAACAGACATGCATAATACGCATGTGCTCTTAATGGATGCTACTTGTTATGAGAGTTATATTCGTTTTCCTACCGATGTTAAGCTGCTCTGGGAGAGCTGCCAATGGGTGTTTGAAAAGCAGCTTTACAGATACTGTAAAATATTAGGAGTAAAACGACCTGGCTCCAAATATATAGATCAAAAGCGCATGCAGATGTCTTATGATCGTAGTCGTAAAAAGACATATAAAGCTGGTCGCAAGCGTAAAAAGTCATTGATATATCTACTATCCAAAGGATTGGGGCAACTGCAATGCCTACTTAACGAAAATCCACAAATACAGCTTCACTTACATGAGAGAACATATCTAAAAACTATAAAGAAGATAATCGAGCAACAGCAATTCTTGCAGCAGCATCCAGCTAAAGAATTGAAAAACAGGATTGTATCACTTCCCAAGGCTTATGTTAGGCCGATAGTGCGAGGTAAAGAAGCTAAAAGGGTTGAGTTCGGAATGAAGGCACACCTGCTTCAGGTGGATGGTATCTGCTTTATCGATACCATGGAGTTCCGCGCTTTTAATGAAAGTACCAGACTGAAATTAAGTAGTTTAAAACATAGATCGATATTTGGCTCACTTCATCAACTAGGAGCAGATCGCATTTACGCCACCAACAAAAACAGGAAGTATTTAACAGAAAAGAAGATATTTACCTGCTTTCCAAAGAAAGGTCCTAAAGTAAACAACCCTGCTGAAAGCCAACTCAGAAGTCTCATCTCTAGCCAAAGAGCCACGGTGATGGAGGGAAGTTTTGGCGTGCATAAAACAGCTTATGGCCTCAATAAGATCAAGGTTAAAGGAGAAAAACGAGAAATGATACACGTTTTTTTCGCAGTTATGATGGCCAATGCCGTTAAGATCAGCAAAAGGAAATCAGAACAAGCCCCTCTACTTCAGGCCGCCTAAACCTAAAGCTGAAAAGCCTATGGGATGAGTGTGTCTATACTATCCAAAAGCAATATTTTCCAGTTTTATCAATAGGATTACTCACAGTATTGTACTTTTTAAATAGTCCAAAACAGCAGGTACCAAGATTTGAAACAAAAAAAAGCTGAACTTTATCTATCCAACTCTTATTTTTTATTGGTCTTAATCAATTTTCAAGGAGGCCCTAAGTATCTCTTCATTCAAAAGAGTATTCTTCACCATTTATACGTTGTTATTTGAGCTGTATAATATCAATAATCACCTTAATTCTATTCAAATTAAATAATATAAGTAAGGTAGATTAAAGTAAAACTGAAGTATAGGAAGCCACACACAAAAACAATCCATGCCCATTTATCATGCTTGAGTAATTTCATCCACATAAAGATTCCAGTAATGGTAAATAGGATTAAACTGATACCAAGTAAATCGAGCAAAATCGCATAAAGATTATAACTAAACCCTCCACCAAAACCTCTTAGCCTATGTATGCCTTCGAGTGCATCGCTTGTACTTTTATGGGTTTGTACAACTTCCATTTTGTTTTGCTCAGATAAATATGTAATTCGAGTATTTCCTCCAGCATGTGCATATTCCTGAAATGGATTTTCTTGCTTATTAAGTTCAGAGCGAACCAATCTGCCAGTTATATTATTTCCCTCTATCCATTGTGTCCATTCTGCTTCTGAAGCTAAGTTTTGCTCTACATCTAAAAGCTGAGTTTCTTTTGTAGACTCATGGCTAAAAGACTTATGATATATCATCAAATAGCTTGTTAAAATAAACATTATAAGTAATGCAGTGGTGCTAAGACCAGCATATAAATGTATTTTCTTAATCAATTTATATTTAATTTTCATATCAGAACCATTAGAATACACGAAAAAATAAATAGACTTCCAAAAACGTAAAGCTCCCAAGTTTTACGGCTGTATTTTAACCATAACCAAAGACCCAAACCGAGTGCTGCAAACAGCGTTAATAAAGTAAGCCATTGGTAGACAGCCCAAGTTCTTAAAACAAAGGGAACGTTTGGAATATTTCCATTAAAAAAATGTAATCCATTAAGCACCGCAATTAAACCTTTTGGTTTCTCTTCTACCTGTACTATTCCCGATTTAAAGTCTAATGTTAGATCAGAAGTTTTTGCTAAATGTGTTAGCTGACATTTAAATATGATAGAATCTCTCTGAATATTCCAGCGAGGAACCCAACCCATAATACCCAATTCATCTCTCAAACTTTCTGCTAAATCCACATTGTCTAATTCAGGATTTACTTCAACTTTTGTTGACCAAGTTTTTACTACTTCACTTTTTTCTACATCGATTTTATGGTTGAGAATGATACTGCTTAAACCAAAAGCGATTAAATAAAAGGAGGTGAAAAGCCCTGCATATAAATGCAACTTTATCAGGAGGATTTTTTTCATTGATTCATATTTTACTATTTATAGAAGTTGCTTTCTCGTGATCACTAAAATAGTAATGTATATTTATTTTCTTGTACTGCTAAGGCTAGCTTAGAGAAATTTAGATTTCTTCTTAAAAGAAACAAGATTCAATAAAACTCTTCAAAAATCAATAGTCTATTAATCTTTTTTAGCATTAAAAAACACCAATTGATTAATTAATTCGCATCGCTAAGGTTTGTACAGAAGCCATTCTACAATTGATCAGGATAGCTATCTCAATATTTCAAGTAAATTTGGATAAACGAACCTGATAAGTTAAACTGACTATGAACTTGAAAATGTTGAAAAGCCTTAGCGCATTGTATATTTTTTTTCTCTTTATAATGCTAATTCTTCCACTTAAAGGCATTTCTGTTCAACTTAATTCTATAGATAAGCATGACTGGCAGGCAAAATGGATAAGCTGTTCTTCTAATATGGATACAGTTAACTCATGGACAAATTATCAAAAGGTTTTCAATAATAAAAGCAAAGTTGAATCAGCCACAGCTTACATTGCTGTAGATTCTAAATATTGGCTTTGGATTAATGGAAAGATGGTAGTTTTTGAAGGTGGATTGAAACGTGGTCCAAAACCAGATGCAACCTATTATGACGAAGTTGATCTCACTCCCTATTTAAAAGATGGTGAAAATTCCATTGCAGTGCTGGTTTGGTATTTTGGTAAAGATGGGTTTTCACATACTTCAAGCGGTAAATCGGGTTTGCTGTTTGAATTAAAAATTAACGATAAAACTGCTTTGATTTCTGATAAAACATGGAAATGTACTAAGAATCCAGCATATTGGCATTCTGTTGAAGGTACACAACCAAACTATCGATTATCCGAATCGAATATATTATACGATGCCCGAAATGAGATTAAAGATTGGGAAAAAAGACAATTTGATGCAAGCAGTTGGGAGAATGCAGTTGAACTTGGTGGAGCTGGCAGTGCTCCTTGGAATGCGCTTGTAAAACGACCGATTCCTTTGTGGAAAGACTATGGTCTTAAAACCTTCAACAAAGAATATCCATTTACATCAACTGGTGATACTATTAAGTGCAAGCTACCTTACAATGCGCATTTTACACCTTATTTATCTGTAACAGCAAATGCTGGAGAAG
This sequence comes from Chondrinema litorale, assembly GCF_026250525.1. Taxonomy (GTDB): domain Bacteria; phylum Bacteroidota; class Bacteroidia; order Cytophagales; family Flammeovirgaceae; genus Chondrinema; species Chondrinema litorale. Next base: position 32,423 of record NZ_CP111046.1, read on the forward strand.
CAATTCATATCCTTACAGATAATTACTATGGAGGTACAGTGCCAAATGTTAGGGCTGAATACATTACTAAAAAAGGCAAGCAAACCTACGAGTCATTAGGTTGGATGAATGGCCACGAATTTTGGTTTATAATTCCCGAAGGTATAGAGGTAAATTCACTTGGATATCGAGAAACTGGCTACAATACTGAGTTTACTGGTTCATTCGAATGTGATGATGCTTTTTATAATCGCTTGTGGAAAAAGTCTCAACGTACACTCTATATCACCATGCGCGACACTTACATGGATTGTCCAGATCGGGAGCGTGCTCAATGGTGGGGAGATGTTGTAAACGAAATGGGTGAGTCATTTTATGCCTTAGATACCCAGTCTCACCTATTAGCAAAAAAAGGTATCTACGAATTAATGAACTGGCAAAAAGCTGATGGAACCATCGCTTCACCCATTCCGGGAAATTACGATAGCGAGCTGCCCATGCAAATGTTGAATAGTGTAGGCTATTATGGGTTTTGGACTTATTACTGGTATACCGCAGATAAGAAAACCATACAAGATGTTTATCCTGCAGTGAAGAAATATTTATCGGTTTGGCAATTAGGTAAAGATGGTTTGGTTGTTCCTCGCAAAGGTGGTTGGACGTGGGGCGATTGGGGAGAAAACAAAGATATGGCCGTACTATACAACGAATGGTACTATTTAGCTTGCAAGGGTTTTGCGCGTATGTCTGAGTTATTAGAGAATGAAAAGGAGAAATTATGGGCAGAAAAACAAATGCAATCAATCGCTGATAATTTTAATAAGACTTTCTGGAATGGTGAGGAATATCGATCACCAAACTACAAAGACCAAACAGACGACAGAGCTAATGCTTTGGCTGTTTTATGTGGTTTTGTGGATGAAAGTAATTACGAGGCGATTAGAGATGTACTAAACAAACAAAGGCATGCAAGTCCGTATATGGAAAAATATGTGCTTGAAGCTTTAGTGAAAACTGGCAATATGGATTTGGCTTTATCTAGAATGAAAGATCGATTTTCTAAGATGATAGATAGCGAATTAACCACACTTTGGGAAGGTTGGGGAATTGGTCGCGAAGGATTTGGTGGTGGCACTATCAACCATGCTTGGAGTGGGGGTGGACTCACCATTTTGTCTCAATATGTTTGTGGTTTGTATCCGTTGGAAGCTGGATGGAAAAAGTTTGTGTAAATCCTCAATTAGGAACATTAAAATATGCTCAAACACAAACTGAAACAGTGGCAGGGCTTATCTCTCTAAAGGTAGATAAAACCGAAAGCTTCAAAATAGACTTGAAAGTTCCAGATAATAGTGAAGCAGTAGTTTATCTACCAGAAAGTTCAACAAAAGTGTTGGTGAACAACCAAGCTGTAAAAATTGAGGAAGTAGATGGTAGAAACTTAATCACGCTAAAATCTGGCGATTATAAGATTATAGCAGAATAAATATATTCAGCTCCTTAATTGTGTAAAGTGATTAATATTACGATGCACTTTTTTGCGCAAATAACAACTCTCACATCATTTTTTACTCCCCAAAAATTGGGGTAAGTATTTTAATATTAAGTTAAATCTAATGAGCATATAAAATAATCCAGTTTGAGCAACTACTTTTGGGCCGCTAAGCAAAACGATTTAGCTAATTAATAAACTCAAAGCACAAAAACTTGATAAGGAAAATGAAAGATTTACGAATTCTAGCTGCTACTTTGATCACTATCATTTTTACCAGTTGCAATAACATGGATACTAGCAAGGATACTGCTAACCAAGAAACTCAACCACCCGAAATTGCTTCTGATACATTAACTGCTCATTTAAAAGATTTCAATCCAGATTTACCTACCATTGGCCTATTAATGTACAATGGAGTGTTACAAAGTGAAGTAGTAGCAACTTCTGATGTTTTTGCCAAGCCTACAGAAGATGGAAAACAAATTTTTAATGTAATTACGATTAGTGAAAGCGGAAATCCAATTACAACGGAAGAAGGCTTAAGACTAATTCCAGATTATACTTTTGATAATTGCCCTAAATTAAAAGTGCTGTTTGTACCAAGTGCATACGATATGTATTCTCAGGTGCACAACAATGCAATTGTAGAATTCATCAAAAAGAAAAATGAAGAGACTGAGTATACAGTAAGTAACTGTGGAGGTGCTCAATTAATTGGTGCATCGGGTATAGCAGATGGTCATAAAATTGTTACTTGGATCGGTGGTGGAGAGCAGCTCCAAAAAGATTATCCAAACTTAAAAGTTCAAGACGATAACTTGGTTACCTATGTAAAAGATGGCAAGTTTTTGTCGTCAAATGGTAATTTGGCGAGTTATGTTACTGCTTTAGAATTAGTTGAAATTATGACAAGCCCAGCACATAGAAAATTTGTAGAAAGCTATCTATATTTAGATAGACTACAAGATTGGAAAAATAAAGATTGAATCTAAGTGATTAATTTCTTGGTAGCTATAAAAGTAATTCTGGATAAATTCTAAATTTATTCAGAATTACCTCTTAATTAGTCTGCATGAAAATATTGATCATAGAAGACGAACCATTCCTACCGATATGCAATTTAATCCATCAGCAACAAATTCTGTGTTAGATACCGGAGCAGACGGAAAAGCCACTTACAAAGAAACCATTCCGGCAATTTATGGTAATTACAATTATGAGGTTAAAAAGCTTGAGGCTGAAATCGGTTTGAGATTAGAATATGTAGACTTAAATTATAGAGTAGATTCTAAACATAAGTTCTAATTACTACGAAACTCAGGTAATCCTTTTTGGCTATAGTTATAAATTTTAATTGACTAAAATATGCTATTAGAAAAAGTTGAGAATTATACTTCTGATTTATTAGAAAAGTTAAGCAATTTGTCTTTTCATAATATTCATCATACAAGAGCAGTAATTTCTCATGTAAAAGAGATTTGCGATCATTTGTAAGTGTCGGAAACTGATCGTGAATCTGTTTTAATAGCAGCTTGGTTTCACGATGTTGGGTATATCACATCACATAAAAATAATGAAGAAATTAGCAGTAAAATAGCCAAAAAGTTTCTTGTAAAAGAAGGCTTAGCCAATGAGCAAATTGCAGTGATTAAGAATTACATAATCTCAACTATATTAACCAAAACTCCAAAGTCACTTCCCGAAAAGATATTGTGCGATGCAGACTTGTATCATTTATCCAGTCCTTAATATTTTTTTTGCAACAGTTATTGAGAAGAGAATGGGAGGTTTGCTATGCGAAAAATACAGTGACTTTAACTTGGCACAAATTGAATCGCGAGTTTCTATAAAACCACAGCTACCATACCGAATATGGAAAAAAAGTACTTTCACCAAGACTAAAAGAAAATCTATCTAGAACAGAGCGACTCTTAAATACTTATAAAATCAAAGTGAAATAGGAACATCATTGCTAAATGGCTTTGATTCTAACAATCTTGAAAGAATTTTCATTAAAAAATATGTAAATGTTTACATTTAAGTAAACAACATATGATGATAATGAAACTACAAATTACCATTTTTTTTCTTTTGCTCTTAAGCATACCATTTCTAGGAAATTCTCAGAGCACATGGAGCGAAAAAATCCAACCAAGAATGCTGGTAATGATTGATAATGATTATGCCGGAGACCCAGATGGTTTATTTCAATTGGTACATCATTTACTATCTCCTTCAATTGAAATTAGAGGTATAATTGGCTCACACCTTAAACCCGGCGATGGTTTTGACAGCTCCAATGAAACTGCCACACATGCAGTAGAAAATGTAAATAAAGTACTTGAGTTGATGAGTTTGCAAGGTAAATACCAAGTCTATCAGGGAAGTAATAAGCCACTCTTTGATAAAAAAACAGCCATAGAATCGGATGGAGCTAAAGCCATTGTAAAAGAAGCTATGCGAACTGATACCAAAGAAAAACTTTTTGTGGTTTGTGGTGGTGGATTAACCGAAATTGCCAGTGCATATCTGTTAGAACCACAAATTGCCGACAAGCTCACACTCATCTGGATTGGAGGTACAGAACACCTCGATATGGCAACTCCACCTCCTGGTTATACTACCTTGGAGTACAATACCGGAATAGATTTAGCTGCTGTTCAGGTAATATTCAATCAATCTAATATTGATATCTGGCAAGTGCCTAGAGATGTATATAGACAAGCTTTGATGTCTTATGCAGAGCTAAAGTTGCATGTAGAAACTCAAGGTGAAATTGGCAAATATTTAACTGCAAAGATTGATAACATCATAGAGCTAACATCTAAGTTTAATTTTAAAATAGGAGAGACCTATGTAATGGGAGATAACCCCTTGGTACTGCTTACTGCTTTGCAATCTTCTTTTGAAGCAGACCCTTCATCGAGTTTTTATAAGCTCAAACAATCGCCAATGGTAAACGACCAAGGAACTTATGAAGTAAACCAAAAAGGCAGAAATATCAGAGTTTATAATCAAATAGATAACCGACTGCTTTTTGAAGATTTCTATGCAAAATTGAAGTTGTTTAATTTGAAACCATAGTTTAATAGGTGGCAGCGTTGCTGCTATTTTGGTGAAACAAATGTTTGAAACATAAGCGTTCGATTATCTATAATTGAAAATGAATTACCATTATCAGTACTCAAAATACAAGCACCTTCTGCATATGGAGCATTATCGTTGAATTCAATTCCAAAACAACCTTTAGATGAGGTCGATTTCACAACCAAAACATATTTTTTAGAAGCTTTTACTTTTATGTTGGGTTGTACAGAAATCATTTTAGGAGACCATCCTATAGAATCAGCAGAAACAGTGATAGAGCTTAATACTTTGCCTTTTGGTTGAGAGTTTTTGCCTGCTTTATAGATTTCGAAAGTAAGCCCTGCATCTGGATATCCACTTTGAAAAGTAGCAAAAGTTACTTTAGAAAGTATTCCAGTTTTCGAAGCTATAAACGATTGACCATGTTGAGTGTCTCCTTGAATTTCACAAGAAGTTGTAAATCCATCACTCTCAGAACTAGCATCCAAATTAGCAAGATCAATTTCGCTTACATCCTTCTTTATTGGAATGTTGATGGTTTGCTCACAGTCAATTGGATTTATATTTCCATCTTCATCAAAAGTGAGTGGTGCCCAGTAGAAATTAGCTTGTGCTTCATTTTTAGCGGCATTATTCCAAAGGTCGCTACCATATAAATAAATCGTACCTGTTTCTAATTTAAATGTAGATACAAAAGAAGGTTGACCGCCACAAGAGTTTTCATTTAGTTTTGCACCGTCTGTCCAAGGGCCAAGTGGAGATGGAGCCGATTTATAGGAAGTTCCTGTACCAGAACAATAACCGCAATTCGGGTCTGAATATAGCACATAATACCTGTTGTTATACTTCATTAATCCGGGAGCTTCTGTACGTCCGGCTGTAACCGCTTTTACATGTTCTCCTATTCCAGAAGTGTAATCTTCATTTAGTTTCTCAATTACAATTGTACCGTCTGTTCTCCAATCTGTATAGGCTAAATACGCTGTTCCATCATCGTCTACAAAGGTATCGTGATCGCCGTTATTTAAACCTGCAACAGGGGCATCATTATTTACAGCGGTTGTCGGTTCGGCTACTTCTTTAAATGGACCAATCGGATTGTCACTAGTAAATACCCTAAAACCAGTTCTGTTATCATACACATTAATCCACAATACATACTCTTTATTTTTCTCATTATAAATCACATGCGGCCTGTAGCAACCATAAGTTTTTCCATTGCATCGGGTTTGCCAGAGGTCGTTGGTGGCATCAAATAGAAAACCTTCATCCGTCCAGTTCATTAAATCTTTAGAAGAATAAACTTTAAACCCACAAAATGGAGCTTCGGGATTACCCCATTCATATCCGCAATCGTAACTAGTGCCATACAAATAATACGTACCATTAAACAGGGCTATTTCTCCATCATGCGCATCTAATGCAGCCGATAATTTATCAAATCTGGTAACTTGTTTATCCTTATCATTAAAATTCACGATTACTGCACGATCATCCTGAGCAAATACAAAGCTTGTTGCCAATAATTGCAGTATAAATAAACTCAAGAAAATGAGTGGTTTTATAGAATTTGAATGAAAGTAATTAGTAGACTCCATGCTTAATGAATATTTGATAATTAATAATCGCTTATAATATTTGATATTTTAGAATGTGAATTTATTTTGATATGCTTGAAATAGAGATAAAAAATGATATTTTAGTTATACTTTCTGACAAAATATGATCGGTAAAAATTTCTTAGAATACTTTGCTTCTTCTGATACGGAAGATTTTATGGGAATAAAAGTGTTAGACATTGGTTCTGGTAAGGTTCCACTCAATACCAAATATCCCAAACCGATGCATCCTTCTGGTTACTATTTTGATTGGGAGTATGGTAGACGATTAGATCATTATCAGTTAGTGTATATTAGCAATGGCAAGGGCATTTTCGAGTTTGAAGGAGGCGAACAATGCAAAGTAACTGCCGGAACTTTTTTTGTAGTTTACCCCAAAGTTTGGCATAGATACAAGCCTGCATTTAATACCGGATGGGACGAACATTGGGTGGGATTTCGTGCTTCTGGCAATTTACATTTTTTGCATAATGAAAGCATAAACCCTTCGAATCCGATACACCAAATAGGAATCGATGAGCGAATTATTAACTTATTTCATGAACTTACAAGAGTGGCAGAAAGCAAAACCAGTGGATTTTCTAATAGTCTGGCTGGAGGTGTTTTTTATTTAGCAGGACTTTTTACCAATGCTTTAAAAAACTATCAGTTCAAAAGCACACAGAAAGAAAGGCAATTGCAACATGCCATAACTCTGATGCATAATCGGATTAATTTGTCTTTTAACCTAGAAGAAATTGCTACTGAAGTAGGCATGAGCTACTCTTTGTTTAGACAATTATTTACCAGTTATACAGGCTTTTCTCCCAAGAAATACTTCCTGAATTTGAAACTATCAAAATCACTTGAGTTGCTTAAGTATTCTGATATGCAAGTAAAGGAAATTGCACACCAAATGGGTTTCGAAACCACTCAATACTTTACTAGATTTATTAAGCAACGAGTTGGCAAAAATCCTCAAAGTTTAAGAAAGACTTAAGCTATTTTGTCTGTATGGAATGTGACTCTTAACTGATTCATTTTTTAATAGTAAGCTCTGATGGTGACAGCCCAAACATTTTTTAAAAGCCACTGAGAAATGAGATATACTCTCAAAACCCAAGTCGAGATAAATATCTGATGGTTTTTCATTTTTTTGCTCAATGAGTAGATAAGCCTCTTGTAATCTTCTTTTAACTAGCCAATGGCTCGGCGAATCGTTGAAAATGGCTTTAAAATCTCTTTTAAAAGAAGATAAACTTCGACCTGTTAGAAAAGCAAACCGCTTAATACTCACATTAAATTTGAAATTTTTGTTCATAAAGGCTTCCAGATTGATTTTTTCGGGAATGCCAAAATCGAAGAAAACTGCTGCAAGATCGGGGTCTTGTTTGAGTAGAATGATTAATAATTCTTCGTACTTCAAATCTTGGAAGGCTTCGTCTAATTCCATTATACCTTTGTAATATGGCTTTAATGAAAGGATGAAATTATCCATCAAATCAGTCTTACGGATTTCTATAAAAGCATCATTAGTTTTAAATGAACTTGATTGAGTTTTATGTTTTTGTTGAAATGTGCGAAGAAACGCTTCTTCAAAGCAAAAGATGATTGGTTCAAACTCATCTTCGCTTTCTAATAAGATGAATTTCGCTAATTGATTTTTTCTGGCAATACATCCATCACCTGCATTTAATATATATGTTTTATTCCCATCAAAAAAGCTAATACCTCCTTTGGCAATGTAAATAAAGACATGATCTGGAATAAACTGCTCTTTTAAAATTCTTGATTTTGTGTCTTTTGCAATAGCTCTCATTTCACAATTTCATATTTAATCAAACTTTGCAATGCTGCTAAAATAGCTTCTTCTTGACTGGCAATTGGCGACCAACCTAAAATATTTTTGGCTTTAGCATTGCTAACATAACGATTTACTTTTAAAAGAAGCGAACCTTCTTTAGCTCTGGCATTAAATAGAGCTGCTGCTTTTAATACCCAGTTTGGTACTGTTTTGCTCGGTGTGTCTTTGGCTATTTCGGGCATTTCAGTTTTAATGAATGTAGCGATTTCTGGCATAGAAATTTGTCCATCAGCACTGGCGATAAAGCGCTGCCCATTTGCATTTGGATTTTTCATGGCTCGAATATGTAAGTCTGCCACATCTCTTACATCAACAATGTTTAGTGGAATGTTCGGAACGGCTTTCATCGAGCCATCTAAAAGATGCTTCAAAATATTAAAACTGCCAGAAGTATGCGTATTTAGCGAAGGGCCTAATATCGCTACAGGATTAATGGTGGCAAACTCTAAACCTTCTCCCTCTTTTTTAATAAAGTCCCAAGCGGCTTTTTCTGCTAAAGTTTTAGATTTCTCATAAATAGATAATCCTTTTTCATTCGGGTTTGTCCAATCGGTCTCTGTGGTTTGTATGTTTTTGTCTGTTTGGCTAAAACCAACTGCACCAAAGTTAGAGGTCATTACTACGCGTTTAACACCTTCTTTTTTTGCGAATCTTAAAACCCGAAGTATGCCTTCTACTGCTGGTTTAATCGCTTCTTTTTCATTCTTTGGCACTTCAAAAAATACCGGAGAGGCCACACTTAAAACATATTTGCAACCTTTCATAGCTTCTACCCAATTATCATCTTTAGTTAATTCTGTTTCTACAAAAGACAGATTATCAAGAGAAGAAATTCCTTGAGATTTAAGTGTGTTAATTATTCCATCCTTTTTACTTATACTGCGAAGACTTGTTCTTACCTGATACCCTTTTTGTAATAATTGAAAGATAATTTGCATACTTACAAAGCCAGTACCTCCGGTAACTAATACTAATTCTGAATTTTTCATTACTAAAATATTTGATTAATTAATAATGCAAAGTTCGAATTTTATGGATGTGACTGTTTTATTGGGTGGTCCAAATTTACTTTATTGAGAAGTCCAAATTTTGAGGAACTTATCTATGCTAATAAAGTGTTCCTGCTCTTTCATTAACTTATTTTTTGACTTCTGCAAAAGCATTTCTGATCAAATAGAATTATTGAAATATATTAAGCTATTTTTACATGTAAATTATTAACAGTCGAACAACCAGCACAAACTAACAATGAATATCACCATAGAAAATATCATCTTAATTGGCTCTGTATTGCTTCTGATAAGTATTATTGCAGGTAAAACCAGTTATCGCTTTGGAATACCAACACTATTACTTTTTCTTACAATTGGTATGCTTGCCGGCTCAGATGGCATTGGTGGTATATACTTCGACAATCCGCAAATAGCTCAATTTATTGGGGTAGTTTCGCTTAATTTCATTCTGTTTTCTGGTGGATTAGATACAAGCTGGTCGTCTGTAAAACCTGTACTCAAAGAGGGTATTGCTTTATCTACAATTGGAGTTTTACTCACAGCACTTGGCCTCGGTTATTTTGTATACTTAATTACGGATTTTAGCTTGTACGAAAGTTTGTTGTTAGGTGCCATTGTTTCATCTACAGATGCTGCTGCAGTCTTCTCAATTTTGAGAGGTAAAAATCTTGCATTAAAGAAAAACCTGAGACCAACACTCGAATTAGAAAGTGGTAGTAACGACCCAATGGCTTATGTACTTACCATCGCTTTTCTTTCACTAGTTCAAAATCCTGAAAAGGGTATATTTTCTATTATCACACTATTTTTATTGCAAATGGCAATTGGTGGAGTCGCTGGCTTTCTTTTTGGTAAACTGAGTAAGTTTGTGATCAACCGAATCAAACTAGATTTTGAAGGTTTATATCCGGTGCTCACCATCTCTTTAATGTTCATTACTTTTTCATTTACAGATGCAATTGGAGGTAATGGTTTTCTTGCCATTTATATCTGCTCAGTTTTTCTAGGAAATCAAAACCTGATACATAAGAATACAATCATGCGGATGTTTGACGGACTCGCTTGGTTGATGCAGATCGTATTATTCCTTACCTTGGGTTTATTGGTTTTTCCTTTCCAGATGATCCCATTTATCGGTATCGGCTTATTAATTTCAATATTTTTAATTTTAGTCGCACGACCATTAGCCGTGTTTATCTCCTTAATTCCATTTAAAATGAAATTAAGAAGAAGGTTTTATATCTCTTGGGTGGGCTTGCGTGGAGCTGTTCCAATCGTTTTCGCTACTTACCCTTTACTAGCAGGAATAGACAAGGCGAATATCATATTCAATATTGTCTTCTTTGTGTCGCTAACTTCTGTGCTTATTCAAGGCACTACATTATCGTTAGTTGCCAAGTGGTTAAATGTAGGCTTGCCAGACAATGCCAAACCTTTATCGCCAACAGACGAATTATTGGCTGAGCACCCAAAAACCATAATGAAGGAAATAATTCTAAAAGAGAATTCTAATGTAATTGGTTTAAAAATCGTAGACTTAAAGTTCCCTAAAAATGCAATTATTGCTATGATTGAACGGGAAGGAAATTACCTTACTCCAAATGGATCAACCGAACTGCAAGTAAATGATAAGTTGGTGGTACTTACCGATAAGCATGAGATTCTGGATAATGTTTATGCTTCTCTTCAATTAGAAAAGGCTTAAATAAATTGTTAGAAATTACAGCTTTTGGTGTTCTAAACAATCCTACAAAGTTCTAGGTTGTATACATTATTAATAAAAATCAAGCTATGTAACTATTTGAGCTAGTTATATTTAAAGAATTCAACCACTATAAAACTTTAACACAAATGCTAAACAAACTAATCATTTCTACTTTTACCCTCTTTGCTGGCTTATTTATAACAGCGTGCAACCAGTCTAACCAGCAGAGCCGGAGTGCTGAGAATAAAGAGGAAGTTCAAGAAAAAACACAAGTGACAAAGCTGGAAGGTGAGATTTGCTATAAAAATGTATTTCCATATCGAGATAATCCTATGATGAAAGACATTCAAGAGCTTAACTTAGTGATTGATGGAGATCAAGTTTCTGGTGAGTATAATTGGTTGCCAGCAGAAAAAGATCAAAGAAAAGGAAGTTTAACTGGAACAATAGAAGATAATATTATTATTGCTGAGTATCAGTTTATGCAAGAAGGTAATGAAGAAACTGCATCTATAACGATTGATATTGATCATCAAAAAGCGGTAATAGTAGGTGGAAATCCAGAATTAGGATTGAATGCCACAATTAAGAAAATAGACTGTGAGTAGTACTAAAGAAAAGAATGTGTATGTCTTTTAAATTAATTAATCAAATCCCTTAATTCTATTTTTCAATTAAGCGTGATTCACTGATAAATAGTGCGAAAATTTTTAAAACGCTTTTCTATTTTAATAGTTAATACATCAATTCAAGATGTTCTATATTAAACTTAAACCAAGATGAAAATTGAAACTATATAATTGCAAACATTGTGGAAATGCGCTTTACTTTGAGAATTCCCTTTGTTTAAAATGCCAGCATAATATTGGGTTTAATCCCATTCAAATGACAATGGTTACTTTAGAAACTAGAAACAATGTAGATTTTTCAGATGTAACTAATAATCAGGCGAAATATCACTATTGTGAAAATGCCTCCCATAGTACTTGTAATTGGCTTGTTAAGGCAGATCAGGCTCCTTTTTGTCTTGCTTGTTCTTTAAATAGAACTATACCCAAACTCTCTCACGATGGTAATTTAGATAAATGGAAGCGAATAGAATTGGCCAAACACCGACTAATTTACTCTTTACTTCGCTTGCAAGTTCCGGTAAATGCCAAAATCGAACCTGACGATGAAGAAGGACTTGCTTTTGATTTTATGTCTGATACATCTAAAGGAAAGAGGATTATGACTGGACATGCCAATGGTGTAATAACCATTAATATTGAAGAAGCTGATGAAGCCATAAGAGTTCAGCATAAACTCGACCTTGGCGAAAAATATCGAACTTTACTAGGCCATATGCGCCATGAAGTGGGTCACTATTATTGGGATGTTCTAATAAAAGATAGTAATTATTTAGATCAGTATCGCCAGCTTTTTGGCGATGAAAGACAAGATTATTCTGAGGCACTAAACAGCTATTATGAAAATGGACCTGTTGCAAACTGGAATGATTCATACATAAGTCCTTATGCAACTTCTCATTCGTGGGAAGACTGGGCAGAAACTTGGGCACATTATCTCCATTTGATGGATACATTAGAAACAGCACATGCTTTTGGTATAGATATTTATCCAACTCAGCTTGGAGATAACCCTAAAATGCAAACTGAAATCTATCAAGACCCTTACACCATAAAGGATTTTAAACAGATTATGGATATGTGGCTGCCACTCACTTTTGCCGTAAATAGCCTTAACCGTAGCATGGGACATATAGATTTTTATCCTTTTGTAATTGCACCAGCTGTACTAGATAAACTACAGTTTATACATGATGTTTGCGGTGCCAACAGATTAAATTGAACAAGAATAAATCGGCGATAAAAAAGATGAGTAGATCCTATATTAAATAGTTTCTACTCCCTTTAAATTAATTCAAATATCCCTTCCTAACACATTGAATATTAGGTTATATACTACTGTAATATTTTTTCTTGAGCCAAAAAGCTACTTTAACGAGTAAGATTAAAGCCGGCACCTCAACCAATGGGCCTATTACACCTGTAAATGCTTGACCAGAGTTTAGGCCAAAAACAGCAATGGCAACAGCAATAGCTAATTCGAAATTATTACCTGCAGCGGTAAAAGCAATTGATGCATTCTTGTCGTATTCTGCTCCCATTGCTTTGCTTATAAAAAAACCAATAAGAAACATTGAAGCAAAGTAAAACAATAGCGGAATTGCTATTCTTACCACATCCATAGGGATTTGAACAATTAACTCACCTTTTAAAGAGAACATCACAACTATGGTGAAAAGTAAGGCGATTAATGTCATCGGAGAGATAGAAGGAATAAATTTGGTTTTATACCAATCTTCTCCTTTTAAATTAACTAAAACTATTCGGCTCAATAAGCCAGCTAAAAATGGAATACCTAAATAAATCGCTACACTTTCTGCTATAACACCAATAGAGATATCTACTATTGCTCCTTCAAAACCAAATAAAGGTGGTAATTTGGTAATGAACAACCAAGCATAAAAGCTATAGGCAAATACTTGAAAAATGCTATTTAGAGCAACCAAGCCTGCTCCATATTCGCTACTTCCTTCGGCAAGATCATTCCAAACTAAAACCATGGCAATACATCTGGCAAGTCCGATTAATATTAAACCAACCATATATTCTGGATAGTCTTGCAAGAAGATAAGTGCTAAAATGAACATTAATACTGGACCAATAATCCAGTTGAGTAACAAGGAGATGGATAGAATCTTTATATTTTTAAATACCTTTGGCAAAAGCTTATAATTTACCTTAGCCAGTGGCGGATACATCATCAAAATTAAACCGATTGCTATAGGAATATTTGTACTTCCACTACTAAATGAATTGATTAGATTGGAAGTTGACGGAAATAAATAACCTATGCAAACCCCAATTGCCATGGCAAGAAATATCCACAGCGTGAGGTACTGATCTAAAAAACTTAACTTTTTCATTGTTTGGTTTGAATTTAAGCTATACTAAAGAGAATGCGTAAAACATTTCTCTGGCGATGTCTCTGCATCGCTCTATATATTTTTCTTCTTGTTGAGGAGTCCCATCAAATGCTTTTGGGTCTTCAAACGGAAGAGATATTCTTTTTGCAGCAGTAGGAATTATAGGACAGTTTTCATCTGCATGTGTACATGTCATTACAGCGGCAAAACCGTTTTGCGCATTAAAACTATCATCGTAAGTTTTTGAAAATCCTATTATGGCAGGTTCATCTGGATGATACTTAATGCTATAAACTGGATTGTTCTCTTCAGAAAGTTTCTTAATCTGTAATCCGGCATTTTCGAGTGCATGAGCTGCCATTGGGTACATGGCAGTAGCCTCTGTGCCGCCAGAATAAGCATGCACATTTATAATATTATAATGAAATGCTGCTACTTGCGCCCAAACTTGAGACAAATGACTTCTTCTAGAATTATGCGTACATATCAAAATTAAATCGGCTTTGCCTTTGTCTTGCAAGCTAGTTGTTACAAAAGCTGTCAATTGTTCTAATAGAGTTTTTCTTTTTTGTGAAATTAGATCAAATTCTGATTTGATGCTCTCTATGTATTTTTCAAGTTGTTGAGTTTCCATTACAATGCTTTTATTAATCAATTATGTAACATTGCAATATTACGATATAATTAAAAGCTTTTCATATTTGTGCTAATAATTTTTAAAGATTAAGTTGATTAGCGCAGCTGGAATAATAATTCTATTGTCAGTCACTAATTATAAATAGGGGAGAATATTCTAAAAAATCACTCCGAACAAGTAGAATGAGCTCTTTTCGGAGTGATCTATATTCTGTCTTAAATTTCTTTATTTATTTCGAATGAATCTATTTCAATGCCATCACCATTTACGCATGAAAATTTGAATCGACCTCCATTAATATCAATTTTTTGATAGTACTGGCTTTTAGTATCTCGTATGGCAGCATATGGTTCATCTGTCATTTTATCGTGGTTAGAAGGCAAACCTGTCGAAATTACATAAGCAGTTCCATTATTAAAACTATCAACCACTTCGCCATTAAACATCGGTTTAGAGCGCATGTAATAGTGAATATGACCAGACATTACCATATCAACATGGTATTTGTCAAAAATTGGACACCACTTTTCTTGAATATCATAATAAGGTTCTTCCCAGTTATAAGGCGGAAAATGAAACATAGCAAACTTCCAAGTAGCGTCTGAAGATTTAAGCTGTTCTTCAATCCAAGGAGTAATGGAATCTAGCTCTTGGGTAGCATCGATCATAAGAAATAGGGCATTTTTGTATTCAAAGCTATAGGTACATTCTTTGTCAACTCCTTCTGGGCCATTCATTGGAAAACTCAAAAGTTCGTAATAAAGCTGATTACCTAACCCATCTTGATTGTCGTGGTTACCGGGAACTGACATCAGTGGTTTTCTAGAAAATACATCACCCGTAAATCCAAAAATATCGTCCCACTCATCTCGATAAAGGCCGCTATCCACCAAATCTCCAGCAATGGAATAAAAAGCCACTTCGGGATGTTTGGACTCTGCTTGCTTTAACAAATTAGCCCATTGTTTAGAATGATGTGTGTCTCCAAACCAAATAAAAGAGAATTTATCGTCTTCACTCGCTGTGTTAAAAGTTTCAGTTTCTGAGTTATTTCCATCAGATTCTACTAAATATTTATAGGTTGTTCCAGGTTCTAAACTGCTAATTTGAACAGTGTGTCTATTTACCCTGCTTTCATTGTAAATAGATCGGTCATATAATTCCTTCACACTCGAAGAAATAGTTATAGTATCTGTGTTTCCTGCTTTCCAATATTTTACAAGACCACTTTTTATATCTAATGAAGTACGCCATTGAACATCTACAGAAGTTTTAGTATCTCCACTCCAAGTTAATGCGATTTGGTCTGGCTTAGCTGAAGAAGGGAATTCAGTTTCGCGTAATGCGCCAAGTATATGCGATTCTCTTGGTCTACCTCTATAGCTACTTAGCAGAATGTCACCAGCTAGTTCTTCTGGAAATTCTTGCACTTCTAATCTCCAACAAGTATACACATGAGAGCCTTTCTCCATCGCTTGTTGGTCTTGTGTTGCAGGAAATATATTCGTAATTTTCAGTTCCTCAGTATTGCTCTTATCAGCCTTACCTACAGAGACAAAATATGGAGTTCGATGGTTTTCAAAGCCACTTATACCAAGCTCTACTTTTCCAGCAGGAAACTCTTTTCGCCAAACTTCATAGGTATATTCTTCATTTGTTACTTTGAGGTCAGTCTTTTTAAATCCAGTTTCTTCAATCCAGAATGGCATCATTTTTTGGCCTACGTGTCGCATTAAAGAAACAGTTACAGGCACATTTACATCAAAATACCAATATTTGCTAGTAAATGCTTTTCGCTCTTCCGGAAGTATGTTGTTGAGAATAAATTCTGGTTTTGCTTTATTTAATTCTTCTGGTGTAAACTCTGAATAAAATCTGGTTAAGATGCCATCCATAGTATCTGACAGCGAATTTGTTTTTGAGATTTTTTGCTCACAGCTAGTTACGGTAAATGTTAAAATCCCAATTACAATTATTCTAATTTTGTTCATCATGAGGTGTTTGCTAATTATTTGTTTTAGTACTTAGATGTTTATATAAGCTCAATATTTACCTTTAATACTTCTCTCAGAATTGAATGGACTACTAAAGACAATTTTCATTTATCTATTCAAGCAAAAAGTAATATTGCCTTAATGTGAGTCTTCAGTATTTTGAATTTCTAATGATGAAATTGTCCTATAGATTCTAGTTTCATACAATATCCTATTGCATTCGAATGCGAGTCTTTTATCTTTACACAATTCGTTTTTATAGGGATATGAATTTGTTTTAATCAATAAAAAACTAGCTTTAAATGATCAATTAAATTACTTACTACACAATCCATGATACTAAAAACAAAAATTGTAACTGCTCTTTTAGTGGTTGTTTCCTATTTTTCTTTTACCCCAAAAATTAATGCGCAAACGATAAATGTAGCCTCCACTTCTGAAGCAGCAAAAGGTCTAAAATTGAGAAGTATAGGACCTGCTTTAATGGGAGGGAGAATTGCAGATATTGCTGTAAACCCCACTGATAAAAGCACTTGGTATGTAGCTGTTGGCTCCGGTGGTGTTTGGAAAACCTCAAACAGTGGCATTACTTGGCAACCCGTTTTCGAAGATCAATCATCTTATTCAATTGGAACTTTTACTATTGACCCTAATAACACAGAAATTGTTTGGGTAGGTACCGGTGAAAATGTGAGTGGAAGACACGTTGGCTGGGGAGATGGTATTTATAAAAGTACCAACGGAGGCAAGACTTGGAATAATATGGGGCTTAAAAAATCTGAACACATAAGCAAAATATTAGTAGATCCAAGAAATAGCAATGTGGTTTTTGTTGCTGCTGAAGGCCCTTTATGGTCTTCTGGCGGAGATAGAGGCCTTTATAAAAGTGGAGATGGTGGTAAAACATGGCAATTGGTTTTAAATATTGATGAAAACACAGGTGTAACTGATGTTGAATTTGATCCTTCTAACCCAGATGTTTTGTATGCTGCCGCTTACCAAAGACGCAGACATACTTGGTCTTTGCTTTCAGGTGGACCAAAATCTGGTATCTATAAATCTACAGACAATGGTACTACTTGGAGTGAAGTAGAAACAGGTTTGCCAAATGGTGACATGGGTAAAATCGGACTAGCTGTAACTCCAGCGAATCCTAGTTTGGTATATGCAACCATTGAGGCAGACAACTCAGAAAAAGGTTTTTACAGATCCATAGATAAAGGAGAAAGCTGGGAGAAACGCAATAGCTATACTTCTGGAGGCACAGGCCCTCATTATTATCAAGAAATTGAAGCTTCTCCGCAAAACGAAGATTTGGTGTATCAAATGGATGTGTTTTTCCATGTTACAAGAGATGGAGGAAATAAGTTTGATTATTTAGGTACTGGTAGAGAAAAACACAGTGATAACCATGCGCTTTGGATCGATCCAGACAATGGCAAGCATTTAATTGGTGGTTCTGATGGAGGTTTATACGAAACTTACGATGAAGGAATTACTTGGCGACATTTTCCAAACTTACCTATTTCTCAATTTTATAAATTATCGTTAGACAATTCGTTGCCATTTTACAATATAGTTGGTGGAGCACAAGACTTGGGAACATTAATTGGTCCATCAAGAACGACGAAT
Organism: Chondrinema litorale; assembly: GCF_026250525.1. Lineage (GTDB taxonomy): Bacteria > Bacteroidota > Bacteroidia > Cytophagales > Flammeovirgaceae > Chondrinema > Chondrinema litorale. The sequence goes on from NZ_CP111046.1 coordinate 50,419, forward strand.
ACTGAAGGTGTTAGAAACCAAGATTGGAGTGTGCCATTAGGTGCAGATGGTTACGATAATGCTTTTGATCCCGAAGATGATAATATTGCTTATATAGAAATACAAGGTGGTAGCCTCAATAAATATGACAAGAGAACGCACGAGTTACTCTTTATTAAACCACAACCTGAGCCAAACGATCCACCAGAACGTTGGAACTGGGATAGCCCAATTTTAGTCAGCCCGCATAATCATAATCGCTTGTATTACGGCTCTCAGCGAGTTTGGAAAAGTGAAGATCAAGGTAATTCATGGACACCAATTAGCGAAGATTTAACCACAAATACCAATCGCTACGAATTAGAAATGATGGGTCGAGTTTGGAGTACCGAAGCTTTGTATGATAATGGTGCAATGTCTTTATATGCTACTTTAACTTCCATTTCAGAATCTCCTTTGGTAAAGGGATTATTATATACTGGTTCTGATGATGGACTAATTAATATAAGCGAAGATGGCGGCCAAAATTGGCGTAAAAGTGGAGTGCTTCCAAAAGTACCTGCTCGTTCATTTATTAATGATGTGGAAGCTTCTAGCCACAACGAAAATACGGTGTTTGCTTTAGCAGATGCTCATAAGTTTGGAGATTATACCACATTCATGTTTATGAGTTCAGATCGTGGTCGTACTTGGAAATCTATAGTTGGAGATTTACCAGCAAATACGATAGTTTGGGTAATTAAGCAAGACCACATCGATGAAAATTTACTGTTCATCGGTACTGAATACGGCATTTATTTCTCTCCAAACAAAGGAACCAATTGGATAAAATTGAGTGGTGGTGTTCCAACTATTCCTTTTAGAGATTTGGAATTACATAAAAGAGATAATGACTTAGTCGGTGCATCGTTCGGTAGAGGTTTTTATGTGTTGGATGATTATTCAGTATTGAGAAACTTGTCAACTGTTGCGTCATCAGGAGAAAGTACCATATTTTCTGTAAGAGATGCTTGGTGGTATATTCCTAACGAACCCATGCAAGCGAAAGGAATGCCTACTTTGGGTACTACCAGTTTTGCTACCGATAATCCTGATTTTGGTGCCACTTTCACTTATTATATTAATGATTTACCAAAAAGCTTGAAAGAGCAGCGTAAACAATCTGAGAAAACTTTGACCAAACAAAATGCAAATGTTCCGTTTCCGGGTTGGGATAGACTAAGCGATGAAGCCAAAGAAAAAGGTGCACGAGTTTTATTACAAGTAACAGATGCAAAAGGAAACTCAATTAGATGGCTAGAAGGAAGTAAGCAAAAAGGTTTACATAGAATTAGCTGGGATTTGCGTTTGCCATCGCCAGAAGCTATCGATTTGGTAGTGCCAGATTTTATACCACCTTGGGCAGGTGAAGCTAAAGGTCCACTTGCTGCACCGGGAGAGTATACTGTAAAATTATTTGTTCTTGATAAAGGTACACTTACAGAAAAAGGAGAGGCGCAAACATTTACTGTAAAGCCATTAGATACAGGTGCATCAGGTACTGATTTTAGTGCTGTTACTGCTTTTCAACAAAAAACTTCTGAGCTTTACAGGCAATTGATTGTGACTAGCAATAAAATAGGTGAGGCGAGTGAAAGTCTACGATATATGCAAGCAGCTTTAATGAAAACACCAACAGCAAGTCAGGCTCTTTTCCAAAAAATTAATGACTTGGAAGATAAACTGAATACATTGCGTGTGAGCTTATATGGAGATCGAGTAAGACAAAGCATGAACGAATCTACTTCACCTTCTATGATGTCTCGTGTTGGTGGAGTAATCAGCGGGCATTGGGATACTCGTCAAAATCCGACAGAAACACAAAAGCATAATATAGATTTAGCAGAAGGTGATTTTAAAACTTTTCAAGCAGATTTAAAATCTTATCTAACTGAATTGGAAAGCTTTGGAGAAGAACTAGAGAAAGCTGGCGCTCCATGGACACCCGGTAGAAAAATGAGATAGTTACTTTCTAATAATTATATTGATGGGTTTATGAAATTTGATATTAGGTTTCATAAACCTGTTTTTTTATATCATAAAAAAGAATTAATTCTTGCCATTAAGTGATCTAAAAAGAAAGGTGAGTATCTTACTTTGATTTTAAAGGTAACTATGCCTTTGTGATAAAAATAACCATACATGTATAAAATCTATACTATTTTTTCAGCTTTGCTGATAATGTTCTTTACTCAGAATTTGTATGCGCAGCATAGTGAATTAAATATTGAGCAGTTATATGATATTTATACAGAAAAAATCAAAATAGTTAAAACAGATACTCCCAATAAAATTCTAAATGTAAATTCATTCAACTACGATAAGTTTGAGCATGGTAAAATTATAGATGAACAAATGAGCTATTTTAGCCTGCGTTTTTTTGATGAACAGCTATATTGTATGGAATACATTGATAGTACAGATACTAAAAAAAGCTATCTACTAGAAATGTATTATTCTGATAATTATATTTTGTACACAGCTGTTTTCCCGCTTGATAATACCTTTACAATCTACTATAGTGAAGACATAGGCTTTTTTATCTATGATATGCACCTCAAAAAAAACTTCTTTATAGAATTACACGAATCAGTTAACCCTAAAAATCCATTAAAAACTGATTATTCAAATATTAAGCACGTAATGATGCTAGATAAAAACCTAAGAGTAGAAAGAAAGATCGGGTTTTTAGATGCAAATATGATACATGACATTAAAGTACAACATAAGAAAGGAAAAGTTAAAGAGAAAATCAGAATACTAAATGAAAAAGATTATACAAATATCAGAGATTTATCACTTAAAGATATCATTGATATTCCCATTAAAAATAATCGTCACTATAAAGAAATCTTAAATCTAACCGCCAATATTCCAAATCCTGAGCTTTTCTTATGGTGGTATCCATATTACAATTACAAAGAAGAATTTTACGATCCCTTTTTTTTAATTGAAGAATGAAAGGTTTTTGTTATTTAACCATCTGTTTTACAGGGATTTATTAAGTGTACTTAAGTTACGTTATGTTAAGTAGAAGAATCCTGACCTTTCAATCCAGTTATCTTTTATCCTGAACCATCTATAGTATTTAACTTTGTGGCTAAGATTAAGTGGTATGAGAAATGAATTTTTATAAATTGATATAAAGAGTTGGTATCTAAGACAATTCAACAAATAAAGTTACCTAAATGATCTTATATCATGATTAAGCAAATTCAATGGAGCTATTTACTTATGGGTATGAGTTTTTTTACCTTACTAAGTTGCACCGATCATAAATCTGGTAAAAATAGTGAAATTACTGTTATTGATAGCAGTTCTCAAATCTCAATTACACATAAAGTTACACTCCCGCAAGCACATATAGGCGATTTGGAAATTGATACAATGTTATTAGATAGTTATACTCCTCTGCCTCAAAACATAAGAAACTTTTACCTAGAAGCACGGGATGTTTTTTATGAAAATCCTAATGCTAACTTTACTAATCCATTGATATTAGAGAGTGCTCAAAATAATAATTTGGCTCTTATGGGAGGACCTTTGTTAGGTAAATTGGATAAAAATGGATTAACTATTTGGTTACGTCCATCAACTTCAAAATCATTAGAAATTAAAGTGAATAAATCTAACAGTACAGAATATAAATCGTATTTAAAAAACTCTCCTGAACCAGGTATTGAACAAAGAATCGAAATAACTGGATTAGCTGCTGATACAGAATACAATTATGCTATCTATACTAATGAAAATAAGATTGCAGGAGGTAGTTTTAAAACTCCACCTGATACAGAACAAAAAGGTATATTTCGTTTAACATTCGGCTCAGATTTTCATAAAATTGGTTTACACAACCCAAACCTTATCAATACGATTCTAAAAAGAAAACCACAAGCAATGATGCTATTGGGGGATAATGCCGTAGATGACAGAGACAATAAGGTAAATATGCATCGATCAGATTATCTCCTTCGCGATATTTCTAAACCATGGATTCAACTAGCTGCGAATATACCTTTATACAGTTGCTGGGATGATCATGATTATTTTAATAATGATAAAGCTGGAATTCCTGAGGGCTTCAATACTACTGATAGGGATGCACTTCGTGAAATATGGTTTCAAAACTGGAATAACCCCAATTTTGAAGGCTCAGGTATCTATTTTAATACTGTTATTGGTCCAGTGGAAGTAATTATGCTAGATTCACGCTCTTGTAGGGAAAATAGTAAACGAGGTGAATACGGCTCTTACCTAGGAATAGAGCAATTAAATTGGTTAATAGAAAGATTAAAAAAATCTAAGTCGCCGTTTAAGTTAATTTCTAGTGGAACAATGTGGAGTGATTACATCAGTAATGGCAAAGATTCGTGGGGTACTTGGGATACGCTTGCTCGTGAAGAGATATTCAAATTAATCGAATCGGAAAAGATTCCGGGAGTTATATTTTTAAGTGGTGATCGACATGGTGCACGTGGATTTACCATTCCTCGGTCAACCGGTTTTGAATTTTATGAATTTGAAGCTGGTACGCTTGGCGGTGTGCCAGGTCCAGCAGGAATGGCCAAAGATACTACTCATCAATTATTTGGTTATGATGGAACAGAAGTTATAGCTTTTGGAGAGTTTACATTCGATACAAAAAGTAAAGATACATTTGTAACTTTCAGGTTAGTAGATGAATTTGGAAAAGTTTTAGAAGAACTCAAACTACCATACGAGAGGCTTGTACCTTGAAATCTAATAAGTAGATTATTAAAAAGCCTAAAATCAAATTGTACTTTACCAACAATATAATATTGAATTATACAGAGATTTAACTTATAAAAATACTGGTAAATTGAATTTTTTCAATATGTTGATGGAGTATTAGATAAAGTTTGCAAATAAGTTTTAAATTCTTTCACCTATCTACTTTAATATTCAAAATTAAAGGTTTTATAAACATTAAAAGGCTACAACATTGGGCTAATTGCTCAAATAGAAAAAGCTCATCAAAAATAAAGATTTTCAGTTTACGCAAAAAAAGCTAATTGATGATCTCTAAAAGAAGCCTATTAAACTAACAATAAAACAAAGTATAAACAACAATCTAAACTCGATTAACATGGTAAATATCAATGCTTCTAAAATAATATTTGAGAGTCGATTTTTGAGAATCAAATTTTGTGATAAATACAATATATTATCTATAACTTGGCTATCTGGTATCAATCAGATGAACAACAATCAGTTAAAAAAAGAACTCTTAGAATTAGTTAAGATAGCGAATAACTGTAATTATGATAGAATCTTTATTAATGAAAGTAACTTTTCTTACCTACCTAAACTGGATATAAAATTATGCTTCTATCAGTTTTATAAAGAAAGACTTTCCCATTTGAAAAAAACAGTTGGCATTTTAAAGCATTCTGATGATTACCACTCTTTTAATGTTTGTCATTCCATTTGCGAAGTAGAAACACAAAACAGTACTTTTCAGTATTTTGATTCAACTGAAGAAGCAATGGGTTGGATTACTCATTCTCAACTTGCTTTTGAATGTATTTAAATTTTTATTCTAATATCACTATAATATAATTCACTTTTATTGAATCTAAATCTATTGATAACCTTTTGTCCTTTTAAATTATATATAACTTCCCAAAGCAGAGCTAAAGATTGAATATAGCATTTGCTTAAATAACTATTAATGTAAGAACATCTTCTCAATTTCATATTTAACTCTTTGTTATATATAGAGTCAACCCTGAAAATCTTTGAAGCAATAATTACTATACATTAATTTCACTTTAGACTTTAACCAATACTATTATGAAAAACATTTATGAAAGCTCCTTCAATAAAATTGAATATTCTGATAAATTAAAACTATTAGAAATTTCTTGGCTTAAGAAAACAGAAAGTATGAATGAGAACCAGTTCAAATCTGAATTTCTTACTAATCTATCAATTGCACAAAATTACAATTTCGATAAACTAATAGTTGATGAAAGCCAATTTCATTTCCAAAGAGAATTACACATTGAGCAATGGGCAAATTCTATCATCAATACCAAACAGCTAAAAAAATCTAATAAAATAAAGATGGCAGTAGTTTACAGCAAAGAATCTTTGCAGGAAATAGCTATAAAAAAAATAATTACCCAAATGGATCTCCAAGATGTAGAAACAATATATTTTGAAAGCAAAGTAGATGCTCAAAATTGGCTTTTAAATGGTGAAATAATACCTTCAAATAGACAAGTACTTATTTTATATAATAATGTCTTTACAGATTTTTCCAGCTATTTAGATCAAAAACAGGTATCATAAAAAGTTTAGATGGAAAATGTTTCTATTTATAATTAATTTTTCATAATTTAATTAGACGTTTTAAATTAAATCTCTCATAAATTTTATATGTAACTATTCTAATATCATATTTAAATATACTGTCTCTAATTGCAAAAGAATTATAAAAATATCAATATTTAAATATGCTACTAAAGTGTTTATATGTTTGTATAAACGAACCATATACCAAACTATAACCACTCAATAATTATGACAATTATTTATAAGAGTTCATTTGTTAGAATTTGCTATTCATCCTCATTAAACTTAATGGATATAGTATGGATGCCAGCTAGTAAGAGATTATTACCCGCTCAATACCAATCTGAATTTCTTACATTTCTGCAATACCAAAATATCTATAAAGTACAAAATATTTTGATAGATGAGAGGATGTTTAAATTTAAAGTTGAGCCCGAGCTCCAAAAATGGATTATTGTTATGATTATGGAGAGAATGATATCTATAGCACAAAAAGTCGCCATTTTATCGAATGAAGATCCTGTTAGAGATAGAACAATAAAATCTACAGTTGAAAAATCTAAGTTGTTTCAATTACAATTAGCTTTTTTTAAAGACAAAAATGCCGCTAAAGATTTTCTAACCAAAGAATAAGTACATTCTTCAGTGGCATTTTATAGGTTAAACAAACAAGCATGTAACAAGGTATAAATTGCGAATTCTTATGCTCAGTTCGAAATCATTTTAATTCAATGGTTTTATTCAACTGAGCACTTCTAATAGCAGCATCTAAAATTTCAACTACAATTAAATTATTCTCTAAAGAAGATAAATCGTACTTTTCTGTCTTGATATCACCATGAATTACAGATGCTAGATAAACAAAAGGATCATTATAAGGGTATTTTCTATCTGGCAATTCCATTTGTTCTTCATCAAACGAATCATAACCAGTAGTAATTCGTACTCTCAAATCATGTTTGTTATCAGAATAGATGGCGCCTTTCAAGCCATAAATTTCCATATCTTTTCTACCAATTGGCCAGTTCCAAGATGCTTGAATTATGGCAACTAAATTATCATAAGACAAAAGTATAATTGCTTCATCATCCACCTTCGGGTTATTTTCAGGTTGTTGTTGGGCTGTAATCGCAGTTACACTGTTTGGCTTTTTACCTTCCATAATCCAAGTTAGCAGATTTGCTCCGTAACATCCAAAGTCTGTAATTGCGCCTCCACCATTTAATTCTGGATCGGTTAACCACTCTAAGAACTCTTTATTCACTCCTATTTTCTTTGGACCTTTGTGTCCATCTCTCACAACTATTTTTCTGAGGTCTCCAATAATTGTATCTTGTTGTATTAATTCATAGGCTTTTTGGTTTGTCGGATACCAAGTGGTTTCAAAATTGGTCAATAAGTGTATTCCATGCTTATCTACCAACTTTTCCATTTTTTTAGCATGATCTAAACTTACAGCTAAAGGCTTTTCTACCATCACATGAATACCAGCTGGCGCACAAACTTCAACAATCTTTAGGTGATCATATATATTACCAAAAGCAGTTACAGCCTCAGGTTTTTTAGCTTTAATCATTTCCTCTATTGTATTATAAACAATATCCATAGAGTAATTATACTGCTCTGAATATCGTTTTGCTAAATCTTTATTTGGTTCTACAATACCAACTATCTCAAACTCTTTATGTGATTTGTTTCTATTTAAAATACCATGCACATGCGAATGTGTTAAACCCACTACTCCTATTTTTAAAGGCTCATTTTGGCTAAAGAGATTTGTATATAAAAATTGAAGGAATACTACACAAAGGATTTTATATTTAATCATGCTTTTGTTTGTCTATTAGGTTGGTAATTGGAAAAATAAAAAAGTAAGCTATGCTCCTGCTAAATCGTGTAATCTAACACATTTTATAGTTTTTACTACTACGACTATAGATTAATATTTCTGTTTGATGGATATAATATTATGCCCATCTATCATTATTGATATCTACCAGTTTATCAGTATTCCACTTAATTGGAGGTTCTTCAAAAATTAAATTTTCAGGTTTACCTATAATTGTTTGAAGAAATGGATTTACTCTGCCAAGTTTTAAAATCCAATCCATATTGTCCATAATAGATATAGCTTTACCACTATAAAATTTATTAAAATGTTCTTTTGGTAACCAAGATAAAATAGCATTTCCTAGATGATTAAACGCTGCAAAATCTTTACCTTTTGCAATCCATGTATCCCAAGGTGGACATTCACTTACATCATAAAGCCCTTGTGCATAAAACTCAGCACCTCCATCATATACACTGTCTTCTGGATCACTCCAGATTAGTGAACCTAGCTCAACAACTTCACTTTCGGTTAAAAGCTCAATTTTATTTTCGTGCAAGTAATTACTTCGCTTAGCAATCAATTTATAAAATTCTTCTTTAGGTAAATCTAAATAACCTTTACAAGATAGAGGTTTCAGTTCGTCTGAGCGATAATAGTTTTTCTCAAAATCAGGATTTACTTTTCTAACCCAAGTAACTGTTTCTAGAATTACCCTTTTTAAATCATTCATGTTTTATGGTTATGCTAATTATTTGCATAAATATATCAACTTCTACCATTTGTCTAAACCTAATAACTTTCTGCCTAAGTCAGAGAGTTCAGCCACTGAATGCTGTTTCTCTCTATGCAAAGGATCACCAGGAAATGCATAACCTTCTGGAGTTATTTTTTCTCGCCAACAACGGATTCGCCATTCTTTCATGTCTAGGTTCTCTTCTTCTGCGGGCATCATCGAAATGTATTGTGCTACTCGAACCTTATCACTATTATTCGGCCTAATACCATGTGGCTGAGAACTATTAAAAATCAGCAAATCACCAGCTTCCATTTTTACTTTGGTTGGTGTAAACCCAGTTGTATCTGGTTTAAAATAGTTGCGGTCTTTAGGCTGAGTCAATTTCCAAGTATCATAAGTTCTAAATAATTCTGGAATACATTGAAAGCCCCCCATGTTTTCATCTGTCTGATCTACTAAAGCCAACACTCCTTGCACATTTTGTGGTTTCGTTTCGGGATCGTAATCCCAATGTATAAAACCCTTATATTCATGACCAGGACGAATCGGGAAATTTAGGTTAGCTCTGTCTATACTTACCCATAACTTTTCTGTTCCCCAAATATCTGCAAATGCTTGATGCACCCTTGGATAAGAGCGATTATCCCACATGTATTGATGATTGTAAACCTCAACCATACCTGTGTTATTCAATTCTGCCATTTTTATTTCGAGTGTTGGTTTGTACCAAGTCTCCGGGTCTTCTGGATTTTTACCTTCGTATTCCCACAAAAAATCAGTAAGCTTTTTTGCTTGTGCTGCCGGAATCGCATTTTTGACAACTATATACCCATTTTCTATCCAAAACTTCCAATCATCTTCACTTAAAACTCGAAGCGGTTCATTTTTACTGCGGTCACTCAATTTGACTTTACTAGACTTCGACAAAGCCGGATTTCTTTTAATTTCTTTCTGATCAGTATTTTTCATGAGTCTAAATTTTCATTCAATTTAATTAATTATGAGATATGAAATCATTAAAGAACTTAGATAAATACAGTTTATCAAATCAATTTTTGAGATTGTAGAAATTTAAATTGGGGTTTTATTTAAGAATCTGAAAGGCCATACATCTTTGCTTTAAAAAGAAATCAATCAAAGAAAACTTTATCATTAAGAATAAGCTTGTATAAATCGTATGGATCAGATTAAAATATTAGACATGAACAAGCTTAGATTAATACTATTTTTACTGATATTAAGCGGGATTTACTCTAGTGATTGTTTTGCACAAGCATGGGTTCAAAAAAAAGGAGGAAGTTATTCTCAAATAGCTTATTCTTCGATTGTAGGTGAAAGCAAGTATAATAATAGTGGAGACCCGCTCGATTTGGTAAGAAAAGTATCTGATCGAACTTTGCAGCTTTACCATGAACACGGAATCACAGATAAATTGACAGTAGTTGGAACAATCCCCATTAAGTTTGTACAAACTGGTGACGAAATTGTTTCTTCAGGCTTTACAGGAAACACACTTCCAGCCGGTAATTTAATTAGTTTAGGCAATGCAAGTTTTGCATTTATTTATGGACTCAAACAGAATGCTACATGGGTTTATTCTGTTCAATTGAGAACCGATTTAAATACTGCTAGTAGAGAAGATAAAACAGGTTTACAAACGGGTGTAGACGCATGGGGTTTAGCTCCTTCTTTCCACATAGGCTATGGAGCAAGTGGTTTTTGGTCTGCCTTCGATATTGGCACCAACTTTCGCACAAATGATTATAGCACTCAATTTTACTCCAACATACAATTAGGAACCAAAGTGAAAAAGCTTGTTGATGTAATTGGTCAGTTTCAAGTTTTACAATCTTTTGAAGATGGAAACCACGATGATGGAAATGCAATAGAAACAGGTTTGTATACCAACAATCTCGAATATGCAGCTTACAGTTTAAAAGTTGGTTATGGAATTAAAGAGCACATTACACTTTGGGGAGCTATTGGCGGTGGTGTTTCTGGTAATGATGTATTAAGAGCACCAGCATTTACGCTAGCTGTGAGTTATAAAAGATAATTCAAATATCTATGCAAGCAGTTTTAAGAGATCACTTTGAGAAAACAATCTCACTTACTGACGAAGAATTTGACTTTGTGTTTTCTCATTTCTCTTTGGTTGAGTTTAAGAAGAATCAATACGTCTTCAAAAAAGGAGACAAAGTACAGCATGCATATTTTGTAGTGGCAGGATTGCTAAAATTGGTTTACATAGATGATTCAGCCAATGAACATATAGTGTCTTTTGCAATGGAAGATTGGTGGGAAAGTGATTTTTATGCGCTATTTACACAATCAAAAGCAAGTATGTATTTGCAATGTCTCGAAGATTCTCAATTGCTCAGCTTATCGTTAGAATCGTATCAGTCTTTATGTGAAGAGATGCCTAAAATGCAGAGTTTCTTTTTACAGAAATCAAATTTAGGATTTATCGGCTCACAACAACGGATTTTATCTTTACTTACCACAAATGCAAAAGAGCGTTACGAACAACTTATAACTCAATACCCTTCCCTACTCCAACGAGTATCTAAAACACAATTAGCCACATATTTAGGTGTATCAAGAGAAACACTTAGCAGACTTTATTCATAGAAAATAGAATAGTGATCTAAGTCACAGGTTTGTCTTTTGCCAAGCCCATAGTTTTGTTGTGCAATCAAATAAGTATTGCATCAACTAAAAACTCAATGTTAAATTAAACAAGATGGAGAAAAAAGTAATAAACCCTTGGCAGTGGCAAGATGAACGTAGTTATGTACAAGCAGTTGAAACAACAAATGTACAAGGGACATTATATGTTTCGGGGCAAACAGCCATAGATGATCAGGGCATTTCGAGCAATGCCAATATGAAAACCCAACTCATACTTGCCATTCAAAACCTAGAGAAAGTAATTAATGATGCTGGTTACCTTTGTGAAAATATTGTTAGACTAAATGTTTATACCACTTCTAGCGAAGAGTTGTTTAATCACTTCGATATATTTCAAGAATGGATAAGCAAGCATAACATCAAACAAGCAAGTACTTTATTTGAAGTAAAAAGTCTGTTTGAATCACTCAAAGTAGAGCTAGAAGCGACTGTAGTTAAATAACAATTACTAAGACTCACTCACTTAAACGATTGTCTAAATTCTAGTGGCGAAAGATTAGTCTTTGTTTTAAACAGTTTACTAAAGCTTTGTGAATGCTCAAAACCTAAAATATAGGCTATTTCACTTACAGTTAAATCTGTGGTAGAAAGCTTTTCTTTTGCCTTTTCAATTAACTTCCCTTGTATATGTTGCTGAGTACTTTGCCCTGTAAGCACTTTTAACAAACCACTCAAATAGTTTGGTGAAACATGCAATTGTTCAGCAATAGATTGCACACTTGGCAATCCATTAATTACCAAATCGTCTCGATTAAAATAATCGGTTAGTAAAGTTTCTAATCGCTCAAGTATTTTGTGATTAGACTTTTTACGGGTAATAAACTGCCTTTGGTAAAAACGCTCTGCATAGTTTAGCAAAGTTTCGATGTGCGAAAGGATTATTTTTTGAGTAAAAACATCAATATTAGCATGAGACTCATCTTTAATATTTTGGATGATGTTATTGATAATTCCTTCTTCTTTATCTGAAAGAAATAATGCTTCATTTACCGAATAGCCAAAATATTCATACTGCTTAATGGTATTAGCTAATGAGGTATTCCACAAAAAATCTGGATGAATTAACAACAACCAGCCAGTCTGTTTTAACAGTTCATCTTTGCTATGCTCTATCTTAAAAATTTGATTTGGTGAGATGAAATACATCACACCATCGTCGTAATCATACTCATTTTGACCATAAATGAATTTACTGGAGAAGTTTCGCTTTAAAGAAATTGAATAGTAATCCAGAATCATATTAATCGGCTGATAATGATTTCTGATATCCTTTACATCAATCACGCTAATTAATGGATGATCTGGATTAGGCAAATCTCTAGACTTATGAAATTGACTGATCGTTTTGTATCTATCTAGTTTTTTATTTTCCATAATACGTCTCAAAAATGTAATTCAACTTCTTTAAGCGATTACACTTCAATGTTTAGCCTATAATACGATATTTATTGTCCATTAAATACGCTTGCAAATTCCTTTGCGTAATCTTCGGTTTTCACCTTTCCCATTGCTGGTTTGTTAAGGTCGTAATCTTCCCTAATAATTCCACTATGTATCGCTGCATTTAGTTCCACCCAAAGCGCTGCAAATTGTGAAGGTACATGGTTATTTTCCATTGCAGATTGTGTTTGTTCATCTGTAAATAGCTTCCATTGCAAATCAGGCTTACCAATAGCAGCTCCTAAAACAGCAGCAATCTCATTACAAGTGCGCTCATCGCTAGCCACATATCTTATCTTTTTACCTGTAGTTTCGTTTTCTATTTCTTCAATAGCGGCATCGGCAATATCTTGTGGCGCAACCATCACCAGCTTATCAGTATCGCCATAATTTGACCCAATAAAACCCGCTGCTTTTATCATCGGGATAAAGTGATTTAAATTATAATAAAATGATGCAGGCCTCAAGTAGCAAATGTTTACACCTTGCAATTCGTTGAGTATTTGCTCTACAAGATAAGAACCCACAATCGGCCCAGTTCCTTTGGGCAAATGAGCGCCCCAACTACTCAATTGAACTACTTTCTTTACACCAGATTTTTCTATTGCTTCTGCATAGCTTTTACCAATAGCTCTGTAATGCGATAAGATATCTGGTGATGAGAAATTGGGTGGGATCATCGCGTAAACTGCATCCGACCCATTAAAAGTAGAAGTTAAAAACGCTGCATCTTGTAATGAACCAATTGCTGCTTTAGCTCCTATTGCTTCTATCTCATTTTTTCTATCCGCACTACTACTGATAATTGTTACCGAATGGTTGTTCTTTATCAATTTTTGGGCAAGCGGTTTACTTATGTTTCCTAAAGAACCAGTTACTACAATTTCCATAAATATATTTTTTTTGATGTGTATAAATTTTATTATTGATGGGTGGGGAAAGACTTAGCACAATCACTAAGTCTTTGTTGGTGATTATTGAGTTTTAATGATATACAAGCACATTAAGCCAGAAAATCCATATCTTCTTGGCTCAGTGAGATATCAAAAGCCTGAATGTTCTCTTCGAAATGTTTCAATTTAGATGTACCCGGAATTGGCAAAATCAAATCATTAAGATGTAGAAGCCAAGCCAAGTTTATTTGAGCAGGTGTTGCTTGGTACTTTTCTGCAATCACTGAAATTTTATCGGTACTCGCTGCCGCAGACGCATTCTGTAAAGACCAAAATGGGATCATAGGAATTTCGTGCTCAATGCATAAATCCATTACCTCCTGCAAACCCCTATATTCCTGATTATGCGAAACAAAACTAGTTCTTTGCCCATAGCCAAAAGCATTTTCTACACTGGCAATATTTCCCATTGTTAGTGCTGTTTTGAGCTCCTCTTCACTTACATTGCTCAATCCAACATGAAGTATTTTACCTTCTTGTTGCATTTCGAACATCGCTTGCAAGGCTTCTTCAAAAGGTGTAGTAGAGTGTGTCATTACTCTCAAATGCACCAAAGGTAAGCTTTCAAGTTTTAATGTCTGTAAGTTGTTTTCAATGCTTGCTCTTAGGTTTTCAGGTTTGTCAAATGTTCTCCAACTTTTGTCTGCACCTCTACACGCACCTACTTTGGTACAGATCAGTAATTCTTCGTGATAAGGATGTAGTGCTTCTGCAATCAATCTATTGGTAACATCTTGACCATAGAAATCTGCCGTATCAAGAAAATAGATTCCTTTTGAGATTGCTGTTTGTAAAATCTCAATAGCTTCTGGTCTATTTTTGGGTTCACCCCAAACAAAATTGCCTGTTAATCGCATTGTGCCGTATCCAAACCTTTTGATTGTGAATGAATGATTGGTTTTTGCGCCTATGGTTATTGTTTTACTTATTTCCATGTTGTTTTGCTTTTCTAATTACAATGTGTTGTTTAATTCGAATGATTCTGAAATCATCAGATCGAACTAAATTTTCTGTAATACAAAGTTCATCAAATATTCAAAATCGGATGTAGTTAAATCTATGCTTGTTGTAGTCGAATATAAGGTTTCGTATATGAGAATAACTCTTAGATGGGGTTGATTAAATATGCTTTCCCCATTAAAGCTAAAAATTACTCAAATACCATTATTTTAGTTGAGCTGTAAACTTTTTACACATTGTTAAGTGTTGAAAGAACTGTAGTAAGAAGTGCTTCTGCTACATATTCTAAATACAGAAATGAAATAAAACTAATCTTCTCAACTCCAAAAACACCATGAAAATAATCTCGACCAATTTAGGCAAGCCAACACCTTTTATGTGGAATGGCAAAGAAGAAACTACTGGCATTTTTAAAAAACCGACTGGGAAACCGATTTTTTTGACTAAAAATGATGTAATCAACGACCACATATCCAACCGTTTGAATCACGCAGGATATTACAAAGCTTGCTACATTTTCTCTGCTGAGCAATATCCATATTGGCAAAAATTGTATCCAGATTTAGATTGGAGTTGGGGAATGTTTGGCGAAAACCTAACCGTAGCTGATTTTGATGAAAGAGAAGTCTACCTCGGCGATATTTACAAAGCTGGCGAAGCGTTGGTTCAAGTATCTCAATACAGAGAACCTTGTTACAAACTAGGTTATAAATTTGGCACACCTCAAGTAATTAAGCAGTTTATAGAACATGGCTTTGGTGGTACTTATTTAAGTATTCTCGAAGAAGGAGAAGTAAATATTGGCGATAGCTTTACGCTAGTTGAAAGAGCAAAAAACAGTTTAACTGTTGCAGAATTATTTGAGCTTGTATTTTCTAAAGATAAAAACCAAGAGCTATTAAAAATTGCTGCAACCAGTACTGCTATACCTAAAAAGAAAAGAGTTTGGCTTACTAGTTTGATTCAATAAATACATAAAACTGATTAGACTTAACTGGGAGTCTAATCAGTCCCATTTCTTACTACAATCAATTTGGGTGTTTACTTTAGCTTTATATTTAAATTTGCAATTTTACTGTATGTATATAATACTTCCATTATAGTATTGAATACGATTCTTAGCTTTATCGATAAGCCAACTTTCTATAAACCTGCTTCCAATATTCTCAACTAAAAGGCTGCTAAACTTAATGGATAAGATAATTAAGACCACAACAGAAATTAAAGAACAAATGGAGTTCTGGTTTTTGAAATATAGTGATGGAAACAAAATTATAAGTAATGGCAAAGATAGATTTGCTTTATTTAGTGGTTTACCTCCCCAAGAAAAAAGACCTTATTTGTACAAAGTTTGGTATAAGTGATTTAGAAAATCCTGTTTATATTCTTGAAATTAAAAATAAAGTTCCCATCATAAACACAACTGAACAATTCATTTTCTTGAATCCTAAATATAAAAGAGTGAATTATAAAGATTTTGATCAACATATGGGGTATAAAAATAGAATTGTTGATCTTAAAAATAACCTTCCAGTTAGTGTAAAACATGAGGGTTATTATTCAGATTTTGGACTAAGAAAAAAAGATGGGGAAATTATTTATTGGAATATACCATCAGGAAAAGTAGGATACAGTTTTTGGAATATAACAAACAGATGCGCTTTTATCGGGCGAAAATATAAAATTGAAAATAATAGGTGAGTTTTGTAACGCTTGTCATTAAATGATAATCAAAACCTAAAGCCTGTATTTATTTATGTTTTTTTACTCCAAAAAATACCCAAAAAATATAAATAAATTATGCTAAATTTGATCATAACTACATATAGTAGGCTATTTACACTGGCTAATATTTAAAAAAATTTCACCAGCAGAATAATTCTTACTTTATAGAAAAATGATCAAAAAACACATAATTGCCTATATATTTTTTAACCTTACTACAACGATAGGTTTCGCCCAAAACTTTATTCCTTTTGATTGGCAGCTAGTTTACAATTCTGATACAGTAACAGAAAAATCAACTCCCATCAATCTGCTTTTTTCTTGGGAAAGACAAGGAGTCTCCTACCTTAAACCATCGGGAAATCTGCAAACCACATTTTTTGTCCCTAAAGCAAAAAAATCTAGCGATTATGTTTTAGAAGTGACCTTGCTTGCCCATGTGGAAAGCATTCATATTAATGATCATTATATCGATGGAGATTTTAGTACTGATTTCATTTGGTCTGCAACTCCAGAATATAAATCAAGGAAGTTTAATATTCCCGCAAAGTATTTAAAATTCAATCAAGAGAATAGCATTTCCATTCAATGCGATAACTACGCTTATACAGGTGGCAAAAATCATAATGCTGTGAAATTTTATGCAGATTCAATTTCAAACTCAGCAATCGACATTCAATTCGAGCCTGAGAACCATCTCTTCAACAAACCAAGTGAAGTTAAATTCGATTTAGATATTTATGCCAATACCAAAGGATTTGCAGAAATAGTAATTGAAAACGATTACCACGATACTTTACTAGTTAAAAAGCTAACAGTAAAAAAAGGGCAGCAAAGCGAAAAAATTAACTTGGCAACAGAAAATCTGCAAGCAGGGTTTTATTCAATAACAGCCATTTTAAAAGATAATGCTTACACAGGTGCGACCAGTTTCTTTACTGTTTCTCCAACAGAGATTCAAGCTGTTTCCACGCAACCAGATGGTTATAGCCAATATTGGAATAATGCTTTAGAAGAACTCAAAACTGTTACACCTAAATTTAAGGTTGAAAGAAAAGATGAGCTAAGCACGGAAAAGCGAGATGGATACATTGTACAAATGCAATCTATTGGCAATGTAACAATCTATGGTTATTACTTTACGCCGAAGAAAAAAGGGAAGTTCCCTGCCATTTTAAACTTACCGGGCTATGGTTATGGTTTTGAAAACTTGGATGAATTTCTTTCTGTGCAAGATGATGTAATTGAGTTAGCACTTTGTGTAAGAGGACATGGTTTAAGTGCAAAATCTTTCGAAACTGAATTTCCAGCACCGGGATTTTTCGGTTACGAAATCTGCGATGTGAATAAAATTGCTTATCGACAAATTTTTATGGATTGTATTCGCGCTGTAGATTTCTTATTCACTCGTGATGAAGTTGATCAATCAAAAATTGGTGTAATGGGAAGCAGTCAGGGAGGTGGACTTACGATAATGACAGCATCTTTAGCAGCAGAACATATCAGCGCATGTGCCTATGGTGATCCTTTTCCTACTGATTTGAAAAATCATATAAGAATTCGTACCCTCATCCAAGATGAATTGAATAGTTATCTCAATTATTACGACAACAAATGCACTTTTGAAGAAGGTATAAATACATTTGACTTTTTCGATACAAAGTATTTCGCAAAAAACATCCAGTGCCAAACCTTGTATATCACCGGACTAGCAGATGACGATTGCCCACCTAGATTGGGATTTTCTGCCTATAATGACATTACAGCACCAACGCAATTTAAGATTTTCCCGAACGATAGTCACATTGGAGAATCTAACTGGAAAAAAGAAATGATGGCATTTTTTAAGAAACAGTTTGAGTTTTGAGTGATATTTAATTGACACATATCAGAATGAAAAAGACACTTTTATTATTAATCATATTGTTAAGCTCTAATTCAATTTATGGCCAAGAATATACTATTAGAGGTAAAATTATTGATGATAATTTGTCTGATTTAATAGGTGTAGAAATAAAAAATTTAACATCAAATCTACAAGTCTTTAGTGATGAGAGTGGTATGTTCGAAATTAAATCAAATAAAGGTGATTCATTATATTTTTCTTTTATTGGACTTACAAGTGAAAAACTAGTGATATCAGATCAATCTAAAATTAAATTGATAATGATTGATAGATCAGTAAATTGCCTTGGAGCAGAATGGTCAACTCGTGATTACAAAAAAGCAGACAAACAAATTCAAAAGAGATTAAATGTTTTATATAAAAAAGCTGATGAAAAGAACATCTGGTTAGACTTACTATAATGCTGAATAATCAACTATTAGTAAATTCTTTATTAGATAATTGTTCCTTTTCCTTTAAAGTCAATTATAATGCTGTATAAAAGTCAAAAAACAAAGAAAAATGGATCGATTTCTTATCATATTTTGCTTTGCAGCTATTTTTAATGCTTGTGGAAAGAAAAACGTGATTGAAGGTAATTGGCAAATTGACTATAATAATGAAATTGAAAATCAATTCTTTCCTGATGAATTAATATTTAGAAACAATTCTTTACAAGTCTTAGATCGTTTTAATTTTAGTCAGACTTCTATTTTTAAAATCGCTAATGATAGTATTTATTTAACTTGCGAAAAAGGAATAAAAGTGCAATATCCTTTTATAATCGAATCTGATAGTATTATCTTATTTGCAGGTAACAAGTTTATAAAATCACCCTCAGAAAATGCTCTATTAATTCAACCATACCAGTTAATAGGTTGGAAATCAACTAAAAAACTTAGTACTATTAATAATTCAAACATTATTCATCTAATTAAAGATGGTGGAAAGACTAAAGTTATTTTAAATGATCTCACCACAGAGTTAGATGATTTACATGAATATTTAATTGATAATCACAGCTCTAATCAAATAACATATATTTATATAGGAAAAGGTGTTAATTTCAATGATTTGATAGAAACATATTGTTGGTTAAAATACAGTGGATTTAAAAAAGTCGAACTTATAACTGACAATCATTCATTTGATGAATTTTACAGTATAATAGATAATGTAAATATTGATGAAACTATTTTTATGAGATTTCTTCATGAGAACAAACTTTCAAACCTTCCTCCAAAACAATTGGGTGTTATTGAGTATAAAAGGACTAAAGATGTTTATATAATCGGCTCAATTGATTTTCATAAGATTGATTTACTAATTGACTCTACTCAATATTTTATTCATATATCAGAGCAACTCACAATTACAAACTACTTTGAGTTGATAGATAAATTAAATTCTAAAGCCAAAAACAATCTAAAAAGGACCATTTACTACAATATTCAACCCAATACAGTTAATGTTTCAAACTAATTTGATTATATCTGCAAATCATTGAAGCATATTAAATGTAAGCCCTTACCTTTGCACTTTAATAAAAATCAGAAGAGTAAAATATGATTACAGTCCAGAATATTTCTTTACAGTATGGAAAAAGAGTCCTCTTTGATGAGGTTAATATAAAATTTGCAGGCAACAATTGCTATGGAGTAATTGGTGCGAATGGAGCAGGAAAATCTACATTTTTAAAAATATTAGCAGGAGAAATTAGCCCTAACTCTGGTTCGGTTAGTATTGAACCAGGCAAAAGAATGGCGGTTTTAAAGCAAAATCACTTTGAGTTTGATGAATTCAGCGTTTTGGATACGGTGCTTATGGGGCACACCAAACTTTGGCAAATAATCAAAGAGAAAGAAGAAGTATATGCTAGACCTGATTTTTCCGAAGCAGATGGAATTCGCGCATCGGAACTAGAAGCACAATTTGCCGAAATGGATGGTTGGAATGCAGAATCTGACGCAGCGGCACTACTTAGCGGCTTAGGCATTACCGAAGCAGATCATTATAATCCGTTAAAAGAGTTGAGTGGTACGCACAAAGTACGTGTGCTACTTGCACAAGCACTCTTTGGAAATCCAGATGTTTTGGTACTTGATGAACCTACTAACGATTTAGATTTACAGACAGTAACTTGGTTAGAAGACTTCCTATTAGACTTTAAAAATACAGTAATTGTTGTCTCTCACGATAGGCACTTTTTAGATACTGTTTGTACTCATATCGTAGATATCGACTTTGGTGCAATTAAGTTATTTACAGGTAACTATTCATTTTGGTATCAGTCTAGCCAATTGGCATTGGCTCAACGTTCGTCTGCTAACAAAAAGGCTGAGGCTAAAAAGAAAGAACTACAAGAGTTTATTGCCAGATTTAGTGCGAATGCTTCTAAATCTAAACAGGCTACATCGAGAAGAAAACTGTTAGATAAAATTAATGTTGATGACATTCAACCTTCTAACAGAAAGTATCCAGCAATCATCTTTACTCCAGACAGAGAAGCTGGCGACCAAATTTTGAAAGTAGAAAATTTGAGTAAGTCATTAGGTGACGAAGTCCTTTTTAAAGGTTTGGATTTCAATGTTAATAAAGGAGATAAAATTGCATTTCTGAGTAAAGACAGCATGGCACTTACTGCTTTATTCCAAATTCTTAATGAAGAACTAGAAGCAGATTCGGGTGACTATCAGTTTGGGCAAACAATTACTAAAGCATACCTGCCAAACGAAAACGAAGAATATTTTAATGTCGATTATAATCTAATCGATTGGCTAAGACAATACGCACCAGGTGAAAAAGACGAAGTGTATATGAGAGGCTTTTTAGGCAAAATGCTTTTCTCAGGTCAAGAGTCGCTCAAGCAAGCCAATGTACTTTCGGGAGGTGAAAAAGTGCGTTGTATGATTTCTAGAATGATGCTTACAGGTGCGAATCTTTTGATATTGGATGAACCAACAAACCACTTAGATTTGGAATCGATCACTGCATTTAATAATGGCTTGAGAGATTTCCCTGGCACAGTACTGTTTACATCGCATGACCATGAGTTTACACATACAGTTGCCAATCGTATTATCGAAATTTCTCCTAATGGCTATTTAGATAAATTGATGGCTTACGATGATTATATCTCAGACGAGGGTATACTTGCTCAGCGCGAAGAGTTATATAAATAATAGAATTACATAATATTGAAATATGGAAAACCTGTCTTTTAAAGGCAGGTTTTTATTTTAGTTGAATACTCATTTAAATTTCATTCCTTTATTGAAATAGGTTTCTATTCTTGAGAAAAGTATTAATTTTAGCGCTGGCAGTTTGCAAAGAAAACTCGCAAAATTCTAGCAATCTGCTCTAGCTATTTATTGGATTAACAGGGAAGCACAAAAAATAAAGCATGGCTTAAACATTTACTTTTGGCAGTATAATGAAAAAAATTTCCCTTACGGTGTTATTGTTTTTAATGCCTGTAGCCTTATTTGCTCAACTAGATTCACTTATATCTAAATTGAGTTTTGAATCTGATTTTCGATTCCGAATCGAACAAGATTGGAATTCTAAAAAGTCTGATGGTACCTATCGAGACGATCGTACAAGGTTTCGTTATCGCTTAAGAGCTGGAATAACGTATGCAGAAAAATGGTACAACACTGGTTTTAGAATAAGAACAGGAAACCCAAACAAACAACAAGACCCACAATTAACTTTAGGCGAAGGATTTAAAGAGTTTGGAACCTTGCCTATCGGCTTAGAAAAATTATACTTTGTTGGTAAATGGTCAACTTTTGAATTTTCATTAGGTAAAAACACTTACCCTTTCGAAAAGAATAATGAGCTATTTTGGAGTGATAATGTTTTCCCCGAAGGTGTTTTTGTAGGGAAAAATTTTCCAGTTAAATCAAACATAATAGATGCTGTAAACATAAAAGCAGGTCATTTTATTATGTCGGCTTCAGGTGCATCATTCAATCAAGATGCTTACTTTCAAGGTTTGCAAATGCATATTGCTTTTTTGAAAAATCGCTTCGAAATATTTCCATCATTATACCTATTTAAAAATATACCTAACATTCCAGATGGAAATGAAACTTATGAAATAGATTATTCTATATTTCATATAGGTACTAGGCTACAACTACTGCGAACAGCACCACTAAAAGTGGAGTTTGATTACTATAACAACTTTCAAGATTATACCCAAAATGATTCAATCCCCTCTAATTTGAAAGGACAAAATACAGGTTTTGTATTGGGCTTAAAGTATGGAAAACTATCAGAAAAAGGCAAGTGGATATTAGAAGCCAGTTATGCCTACCTACAACAATATTCGGCTGTAGATTTTATGGCACAAAACGATTGGGCTAGGTGGGATTATTCCTCTTCAGGCTCACCAGATGGCAGACTCACCAACCTTAAAGGAATTGAATTAGTACTAGGTTTTATGATTGATAAAAAAGCGATTCTCAAAATGAAATATTATGTCGTAGAACAATTAGTCCCTTATGGAATCTCTAAAGAAACCGGCAGTAGAATTCGACTAGATTTAGATGTGCAGTTGTAAATTTGTTCACTGATATATTTAGTTGGTAACTGCTAGTTTAATGTTTATCTTTCGCGCGGTTTTCGACTGATTTATAAGAGATAGGTTCATGAACTAAATAGTAACAACTCAAAAAATATTTTAAGAAATTATATGAAAAAAGAAATACTTGATTGGCTCCAAAATATTGAAAAACAAGATGGAACACCTCCAGAACAAGTGATTGTATTTAATTTCGGTTTAATCGAAAGTGACGAAGGATATAAAATGTACTTAGTTGGAGGATTCGAATATTCAGAAGAGGACGACAATTGGGCAATTTTTGATTTGCCTACCAAAGATTATAGATACCTTAAACTTCCTGATGATATGCAAGATGAAAGTTGGGAAAATGTGCTTGAGATTGCAGAAACTGCTTTAAAAGAATTAGAAAAAGAAGGTGCATTGAATAAGACCCTTGTAAGAAAAGCCAAAGCACTTACTACAGGTTTTGACGATGGAGAATTGATTAAGATTAGATAGTTGATGTGAGTTAAGAAAATGACTATGTGTTATCAAAATTATTATCTATAGCCATTTTATGCCTATTTAGTATTATATTTATTTTTTTTAGTTACACCATAATTTGGTTAGCGATTTTTTGAAAACACAAACCAGTTTTTTTAATGGAAAACAAAAAACATCCCTTGTCTTATGGAGGTGAAATGACATTTTTAGATCATCTTGAAGAATTAAGATGGCACTTAATAAGGTCTGTAATTGCACTCGTAGTTTTTTTTATTTTAGCCTTCTCATTTCCAGAATTCTTTTTTGAAACAATCATAATGGGACCTTCAAAAATAGAATTTGTCTCTTATCAAATGTTCTGCAATATCAGTAACACATTGGGGATTCCTGATCTATGTATTGATGAATTAGGGTTTAGTGTGCAAAACAGAAAAATGTCTGGGCAATTCACGATGCATATTTTCTATTCACTAATCACAGCAGTTGTATTTACCTTCCCTTATATTTTTTGGGAGATATGGAGATTTGTAAAACCCGGTTTGTACGAAAAAGAAATTAAAGCAACTAATGGCGCGACTATTTTTGTTTCATTCTTATTTTTAATAGGTATTTCGTTTGGCTACTTTATAGTTTCACCAATTGCAATTAACTTTTTAGGAAATTACCAAATAGTATATGGTGGCAGCATTATTAATGAAATCGATTTAACTTCTTATGTCGAAACTGTAGCAATGCTAGTTTTGAGTTGTGGTATAGCTTTTCAGTTACCAATTGTAATATTTTTCCTTTCACAAATAGGATTAGTCACACCACAGATGCTAAAAGCTCTGAGAAAACATGCCATTGTAGTAATATTGATAATTAGTGCAATCATTACTCCACCAGAGCCTATGTCTCAAATCTTTCTTGCACTACCCTTATACTTATTATATGAATTTAGCATAATGATCTCATCCGTTGTAGTTGACAAAGAAGCTGCAAAAGAAAACTTAAACAATTTTTTAAGTGTAATATGGTGCTTTACAGTATTGGGATTCTCCGCACAATTAGAAAAGAAAAAATCAAAAGCATATTACTCAATGAGTAAATAGCCTACATTAAAAAGATAACCCCCACCGATACTCTTCAGATCAATGGGGGTTTATTCCATTTTACCAAATAGTTATTCTTTCACTTTCTGGTAAATACATCTTATCTTCTGGAGTTACACTAAATGCTTCATAGAATGGAGTTGTGTTCATCAACGGACCATTTACACGCCACATTGGTGGTGAATGCGAATTGTTGTGCAGCCATAAATGTAAGAACTCATCTTTCATTTTTACCTTCCAAACTCTAGCAACTGAAAGGAAGAATCGCTGATCTGGTGTAAAACCTCCTACCTTGGTAGTGTCCTGCCCTTGCTCAGTCATCTTAAATGCATCGTAGGCAACAGCAATCCCTGCAATATCTGCGGTGTTTTCTCCCACAGTCATTGCACCATTTACATGCATACTGTCTAATACTGTAAATGTGCTATACAAATCGATTACTTGCTTTGTTTTAGATTTAAACTTTGTGTAATCTACTTCTGTCCACCAGTTTTTTACATTACCTTCTTTATCAAACTGTGCACCTTGGTCATCAAAAGTATGGGTAAATTCATGACCAATTACAAAGCCAATACCACCATAGTTAAGTGCATCATCAGCTTCGTTATCGAAGTAAGGAGGTTGCAAAATACCAGCAGGAAAAACTATTTGATTAGCAGATGGATTATTGTAAGCCGTAACCGTTGGAGGCGTGGTAAACCATTCAGCTT
Organism: Chondrinema litorale; assembly: GCF_026250525.1. Taxonomy (GTDB): domain Bacteria; phylum Bacteroidota; class Bacteroidia; order Cytophagales; family Flammeovirgaceae; genus Chondrinema; species Chondrinema litorale. The sequence continues at coordinate 75,833 of NZ_CP111046.1, forward strand.
TATCTACTGGTTTTCCTAATTTATCAATCTGACGCTGATATCTATCTGCCAAAGCCGACATGATATTTTCAAAATAGGTATCTCTATTCACCTCTACACTGCTGTAATCTTTCCACTTATCAGGATAACCAATTTTCTTAGTAATAGCAGCAAGCTTTTCTTTTGCTTTTATCTTTGTGCTATCGCTCATCCATTCAAGGTTATCGATTCTTTTTGCATAAGCTTTTTGCACATTATTTACCAAAACCAGCATTCTTTTCTTTGCTTCTTCTGGGAAATATTGCTTCACATACAACTGCGCCAATGCATCACCTAAATTGCGATCTACAGCACTGGTAATAATTTCACCACGAGATTTTTGTACCGATTGCCCAGTAAGTATTTTAGAATATTCAAACGAAGCATCTACAAAAGGTTGACTTAAATAATCAGCAAAGTTGGTAAGCGATTGTGCTTTTAAATATACTTTCCAATCTGATACAGGAATTGTACTGAGCAGCTCATTTAGTTTTTCATAATAAGCAGGTTGCCCTACATCAATAGAATCTGTTTGAGCACCTAAATTTACTAGTAATGTTGGCCAAGCTATATTCGGATGCATTTTCTCAAGCTCTGTAACTGCCAATTTATTATAATTAGCTTTTACATCACGAAGTTCCACCCTAGTTCTATGCGAACGAGCAATCTGCTTTTCAATATCATAAACCATCTCTGTATTCATTACTGCTTCAGCACTTGGGCTTCCAGTAAGTTTAAACAGTGCAGTTAGATACGTTTTATAAGCTTGTTGGATGGTTGTAGTCGATGAATCTAATTTAAAATAGTAGCCTCTTTCTGGTAAACCAATTCCAGTTTGATGCACACTGGCTATGTTCATGCTACTATTTTTATCATCTGGAGAAACTCGAAAGCCAATAATTGAATTGTTATAGACTTTTGCTGCATTAGCTACATATTTCATTAGAGATGGAATGTCAGAAATCGCATCAATCTCAGCGAAAATAGGTTTGATAGGCTCGTACCCCAACTTATTAATTGCTGCGGTATCCATACCAGAGGCATAGAAATCACCTACTTTTTGCTCAACGCTACCTTTTGGGAAATCACCTTTAGAAATGCTATCTAAAATTCCCAATAAACGCATTCTTTGTGGGAAATTCATAAACATATAGGCTCCTACTCCTGCTTGGTTCGATGGTATTTGAGCAGAGTCGTACCATATGCCATTTGCATACCTGAAAAAGTTATCTCCGGGACGTAAAGATGGATCGATACCCTTAATTTCTACAATTTTTTTCTCGGGTGATTTGTTACATGCTTGCAACGAGATTACTGCAAGAATGAGAATTAAAAGCTGTCTCATAGTAAGTTAAAAATCATTGTTAGATTGTTGTTGATCTTCTAAATTAAGCATTTTTAGAAGATCTGAGCCTTTTTTAAAAAGCTAATTTCAATAACAATGTGTGCAAAAAGATTTTGTACCAATAAGAAGAATTGAATTCTTAAATTTTAATACAAAACCATCAATTTTAAGAAAATAAGCTACTACAATGCGATTCAAAACTGACTGAAATTGTATTAAGAGATTTCTGTGAAAGTTGAAGTAGGTCTTTAAAATCCTATCATGATAATTTCATTAATTCGTCAATTTTATACTATGTTATAGGTTTTAATTATCGATTGAATTAAGTCGCAGAAACCTTACTGCATTATTATAAAATATATCTGCCTTTTGTTCATAACTTAAGAAGGGTGCTTCATTAATAATCGAGATAGATTCACCTATTAATTCTGGCCAGATAATCATATCAGAACCGAATAGAATTCGCTTTCCAAAACCTGCCAAAACCAATTTTTTGAGATGATATTCATAAAAGTATTCTTTAGGATAAGCCCACATGATACCTCCAATTTCAACATACAATTGCGGATAAGAAACCATCATGGCTATCATCTCATCGATAAAAGGCTCTCCATAATGCATTACTGCAATCCTAAGTTTGGGAAACTTCTTTAACACATCTTCCAACAATAATGGATTAGAGAATTCCACTCTATAATCTGGATAAAGAAATAATGGAGTACCGGGCAAACCACTACCCATATGTATACCTACTGGAATATCGAGTTCTTGCGCCAACTCATAATAAGGAAACATACGTGGGTCATTTGGAGCTATTCCACCATACTGATTTGTGATTTCGCTAAGTACTTTAATATCAAATTTTTGAAGTAGCGTCTTGATACTATCAACAGAAATACTGTCTCTATTAATCCGGAACTGCAAAGCATGTTGAAGTTTATCTGGGAAATAGTCAATCAGTTTTTGGTTTGTAGGTATTGCCCCATTCACAATTGCGTTGAGTTGGTATTTATCAATTTGACCTTTAAGTCTTTCAATATATGCATCATAAGTAGTGGGAGACCAAATTGGATTTTCACAATCTGGATTACTAAAATTTCCCCAGAATATATCCCCATATTCATCTTTGGGATCATAGTGTTCTACTATCGTAGACAAAGGCAAACACATCGCCATAGAATCTGGACTTAGCTCATTTTCTTCTATGGAATGTATATGCATATCTATTATAGGTCCTTTATAAAGTTCGGTGCTTTTAGGGGTGTTTGTTTCATTACTAGTTTTTGTACAAGTTGTTAGCAATAGAAGAGCTATCAACAAAGTTGGGGAATAAAATTTCATGATTATTTTAATATCCTAATTGAGAGGCTTTTATCAATCATATTAAGATAATAACAATAACTACGAATTCTAATTTACTCGCTTAAAATCTCGCTTTTTATATCAGAATAGTAACATATCTAAAACAGTGAAGAATTTTCAGGTTACTTCTTCACACTTTCATTAACTAATTCGCTCACTTTTTCCATTACTTCAGCAGCTTGTATATTACCTTGTGCTGCTTGTTCTTTTACCCAATTATCTTGAACCTCTGTATACTTAGAATCAGTTTTAATTTTTTCAAGCTCTTCTGCTTTTAAATATCGAATTAAAGTTCCCTCCTTTTCCAAGGCTTTCATCTGCAACTTAAAACTTTTGTCCATTACTTTACCAAGAGATTTATAAGCATACATAGCTGCTCTGTGTATCGCCTGCTGATCTTCTGTGCTTAGCTCTTGCCAAGTTTTTTTGTTTATAGTCACCATGTACAAATGACCCAACCACAAATTTTGAGAGACCAACAAGTGCGGTGCATGTTCATATACTTTTAAGTTATATCCGCTATCTACATTTACCATTATACCGTCTAATTTACTCTCTTGCAATGCTTCGTATATTTCATTTCCCCAATGCATTCTTACAGGTATTGCACCTAAATTCTTTAAATAGTCAAGATGCCAAAAGCTCGCAGACCTCCATTTATTAGCTTCTAGTCCATCAATATTGGCTAAAGGCTCACGACTAAAAAAACCAACCGGATAACCTGTACCTAGAAAGATTTTCACAATGTTATTGTTATCCAATTCTGTTGCAAACTGAGGTATAGTTGCATATATTTTTCTAAAAAGTGCTACTTGATCTTTGCCAGATGGCCCTACAGGAAAACTCTTAAAAATCTGGTGTAAGGGTAATTCTTTAGCCGTATATTCAGGAACTACTGTCGACATATCTACTTTGGTTCCATCACTCACAGCTCCAAGTGCTTCGTAGGCAATAGCTAGTTCTCCATTCCAATGGCTTTCTACTTTTAACCTTCCATTAGATTCTCTCTCGATTGCCGGAAAAAATACTTCGTTTAGAAATTTAGTTCGCATACCTTCTAAAGGCTGATGGTCTGAATAGACCAAAACCTTCTGTGCAAATAGAGATTGATTAAAGGATAAAATAGCTAGAATTAAAAGACTAAAAGCTTTAATTTTTGCATAACAAGTCCAGTTCACCTGAACAAACTTCTTGTGAATAATTAGCATAATATGAAATTTGATTAATTGATTTCAGCTTCTACAAAGGAGTTATTAGAAACTTTCGAGGGTATTTAAGCAAATGATTGCCTAAACTCTACTGGCGAAAAATTGGTTTTTGCTTTAAATAATTTGCTAAAAGATTGAGAATGCTCAAAGCCTAATTCCATAGCAATTTCTCCAATAGATAAATTAGTTGTAGATAGTTTAATCTTGGCTGTATCTATAAGTTTGTCGTGTATATGTTGCTGTGTAGATTTACCGGTAAGCGTTTTTAATAGCCTGCTCAAATAGTTAGATGAAATATTTAAAGAGTGAGAAAGAAATTTAACTGTTGGTATGCCAAGTTCAAGTATCTGATTACTATTTACATACTCCTCCAGCACTTCCTCAAATTGATTGATAACAACATTACTACTCTTTTTTCGAGTTAAAAACTGTCTATGGTAAAATCTATCTGAGTAAAGTAGAAAAGATTCTAACTGGTTAATAATTAGATGTTGACTAAACTCATCAATATTGCTATTATACTCTGTTATAATATTTTCTGTAATTACCTTTAGCGTATGTTCTTCTTTAGAAGATAGAAACAAAGCTTCGTTTACAGAATAGTTAAAAAACTCGTAAGATTTAATTGATTTTGCTAAAGCCGTATTCCAAAGAAAGTCTGGATGAAAAAGTATTAGAAAACCTGAGAGATTAGTATTTAGATGTACATCAAAAGAAAACACTTGCCCCGGACCAATAAATGACAATACTCCTTCATCAAAATCATATTCTTGCTGTCCGTATTTCATTTTGCCTTTAAAGCCACGCTTTAAGGCAATTGCATATAAATCAAAAATGAATGTGGTATTTTTTGCATCAACAGCATTATTTATTGTTGCAAAATCTATCACGCTAATCAAAGGATGATCGGGACTCGAAAGTCCTTTGAGTTTATGATACTCAGAAACAGATTTGATTCTATTAATTGCCTGATCTCTCATTGTATTCTAATTTAAGCATTGCTAGAAACTATTCTTGAAGTAAGTAAATAGTTCTGTGTTCTATCTATGCAAATAAAGAGGTTTCTACAATTAAGTTTGTGACCAAATCTAGCTTTGTTGTAGTCAAATTTTAAAAGATGTATTCAATTGCCTATAAAGCAGAAAACTCCTCATTCAATTATTTAAAAATCCCATAAAGATTTTATTGCTTTTCATTAGCTCTAATAACTTTTTACGCTTATCTAAATCATCTAAACTTGTTGATTTATCTTTTCCATTTTTAGCTATTTTATGGAGATAAACACTTTGTACTACCAGTGGTAAATCACTCAAGTTATCTTTTATAACAAAAGCATCTGCATCTACCAAACTAGTTTGAGAAGCTATATTTATAGGGATTACTCCTGTTACATAAATTACAGGAATGTTAGGATTTATTTTTTTTAGAATACTAAAAGCTTCATTGTAGTTAAAGCCAGGAACATGGTAATCTAACAGAACTAAATCTGGTTTTAAATTCTTTAAGTTTTTATTAAAAGACTCTTTATTATCGCATGCTATTATATTCGCTAATATTCCAGCGCTAAATAAGTACCTCTTAATCATTATCTGATCCGCCTCAGAATCTTCCAATAAAAGTATATTTTGTATTTCTAGCATGTTGTTAAACGATATATCATATTAAGCCTTTTTCATGGATTAAATATAGTGCAAAGAATCCCAAACTAAACAACTATTTAAGCAATTTAATTGCACACGACTTAATAATTAATTTGCTTAATATCTATACTCCGGTATTCGTAAAAGTTAGATGTTTAAATAAAACTGATATCACTAAAAACTTATATTTAGAGAACGGAGATTCATAAGGTGGGAAGCTTATTGTAGCGATTTTGTGAGATGTATGGGAAGGAATAAACCTAGAAGACTTTCAAAAATATTTTTGTAAAAGCCTTCTAGAAATTTACTATTTTAATTAACTCCTATTTTTTCGAGTTCGACTGTGAAATGGCGCATAATCGGTGCTTCCCATTTTATTTCATAGCCAAACTTTGCCTCGTGGCGAGTATCGTAGATATTCTTTAAAGCAACTGCTACATATTCCATATGCGAAAGTGTGTAAGTTCGTCTTGGTATAGCCAATCTTACCAACTCTAATTTCGGATATCTGTTATCTCTCGTAACCGGATCTCTATCAGCCATAATGGTTCCGATTTCGACTCCTCTAATACCAGCAGTGATATATAACTCGATGGCCAGAGCTTGAGCACGATATTCTGTTTTAGCAATGTTAGGCACAAACCTATCGGCATCTACATAGATTGCATGGCCGCCAAATGGTTGTTGCACGGGTACGCCAAATTCAACTAATCTATTTCCTAAATAGTGGACTTGCTGTATTCTGCTTTCTAAATAATCAAACTCGGTTGCTTCGTCTAGTCCGCAGGCTAATGCTCCCATATCGCGACCCGACATACCACCATATGTAATAAAACCTTCATACATAATATTAAAAGTGGTACACTGCTGATAAACTTGAGCATCTCTCAAACTTATAAAACCACCCATGTTTACTATGCCATCTTTCTTTGCACTCATCGTCATGCCATCTCCGTAAGAGAACATTTCTTTTACAATTTCTTTGATGGTTTTATCTGCAAACTCCTCTTCTCTCACTTTAATGAAATAAGCATTCTCGGCAAAGCGAGCAGAGTCGAAGTATAAAGGAATATTATATTGCTTACAAAGCTCAGATACTTCTCGAATATTCTGCATCGATACAGGTTGACCACCAGCAGTATTACAGGTTAATGTTAAAATTACAAAGGGGATCTTCTCTAAAGACGTGGATGCAATAACATTTTGCAGTTTTTGTATATCTACATTTCCTTTAAAAGGATGGAGGCTTGAGGTATCAAAAGCTTCGTCGATTGTGCAATCTACAGCAGTTGCATTTCTAAATTCGATGTGCCCTTTTGTGGTATCGAAATGAGAATTGCCGGGCACCAAATCACCCGCTTTCACTAATGAAGAAAACAAAACGTTTTCTGCTGCTCTACCTTGATGAGTCGGTATAAAATATGGGAAACCTGTTAAATCTCTTACCATAGATTGTAGTTTTTCGAAAGAACGCGAACCTGCATAACTTTCGTCACCCTGCATCATTTCTGCCCATTGCATATCAGACATGGCGCCTGTACCAGAATCTGTAAGCAAATCGATAATTACCTTGTCACTAGATAGCTTGAATAAGTTATACTTGGCTTCTTTAATCCATTGCTTACGTTCTTCAATAGTAGATTTTTTGATCGATTCCACCATTTTTATTTTATAGGGCTCTATATATGGTAATTGCATTTTAAACTTCTTTAAATGTTTGAATTGTAAGATTTTAATTAAAATTCTGATACAGCAAAGCCATAGACCAATGGTCTAAATGCCGACATTTAAAAATTCTTTATTGCGATCTAGTAATATTATTTAGATATACTAGTCGTAATTAACGAATTGTGTCAAGACTGAAAATCAGAAGAAAAAAGCTATTAGCAATAGTGGTAAGAGTCCCTATTTTTAATGTTTCGAAAGGTGAAATGAAAGGAGTTTCTTTGTGTTTTCATAACAAGCACAAATTAATAGAAATCGAAAGATATTTGCAAATCAGAAATTCATTAATACCTTAGAGCTTACTCGCAAAGCTAGAAAGCATAATGCTATACAAATAGGAATTATAATTTAAGCCTGCCATTGTTATAAAGCCAGAAACCCAAATTTATATAGGTAGTAAGTCGACTATCCACGTCCGATTATCTACTATTCAGTACTAGTCATCCATTCTGTTTTTTGAGAATACCTTATCGCCTTATCATTATCATATAAATTTTAATGGAACTCAAAAAACGAATAACATGAAACTTATTTTAAGTATTTTTTTCTCTTTCTTTTTAACTATTACTGCTTTTTCTCAAAGCTCTTTTGATGGGATTGAAGATAAAATTTATCAAGCTTTTGGGCAATGCTTTATGCAATCGGATGATGATCCTTTAATGCAAGTGATTTCAGAATTAGAAACTGCTGTTGAAAGTGAGGAAAACCCTTGGGCAAAATATTGGCTCGCTAATGCGAAGATTGATTTAAGTCTCTATTATATGAAGTCTTCTGAAAGCGACAACGAAGCTGCTTCACAAACAATGGATGAAGCCATTAATATATTAGAAGAAATTAAAGATAAAAATACTGAAGAATATGCGCTATTGGCTCGTGCTTTAGGTATCAATATTAGCATCAATCCATCAAAGGCTATGAATTTGAGTGCAAAAGTCAACACTAATATTAAGAAATCGCTAAAACTGAATGATAACAATTTAAGAGCTTATTTGCAGTCAGGTTCAAGTGATTTTTATACTCCTGAAGAGTACGGAGGCGGAAAAATTGCAGAATCTCAATTTTTGAAAGCATTGAGCCTACCAGACAAAACTATAGATGAAGCCGCTGCACCAACTTGGGGAAGAGATGAGGTTTATTATATGTTAGTGAGTTTTTACCTACGAGAAGAAAATTACGATCAGGCTAAAATATTCCTAAATAAAGGTTTAAAAGAGTTTCCCGAAAATCAAAGATTGGCATCTCTTTCTTCTAAAATATAATACCTCAATATCCTCTCAAATATTTGGCTCTGGTGTCAATTTCCAGAGCTTCAACTCTTCATAAATTCATGAAAACTATCACGCTTCTTCTCCTATTTTTTAGCCTGCAAGCTTTTGGGCAAACCAAAATATCAGGAATTATTACTGATGAAAAAGATAATCCGGTAGCTTATGCCAATGTCTATTTAGATCAAATTTATGATGGATCTGTCAGTAACGAATCTGGTAAATTTAGCTTTACAACCGAAGCAACTGGTGGAGTAAAATTGGTGGTGAGTTATATCGGATATAAAAAGTATCAAAAATCGCTAACATTAGAAGGAGACAATATAGAACTAAAAATAAAATTGAAATCGAATTCAAATGAATTACAAACAGTTGAGATTTCGGCTGGTTCGTTTGAGGTTTCAGATAAAAAACAATCCGTTGTATTAAAACCGCTAGATGTGGTTCAAACTCCGGGTTCACAAGCAGACATTTATGCGGCCTTGCAAAGTTTACCTGGTGCTCAACAAGTGGGTAACGAATCCGGATTGTTTGTAAGAGGTGGTACTGCTTCAGAAACCAAAACTATAATAGATGGTATGTTGGTGAATAAACCTTTTTTTAGTGATGTGCCCGATATTCCTCAAAGAGGTAGGTTTTCTCCTTTTTTATTTAGTGGAGTGGCTTTTAGTACGGGTGGATATTCTGCGGAATATGGTCAGGCTTTATCTTCTGTTCTCATTCTAGATAGCGAAAAATTACCCGAAAATCCATCTACAAATATCGGTATTATGCCTTTACTTGGTGCAAGTGTAACACATAACAGAAAATTTGGTGAATTAGCTGTTTCTGGCGGTTTGCGTTATAACAACTTACAGCCTTACTTCAGTGTAAACAAACAAAGAGTAAACTGGGATAAAGCACCAGAATCTTTCGGCACTTCTCTGGTAATGCAAAAAGAAGGTGATAATGGCAGTATGGCTAAATTGTTTGTTAATTACGATAATTCTCGCATTAAACTTTCTTATGATGGTTTGAATAGTGAAGAACAGTTTTACAACAAAAATCAAAACTTATTTGCCAGTGCATCTATGGTATTTCCTATGGGCAAAGAGTGGATTTTGTATAGCGGAGTTTCCTTGAATTTTAATGAAGATGATATGGGAACAGAGAAAGATATATTTCCAGCCACTGAGCGAATGTTTATGGCTAAACTAAGAGCAGAAAGAGAACTGTATAATGGGATGGATATAAAGTTTGGTGGAGAAGTGCAACATCAAAATGACGATTACCAGTTTAATCAATACTTTAGTTCTGTAAATGGAAATTACGAAGCTTTCTTTGCAGAATCAAACATTCATTTGGGAAATAGATTGGCTTTTAGAGCAGGTGTTAGATTGGAAAATAATAGCATCATCAATAAACAAAACATTGCACCAAGGCTTTCAATGGCATATAAAACTGGCGAAAAAACACAAGTCTCTTTAGCTTATGGCAAGTTTTATCAGCAACCAGAATCAGATTATTTGAGGAGGCAAACTAGTCTTGGTTTTGAAAATGCCACCCATTATATTGCTAATTTCCAATGGATTGAAGAAAACAGATATACTTTCAGAACAGAAGTTTATTACAAAGACTACGATCAATTGGTATTAGGCGATCCTTATTCAGAGGAGTTTAATACCGAAACCATGAGCTTTGGCTACAGTAATGGTGGAAATGGATATGCAAAAGGCATTGATCTTTTTTGGCGAGATGAAGCGACAATCCCGAATTCAGATTATTGGATTTCTTATTCTTATATTGATTCTGAAAGGTATTTTCGAGATTATCCTATAAAAGCAGCGCCAGACTTTATCGCAAATCATACATTAAATCTCATATATCGATATTCGATTTCTAGCATTAGAAGTAAAATATCTGCTAGGTATGCATTTGCAACTGGTAGGCCATATAACAATCCAACTACAGAGATATTTATGAATGCACAAACACCTAATTACCATAACTTTAGTGCCGACTTTTCTTACCTCACTAATGTTTGGGGACACTTTGCGGTTTGCGTGTTTTCTGTAAAAAACCTGTTTAATACAGATAACATTTTTGGCTACGAATATTCTCCTGATGGAATGGATCGAACAGCGAAAAGATCTGCTGGTTTGAGAAGTATCTTTTTTGGGATTTTTATCTCGATGGAGCACAAAAAAAGTAATTAATCTAGATTTTTAGTAAATCATTGGATGTGCTACATTTATAAAAATTAAAACATATATAATGAGTGAGAAAGTAGAAAAAGATGTAAACAGTATATTTAGAACTCCATTATATCATATCGTATTTTGGGCTTTACTTTGGCTTGTTTTTTCTATTAGAGATTTGGTTTGGCATAATAACCTCATGCATAATTTACTAAACCAAAGTATCAATTTTATTTTCTACACTGGTATTAGCTATCTCAATATTTTTTACATCATTCCAAAATACTGGGAAAAACAAAAATATCTACAGTTCAGTATTTTGCTATTGCTTACAATGGGTATCGTAACTTTTATCAATACTCAGATTATTTCTACTTGGCTTGGATTTTTAGGCGCTACTGAAGCTGCTGAATTATTTTCTACTGTAGAAGGATTTATTATAAACCTAACAGAAGTGGTTTTAATCGTATTGATTTCGATGAGCACATATCTGATAATACAGCAAGCTATAAAAGATAAATATGCTGAAGAGCTAAAGAAAAAAAATTTAGAAACCGAGTTACAATTACTTAAAAGTCAGATAAATCCTCATTTTTTGTTTAACTCACTCAACAGTATTTATGTACATATACCAAGAACTGCTGAGCTAGCTAGGGAAACTTTAGAAAAGTTATCTGATTTACTTAGCCATCAAATTTATGATATAGGTCAATCGAAAGTATCTTTACTTAAAGAGATATCTCATTTAAAAAACTTTAGTGCGATAGAAGAAATCCGGAACGGAAACCAAGTAGCCTTTAACTTAGAACTGGATGAAGAAGAAGAATTGGCGTCGATTGAGGTTGCTCCTATGCTATTTATTCCTTTTGTAGAAAATGCATTTAAGCATAGCAAAAACTCTGGGAAATTAGATTTTTTCGTAAAAGTTCAAATAAGCTTTAAAGATGATGAACTTAGATTTAAGTGTATAAATTCTTATGAGCCAGAAGATTATGAACCTTTAAAAGGTGGATTAGGATTAGCTAATGTAAAACGAAGATTAGACCTGAGTTATCCTAACAAACATACGCTTAATATAAATGATGTTGATGGTATTTATGAAGTAGATTTAAAATTGAAAGTTTATGAAAATTAAATGCCTAGTTATAGATGATGAATTTCCAGCCAGAAAAGGATTGGAAGATTATATAAACGATGTGAGTTTTCTTGAACTTGTCGGCCTTTGTGAAAATGCACTAATAGCCAATGAGATAATTCAAGAACAACAAATTGATTTAATCTTTCTAGATATTAATATGCCAAAGCTCAATGGACTTGAATTCTTAAAATCGTTAGACTCACCTCCACTCACTATTTTTACTACAGCTTATAGAGAGTTTGCCATCGAAAGCTACGACTTAAAAGCTGTTGACTACTTAATGAAACCAATTCCGTTTAGCCGTTTTATGAGTGCTGTAAACAAGGCTAAAGAACTTATAGAATTGAAAAATACCAATACGAAACCTTCTACAGAAAATCATTTTTTTATAAAAGAAGATGGGAATTTGGTGAAAATCTTATTCGAAGATATTCTGTTTATAGAAGCCATGCAGGATTATGTGAAAATCTCTATGAAAAATATAAACAATCCACATGTGGCTTTAATTTCCCTCAAAAGCATAGAGCAACAACTACCATCAAATGCTTTTATAAGAGTGCATAAGTCGTTTATAATTGCTATTGAAAAAGTAGAAAGAATAGAAGGCAACTTGCTGCACATAAGAGAAAAGGTAATTCCAATTGCAAAAAACCTAAGAGAAAAAGTACTAAATGCCATTGTAGGAGATAAACTTTGGAAACGGAATTAAAATCAATTTTTCACTTCGTACAACTAGAGAATTTATATATAGAAATTTAAAGAAGGTTATATCCTTATAGAAGAATATAACCCCTAAAATTTTTGTCATCAAATAGCAGAAAACTTAAGGTGATAAATCACTTACAGTTCTAAATTTTTTGCCTAAACCAGATGTGGTTGAAACATTAAAGAAGCCGACTATCTCAGACCCATTTTCTGCTGTACTATAAATATTGCAGGAGACATTTGCCAATGCTGTGGCAGTAAGCAATTCTGAAATACCACCATCTTTATTGGTTTGGGTGATCACCTCAGACATATACGAAAATGAAGCTTCTGTGAGCGAATTAATTTCTACATAAATTGAATCTAGAAAAGTTAAAGGTGATGCTCTAAATCCATCATCGTCTGTTTCATTTGCATTAATTCCTTCTCTCACATTAGAAATAAAAGTAACTCCATCTAATCCACCAGAGTTTTTGCTAGCATCATAAGCAATGTTTAGCTCACTTGGTTTGGTAAGTAATGTTCCATTTTTATAAGTCTTAATCCAATAAGTATCGCCTGTTCCTACTGGGTCTACTGCCCAAAACTCAGCAATATATTCATCCTTCATTCTACCTTCTTTTACCTCAAGATAAATACTAATACTATCTACTTGCGGAACTCTACCAGCAGTACTAGTTGAAGTAAATTCCTCTCCATCCACAATCACACTAAGCGTGTATGTTCTGCCTTCAACTACCAAATTGCTTGTAGTACTATCTGGAACCCACACATATGCGCCTTCATCTGAGTCGGTATCTTCAGTAAATGTAAAAGTATTTTGCTCACTGTCTGTAATAGTGACTTCTGCCCCAGAAACCACAGGAGGTAATTCATCATCAAAATAATCTTGCGTGGTGGTGAGGTAAATGTATTGTTCTCCTGATTTATCGTTTACCCAAGCATCTATATTTAAAATCGGAGTTGAAGAGCCCGTATCTACTGTTATTTCATCATCACAAGCAATCAAAACTAAAGAGATTATGCATAACGAAAAATAGGTTTTGGCTTTATCCAATATATGTTTACTTATCATTTTATTAAAAATTAAAGTTGTAAGAAAAAGAAGGAACCATGGTACCAATTATTGATACTTTATGTGCTTCGGTTCCTAAAACCTGACCTGTAGAAACTCGATAATCTGATTGGGTAAAATAGATCGAAAAAGCATTCTGATGCGCATAAACATTATAAATTGAAAATACCCAATAGTCTTTCACTTTCCTTTTTTTACCATTGTTTTTATGAGTTTTACCTTCCATTCTTAATGAAAGATCGAGCCTGTGATATGGACTTAATCTCACATTGTTTCTAGTATTTCCTGAGTTATATGGAATTACAATTCCTTGTGAAATATATTTCTGATTCGGGAATGTAGTTGGCGTACCTGTGGCAAAAGCAAAGTCCGAAGTAATTGTCCATCTGCCATTGAATTTATAGCTGCCCACCACTTTTAAATTGTGCAATTGATCGTATCTTGATAAATACCAGTCGCCATTATTTATGCCATCTACTTTTAACTCAGACCTACTTAATGTGTAGCTCACCCAACCGGTAAAAGTACCAGTCTTTTTCTGCAAGTATAATTCTAATCCGTAAGACCTACCAAGACCGCTCAACAACTCACCTTCTAGATATTCATTTCCCAACAGTTCGGCTCCATTAATATAATCAACCTCATTTTCAGATTTCTTATAAAAAACTTCTGCCGAAAACTCATAATCATTTTCTTTATGATTAAAAGCTTTAAAATATCCTAGTGCAAATTGATCACCTACAGTAGGTTTTAAATTATTTGAACTCGGAGTCCAGATATTAAGTGGGTTCGAAGCTGTTGAGTTTGATATAAAATGAATGTATTGTGCCATTCGGTTATAGCTCATCTTGATAGACTCATTATTGTTCAATCCGACCTTAATGGCAAGTCTGGGTTCTGGTGTAGTATAAGAAGCAATTGTTTCTCCACTGTTATAAGATTTTTCTTCCACCACAGTTCTACGAAGCCCTGGAATAGTATCATTATAGAAAGCTGCTGAACCCGGACCAACTAACCTAAAATTAGAAACCCTCAAACCGTATTTTACTTCAATCGCATCGAATATTTTAAATTGATGCGACAAATACGCAGCAGACTCAGAAGCATATTTTCTGTCTAAGCTGGTATCAATAAATTCACCATCATTTGTACCGTAAGTGGTTGATGGTTCGAAGTTGTAATAGTTGCCTTCTACACCGAAAGAGAGTTCTGAGTTTTCGGAGATAAAATAATTGAAATCTGGTTTAATCTTATAATTAGTGATGGATGACGTCCAATCATATGTATTTTCTTCGTCTTCTTCGAAAGAAAGCTGATACTCGTAATTACTTAAAACTGCTGAAACATTAGCCTGAAACCGATCATTAAACTTATAATTCCATCTTAAAGTACCAGTTTTATTTCCCCAACTAAATCCACCATCTTCTGCAAAGCCAAAATTATCTTTTCCTAAAAATCCAGAAAGATAAATGGTACTTTTATTACCTAGTTTATAATTACTCTTTAGCGTTAAATCGTAAAAATTGAGGCCTAGCCCTTCAAAATCGTCATCGAACAATGCTGTTAGTCCATCAATGTAAGACCTTCTGGCAGCAACTAAAACAGAACCTTTATTTTTTACAATAGGAGTCTCTACTGCTAAACGACTAAAGATTACTCCTACTCCACCATTTACCTCGGTTTTCTCTAAATTACCTTCTTTCAAGTTTACATCTAATACCGAACTTAATCGCCCTCCATAATCTGCTGGAATTCCACCTTTATAAAGTTTTACATCTTCTACTGCATCTGGATTAAACACAGAGAAAAAACCAAGCATGTGCGAAGAATTATACAATGGAGCTTGATCCATTAGCACCAAGTTTTGCCCAACACTTCCACCTCTTACATTAAAACCAGAAGAGCCCTCTCCTACAGAACTTACACCCGGTAAAAACTGTAAACTTTTTACAATATCTACTTCACCCATTAAGGCAGGCAGTTTCTTAATTACCTTTATATCAAGCTTGTTTACGCTCATCTCAATATTTTGTACATCGATGGAGCTATTCTCATCTTCAGCCAAAATTTCAACTTCTTCTAATCTTTCTGTAGCTTGTTCTAATGCAACATTTATATTAAAACTTTTAGTCAAGTTTACAGTCTTTGTTGTTTTTTGATAGCCTATGTAACTATAAGTAAGATTGTAAGTACCTGCTGCCAGATTTATAGAATAAAATCCATCTAAATTGGTTGTGCTTCCCCCATTAATCTCTTTTATAATAACAGAAACACCAACTAACTTTTCACCAGTTGTAGCATCTGTTACATTACCACTCAGGGTAAATTTATCCTGAGAAAATACATTATGGGTAAGTATAAATAATATGAATAAGCATATTATTTTATTGAAAGTGATTAGTCTCATTATTTGTTGTTGAGTAATGGTAAAAGAGTTTTCTGGTGTTTTGCATTAAAAATGTAGGAGACATTAAAGTTTAAATTAAAACCTCTTACTGCAGTTATTGATCCTGCATCATCAAACTCTGCGGAATGAATATATCTCAATTCACTCCCTACAATAAATCGTTTTTTAAACCGAAAGCCAAGACCTGTACCTATGGTGGTATGTAAGGTCATTCGTCGGTCGCCATTCATACTACCTCCCATGCTCCCTTCAAATGACGTAACAGACATAGGACCAGAACCAATAAAGAAATATGGCCTGTAATTAAATTGACTGAAAGCGTATTTTAAGCCCACAGTTAAACTGGTAATTGTACCTCTTACCATTTTACCAGAGGCTTCTTCTTTGGGTGTCGAGAGTTTACTATAATCTACAAACCAACCGATGGAATCGCTCATCCATTTAGAAATCTCGAAACCCATATAGGTATGATGGTCACTTAAATCTACATCAATACCATCGGAGGGTTCAGTTTTAACAGCGCTTATTAATGACAAAAAACCTCCATGAAGCGTAAACATTACACGCTTGTGATAACTGAATTTTATAAGCGAGTCTATAGGTGAAAGCCGTTCTTCTTTAACCTTAGGCTCCCAAAGCTCATACTGAGTCTCAGTTGTATGATCACTTGCTAGAAGATTGTTGATGGCATTGGTAATATTATACGTCTGCTCTGTAGGTAGATATTGAAAACTAGCAAGCTTATCCGGATACGCTTTGTTAAACTGCTCTACTAAGCAACTATTACTTTCGTCTGTTATCAAGTAAATCCTATTTCTATCTATAAGAAAGCTTTTATACAGATTTTCTGTGATATACTGAATAAAATCAACATCACTGGAAACACTATCTTCACAATTCCATTGCTTGGCATAAGCATTGGGAAACACCAAATGTGCATCATACTTTACATTTGCCCATATCTCATCTAAATAAAATACCTCTTTGGCATTGTTACCATTTTTATGGAGAATAATTATTAGTGGTTTATTTGTAGATACTTTATCTAATTTTACTTTTTTGTATAAATAAGTTCTATCCTTTCCCTGTATAGGAGCTGTAAAAAACCTTTGAGCATGCAGAAAAGAATGGAAAAATAGCAATGCACTAACTATTAGAAATAATCTCATTCGCTGGTTTGAATTTTTTTTAATGATAACAAGTATTCTCAGCTCTGAAATCGCTTTTAGAAGTTTGCGTGCATTTTATAGACAAAGTATTGTATTTTGTATATGAGGAAATTGGGAGTTGGGGTTGCATCTTAAGCTCATTTGAAAATAATGTACTCAAAACTTATTTAAAATTATCATTCTAATTTCACCTCAAAACAAAATTTTCTAGATCACTTCAGTAGTCTTCTTACTGATTTGGGCAGTACTATAAATGTGTGTATAACTTTACTGATAATTAAGAAGATGAAAAAAGTATTTGAGTTTTTGTTGTTATTCTCCATTTTATTGAGTGCTTGTGGTAAGAAGATGCCAACAGTTGAAGATAAGGGAAATGAAGTAAATTCGCTTGGTCAAACTGTTTATCAAGATGTTCCTTACATTCAGGAATACAGTGTGAAATACTACCTATCCAAAGAGCAACAAAACCTCAAACTGAAATCTATCTCTCAAGACCGGAATGGAAATATCCGAATCTTATCTGATAAGGGATTACTTATGCCAGAGAATGGAAATCTATTTTATTCTGGAAAATTAACAAAAGACATCTCATACACACCTCTTGAATCAAAAAATATAGCTTCTATCATCACTGCTGATAGGCAGACCATTTATCTAGATGATCAATACATTTTTAGTAATGCATGGGCAGGTAAAATTCAAATAGAGCACAAAATGCCACAAGCCAATGTTTTTGCAAAAGGAAGTGATTTCAACTTTCTGGTTTCAGATCAAAATACACTTGCATTCATTGATGAAAACGGTAACAAAATTTGGACGAGTTCTTACAAAGATGTAATTAATCTCATTTATGATAATACCAATAACCGTTTTTTAATAGTAAGCCCAAATGCTATCACAGAGTTTAGTAAAGACCAAACTATAAATATTCTACTAGAAAGAAATGGAATTACGAGTGCCGCCTTGTTTGATGGAAAAGTAGTTGTTGGAACAAAAGAAGGTTATCTCTTTCTCTCAGAAAATAAACTTATAAAAAATCTGCCTTGGCCAGAAATCACCACGGTAAAAGAAATTTATGGAGAACTTTGGTTTGGCAGTACTAAAGGAACTTTTAAGCTAAACAAAAATGGTAAGTATAGTTACTTTGCTGGAGAAAGATGGCTACCGGGAAATGAAGTAACAGCTTTAGCAGAAGGTAAAGATAACAGTGTCTTAATTCTCACTGATAAAGGTTTGGGTAAAATCATTTTACAAGAAATGACTCTGGAAGCAAAAGCCATGTTTTATGAAAAACAGGTTCGAGAAAAAAATATTCGCTATGGATTTAACTGTAGTGTAAGTAGCTTGGATAATGGCTATGCTTCTGCTAAAATGAACCATCAACCAAGTGATAATTTATGGACCGCTATGTATTTGGCAAGTCAACTTTACAGATACAAAGTAACCGAATCAGAAGAAGCCAAATTGAATGCCTACGAAGCATTCGAAGCAATGGAACGTTTGCACACAATTACAAATATTGATGGTCTTTTTGCACGAAGTTTCGAAAGAGATTACATTGTAGTAAACACTAAAAAGAAAGGTTGGGAAAAGACAGAAATTGAAACAGGAAGCCCTGCTAAAATGTGGATACAAGGTGCTGATCATGAAAATTGGACTTGGAGATCAACTGCTAGTAGCGACCAAGCTGTGGGGCAAATATTCGCCCTTACTGCTGTGCTCGAATTGGCAGATGATGAAGATTGGAAAAAACGAGCATTGAAATGCCTCGATGACATGATGGGATACATCGTCGAAAATGACATGTATATTATCGATATAGATGGTGAGCCAACACTTTGGGGAAAATGGAATCCTGATTACGTGAACAGTTTTCCAACAAATGTGGGAGATAGAAGATTGTATTCATCCAATATAATTGCCTTTTTACAAACAGCATACAAATTTACTGGTAAAGAAAAGTACAAGGAAAAAGCCTATGAATTGATGGAAAAGGATGGCTACCTTGAAAATTTACTGAGACCAATAAGTAAAATTAGCCCTAGTGATGAAGACGAATGGAGCAAAAATCTTTCTCATGAATGGAATCACTCAGATGATGAAATGTATTTTCTGGCATACCAAGGTCTATATCAATATGCTTTTGATAATCAATTAAAAGAACAATATAAAGCTAGTATTAAAGACCATTGGATGGTTGAGAGGCCAGAGAAAAATGCATTATGGAATTTTATTTATTCTCAAACTGGTGAAAAGGAAATTGATTTAGATGCATCAATATTATATCTCAAAAACTATCCAATGGATCTGAGAAACTGGGCTGTACACAACTCACATAGAAAAGATATAGAATTGCTTCCTGAGAACTTTAGAAATCAGACAACGAAAGAATTATTACCTCTTGCAGAACTGCCATTGCATAGACACAATGGAGATATTTTTAAACTTGATAAAGAAGGTAATGGTGATCAATTAATTAGTGCGGGAGATGTTTGGCTGTTGCCTTATTGGATGGGTCGATACTATGGATTGATTAGCGCGCCAACAGAAAATATGAATTCGAAAACTAATAATATGTAAAAATAAAAGCTCCTAATTATACAAATTGGCTATGTAAATTAGGAGCTATATTTTAAGTACCTAGTGTTCTATCTTTCAACTCGACCAAATTTTTTGTATCTGGCAAATTTTCTAAATTGAAAAACCAAACTGATCTGATGATTATTATTTATCAATGAATGTAACTCATTACTAAGCGGAATACTATAGTTATATCCGAGGTTGAGCGCTTTTAAATTTACACCACTTCCAACATGCAATATTTCTGAATCTGTGTAACCAGCTTGTATCCAAATAATTTTGTTATACTCAAATTGAGTTGAAGCATAAATTTCATTCTGAATACCAGAAACTCCAGTTTTACTATACATTGTGGCTAATGTTAAGCGGTATTTATCTCCGCTGAAATAAAAATCATAATCTGCATAAGCATTTAAACCTTGTTCAATTCCATCGGTACCAACCAACATCGGGCTTGAAAATGAAACTTCTAATGATTTAAACTGATAAACTGCACCAAACTCAATACGAGTTTGAGTTTCGTTGTAATTACCTTGGTCTATAAGTGGATCATTGGCTTGCACATACCTATTAGTATATACATCTGTAGCCAATGAGTTTTTCTGGATACCCAAACCTAAACCAAAATTCAGTTTATGTTGCTTATTCAGATCAAGCTTATATCCTATTGATTGCTCAATTACCATGTTTTGCACATTGCCTTTTTGCAAATGCATAAATCTGGTTCCAATACTCAAATTGGTAGCCACTGGCATATCAAAGTTGATCAGATGAAAATAATTGGTAGCTTCATCATTTGTGCGGTTTGTTTGATAACTACCAGTAATCGACAATCGCGGTATGCCATCAAAACCTGCATAAGCATTATTAATACTAAACTTGTTCATCTGGAACAAGCGGTTTTCAACCGAATATTGTCCGTAACTTAAAAAAGGACAAAACACACAAGTAATTAAAAAATATAATATCTTTTTCATAGCTGCATCAGGTAATTTTATGAATTAGAAAGTACTGCTTGTGATAGCTATTTTATTTGATGATGGTCAAAAT
This sequence comes from Chondrinema litorale, assembly GCF_026250525.1. GTDB lineage: Bacteria > Bacteroidota > Bacteroidia > Cytophagales > Flammeovirgaceae > Chondrinema > Chondrinema litorale. Next base: position 96,697 of record NZ_CP111046.1, read on the forward strand.
TTCTTTGTAGACAAAAGGTGTGTTAGAGGCACTAAAATGCAAGTAATATGTCCCTGCTTGCAAATCTGAACCTCCCCAAGAGTTATCGTAATCTGAAGTTGAATAAACTTCTATACCTCTACTATCAAAAATTGAAAGAGTATACTCTTCGTACAAATCCAGATTATGAATGAATAAAACATCATTATAACCATCACCATTTGGAGTAATTACATTATTGTAAGCAAACTCTTTCTCTATAATATCAATGATATTGATTGTAACTAAAGCTGTATCTTTTAAAGAAGGATTACCATTATCACTTACTTCAACCCTCAATGTATAATCAGTAGTTACTTCATAATCTAAAAGGGCATTGTTATCTACTGTCAAAATTCCATCTGTACTCAAAGCAAATACGCCTGAATCTGCACTAATCTCGATTATGCTATAAGTAAACTCTGTACCAGGGTCTTGATCAAAACTTGTAAATGTCCCTATCTCTGTTCCGCTAGATGTATTTTCATTAATGCTGAATGTTCGATCTTTTATCTCAGGCTTATCATTAGCATCTAAAACTTGAATGGTGAATTCTTTAGCTAAAGTACCTCCCCTACCATCATCTGTTTGTATTTTAATGGTATAAGAAGATTTTGTCTCAAAGTTTAAACTCTGAGCAGCAAATAAAGAATCCCCAGAAATTTCGAATAAAGAATTTTCAACTACCCCATCAACCAAAGTGTAAGTATGGATATCTGCCACATCTTGATCGTCTGTAGATAAAATAGCAACAAACTCTCCTACCTCATTATTTTCTGCTATTTGCTGATTCGAAATGAAAATATCAGTTGGAAGATCATTGATATTATCTACATAAATCTGAAATGATTTATCTATACTACCTCCTTTACTGTCTGTAGACTTCACTCTGATTGAATAAGCCGTGTCTGTTTCAAAATTGAAAGTTTGTAGCACATACAAAGTATCATTACTAATGTCGAACAGCGAATTATCTTTATCACCTTCACCAGTCAATAGTTCATAGGTGAAAGTATCTGTAGCATCATCATCTACTGTAGAAAACTTACCAACAAACAATCCTTCTGGCTGATTCTCTTGAACAACACTGTCAGTTAATGCCAAATCTGTCGGTTGGTTATTATCTTTGATAATTACCGGGTCTGAAAAACTTCCTAGAATGCCATCCGCTTGAAAAACAATAGGTGAAATTACAGAGCTACTAATTATATCGTCATTTTTACAATACAGTCTGAAGGTAATCTCTTCATTTACTTCATTGCTATAAATAATGATTTGAGCAACATACCTGTCTTTGCTTTCTAAATAAGTAACAGGTTTGGCTACACCTCTAACCTCATTACCAATAAATGCTGCTACTATATCTGCTGTATCTCTCGACTCTATGGTGTTGATGTTAAGTACTGCTGTAATTACCATCGAATTATTGTAAGCAGTAGGTTCAACCGCCCAATCGGGTGTTTGCCCTAACAAAGTAAAACTTGTTAAAGCAAACACGATTTGAAGTGAAAAAATTAATCTTATTTTCATTGATTTCAGATTTTTTAAAGCATGTATCTATGTGTTTTTAATGGTTTATTTTTTCAGAATTTTCTGATAGAGCGATTCTCCATCTTCTTTTTCTATTCTGATGATGTAAATACCATTAGCCAAACCTTTCGTCTTGATGTTATAATGGTTGCTGCCAACTTGTAAATCGTCGATAGCCTCTTTATGCACTTCTTTACCATTAACATCCACCAGAGTGACGGTAACACTACCTGCTTCAGGAGAATAAATATCTATATCTAAATTCTTCTCAAAAGGATTCGGATATGCTGTAAATTCTAGCTTTTCGACAATTGTGTTTACTGGATGATGTTCATCTCCGATTTGTAATAATACCGGATCAGTCATCGTACCTTCCAAATTGTCGTTTGTGAATTTGAAATCGCCAATTACTTCGTGAATCAATCCATCATTTCCATTAAAGAACTCAAACTCAATTTTTTCATCAAAGTTTGAATTACTGTAGATGGTCATAAAATAGACATCTTTCTCAAGTAAAGGATTATAAACCGGATAAGCTACACCTCTATATTCACCATTCACCACAGCTGCTAATCTACTCTTCTCAGACTCTAATTCATCTGGTAAGTTCTCTACTTCAATCACAGCATTCATGTTATACTTATATTTCGCCCAGTTCACATCCCAATTGGAATCGGTAACCCTACCTCTACTATCAACTCCTGATAAGAAGCCAGTTGTCTCTCTTTCTCCTGCTGAAAAACTTTGGTTAGGGAAAGTAATCGAACCTGATTTGGCTGCTTTCATCATATAACCTTCACCAGGATGTAGATAAGTTAAGTTACCAACCCAGCCAATACTTTCGACATAGATGGCTACCGCATACTGACTCTTGATTAAGTCACCAGTGGTTGCATTGGTGAAAGAAGACAATGCTTGGTTGATGGCCATATTCTTGAAGCCAACATAACCCACCCAGTTCCAATCTTTATTGATATTGATTGTAACTTCTTCGCCACGTAGCAATCTTCCTTTGTACTTAAATTCATTTGCATAACTCAAATACAACTTGTAAGCTTTGCCATTTTCGATACCACCACTTAAGGTAAGTGTACCTTTCCACCCTTCTTCTTTATCGTAGCTATCTACTTTGTCTATACCTTTGATTAAGTCTCCATTCTCTGCTTTTACCTCTTTCAACAATTCATCTGTAGACTTCAGAGAGTTTGCTGCCAAATAGTACGATACCCATTTCCAACCTTTCGGTAAAGTTGTAGAAGCTTCGATTACATCTTCTGCTTTTAGCAATTCTGGACTTGAAGGTGATCCGTAAATCGCATTTGGCGAGAATACAAAGTTTGGTGTTACATCTCGATGTACTTGTCCATCACTTGCATTCCAGATGCGGAAGTTCACTTGCTCACCAGTAGTACTGTTGCTGTAAACATTGATGAATGCCTGATAATTATCGTAAGCTGGTACATAAATTAAATCGGCAATTCCTCTACATTCATTTCCTACAAAAGCAGCTACTTTATCGTCTGGGTCTCTAGAAATCTCTCCATTAATTGATAGCTGAGCGATCACGTTCATAGAGAATTGATAATCTGTTTCTGTAATTTCCCAGTCTTCTGGAAGCGGTTTATACACTTTAAGATCGAGTACCATTACTTCTTCAAATCCGAATTCTGTTACCAATTGTAAGTCTTGACTGTAAGAGCCTATATTGATATTCGGATCGACAGTAAATACGATTCGCTCTGTGCTTACAGGTGAAATAGTTCCGCTACTAGGAGATGCACTCAACCAAGTTGGAAGGTTCTTAATTTCAAAGTTTGCGAACTTACCACCAGCGTTTTTGATCTTGGTTTCAAAAGTAAGTCCATCACCTTCTTCAATGGTATAATACAATGCTTCCTCTTCCCAAGTTACCTGATTCTTGTCTACAAATGCAGACCAAGTAACAGGAGATGAAAGTACATTGGCATTTAAATCTTCAACATTTTTTACTGTAATATCAAGAATTACATTTTCTAATAAACTATCAGGATCGTTGGTAGTAAGAATGATCTTATCTCCATTTGCAGAATAATTGAAGTTGATCTTACTTACTGGTCTTGGCAGTTTTACAGTTGGTGTAATCTCCGAATGTATTGCCGATCCACCAACACTAGCCGTATCTACAATTGCAGTTCCTGTACCATCAGCAGTGCTGCTAATAAATGTAGGATCGAGCACTTGTAAACCAGCCATTTCTTTGTACCTATCAAATGGATGATAAAGCTGTAAGCCTGGTTCATCTCCATTTAGCATATAATGCATATCTCTCTTAATCTGAGTGATCGGTCTTGCAATTTGCCAAACTTTAAGTTCATCAATTTTACCAGTAAAGAACTTATCGTGTTGTTCTGCCCCAGTTAGGTCTACCCAACCTCGTGAACCAATCCATAAACCAGCACCTCCAAATCCATTAAAGTCTTCGCTGGTAATAGTGTTTTTCTGTTCGCCATCAATCGCACAAACTGTATTTGTTCTTCTGTTTACGATTAATGCAAAGTGGTGCCACTCTCCATCGAAATAACTCTCATTCGTCGCTTGGAAAACTGTACCGTTATTCCAGACTTCGAAATAACCATTTGCATTGGCATTTACAGACCAACCATTTCTATTTGCGTCAATCAAATCACCTGAGACATCTTTGAGCGTATCTCCTCTACCATTCGATATTAATGTTGCATTAATCACATTACTACCCTTGAACCAGAACTCCAATGTGAAATTCATTTCATCTGTAACTGCTGGGCTCTTTGTTTTCACAAAGGCATCTGAACCATTAAAATCTACTGAGTGTCCGTTTGGCTCAACCTGCCAAGTAGCTTTTACAGTTGCATGACGATCTCTGGCTAAATCTTCGGCTATTGTGCCATAAGCTTCTTCCATTCTCCAGTTGCCGGTTAAGCCCGGTTCGTTGCCAGATAAGCGTTTGGTAGCATAAATATTTACTTCTGATAAGCTAAGTGCTTTTCTCCAAATTCTGAGTTCGTGGATATTTCCTTTAAATGGATTTGCAGCATCAAACTTTTGCTTACCAACTAAAATTTTACCTGTGCTTTTGTAATCAGGGCTGTAAGAGTTATCTGTTGCTTCTAACTGACCATCGATATAAATCGCGCCAGTACTTTCTTCTACATCAAATGTAACTGCATAATGGTGCCAGTACTCATCTGATATGCTCTTAGCTGAGGTGATTACTTGATTAGCAAGTGAAATTTCTAACTCGTTACTATTATTAAACCCGATGGTTAAGCCCTCCTCACTATTAAATCCTTGAGAGAATAGAATTTCTTTACCACTATTTTTTCTCTTGGCATAAAAGTCAATCGTGAATGATCTTCTTGCTAAGCTAATACCTTCAGGAATTTCCATGTAATTGGTCTCAACTCCATCGAAGTAAACACTTGCCGGATGTCTGATATCTGCTCCATTCAGCACACCTCTGATATCGAAGTTTGCAGGTCTCAATAAACCAGCATTTATAGGCTCATTAAACTGAATAAGAATTTCGTCTCCCGGTGATAATACTCCATCTGATGGTTGTGGTGCACCGAATGCATGTGGCGTTTCTCGATCAATTGTTCCTGAATGGATTGATGAATATACCCTAGTCAAATTACCAAGCTCACCGCAAATTGTAACTGCTCTTAGATCGTAATCTCCATCTGGCACGCTCCAAACATAACCTCCGTTGAGTGTTTTCGAGCCAACTTGTTTCCAAATATATTTAATAGAGCCATCTCCATCTCTGGCTATAATCGGATCTTCTTCTTTACCACCCAGAGCGGCTCGGTCTGTAGAATCTCTATAGTATGTTTCTAATAATACCCATGCATCATCACTTTCTCCCGAAGACTTGTATTGTAATTCTACTGCTCTAAAGTTTGGATAGTTGATATTGAAACCCCCAATCTGATACAGGATTCTGGTTGTATCATTATCGTCTACCAGACTATTATTTACCGTCCAATTATCTTGTGGTTGGAATATTACAGGCTCTGAACAACTTGGTAAGAAATAAGCTGAAACACTTACTGTATCATCCACATCCACATCATTATCTGTTAAATCATACTGACAAGCAGAATGTAGAACTAGCTGAACATTTTCGTAATTGAATTCGAATGGTCCACGTTCAATGGTTAACGACTTGCTTAACGATTGACCACCCGGCACCAGATAACTTCTGTTTGCCAAAATCGCCACTCCATCAATTTTTAAAACCAAACCATCCGGATTGGTAGATTCGATTACTTCTAGAATGTAATATTGGTTATCGTCTGTTTCACTTTCGTTAGCGAAAGTAAGATAGAATGAAGCTGATTCATCTGCCGGAATGTTATACAACTCTGCTTCTTTTTGAGAACCGTTAATATAAAGCCCCGGTTTGTCTCTTTGCAGTGTTCTATTACTTAAAGTAACATCTGTAGTACCTCCTAATTTGGCTTTTAAATCAGTAAGTAAGGTTTGCTTTTTCTCTAATTTTTCTTTTCTGGCTTCAAGTTTTCTGAGATCAGCTTTCATCTTTTCGATTTCTGAACCTCCTACTCCACCAACAACTGCTGCAATTGGCAAGCCTGCACCCGGAATGTAAATTGCTGAACCAGCAGAAATAGTACTCACAACTCCTGTTGCTGCATCTATTGCTACCTCTAGGTCATCAATATCTTCAGTAAGATTATCTATTTCATTTTGAATGTTTACAAGAATTTCACCCACATATTCTTTTGAAGTAAACTTCATTGTAACCTCATCTTCATGAGGGCAAGCCGTTTGCCCTGCAAGTGTCTGGAATATTGGCGTATTCTTATATGAATTTTTATTGAAAGCTGAATAAGGGTCTTCATTCGTACCATAAATATTTATGGTCTCGCTATCTCCTACATCATCGTCATTAATACTATAGCCAATTGTAAAGCTATCTCCATTAGAGGTGGACGAGCTAGTCGTATTGGTATATGAGAATTTAATGTTATAGTCAATTGTTGCACCACTGCCTGATTCAGAAAGCTTTGATTCTGTACCTACCTCTGCGAATGGTCCAATACTAAAGTTCTTAAAATCTGTATCTTCCCATTCTGCGGTGTATTCATAGGTATATTCACTCTGTCCGCTAATACTTATATTTTCACTTTTAGAAGAAAATCCTTCAATTGCCAACCATTTAGCTATCTCATTATCAGCTAAAGTGTTGGTCCACATTTTTAACTGTTGGTTAAACCAACGTAATGAGTCAATTTCACCTTTTCTAGTTGGAGTAAATGTATAACTCGGACCTGTATTAGGATAGTAAATACCATCTGGACCTGTTGGAGATAAATCGTTAGATACAGCTAAAGTACCCCAAACAATATCATCATTATCAGTACCTAAGTGTTCTGCGATCCAATCTTCGTCTTTTCCAGAATAATTTGTCGCATTTACCTTATTTACATACTTACTATTACCTGTAAGCAAATTATCTCTTAAAGCTTTAAGGTTTGGAATAAGATAATTTTCAATATGGTTTTGATCGTATACGAATGTTGTATTTATGCCACCTTGCCCAAATGCTAACTGCTTATAGCGAGCGAGTTTCATGGTTTTGATATTGCCATCTTTGTCTTTAGCAGTCACTGTAAGATCAACTGGGCACTCAACATTACTTAAAGCACAATCTGCTTCATCTACTAAAGAAAGATTTTTAACTATACCAAATAGCAAGTTGGTTGAAGAACCTACAAATAAATCACTTGGAGCTCCGACTAGCGTAGGATCATCTCTAGTTTGGAAACTCGTATTTGTTTCATAAGAGTAAACATTTTCTGAACCAAAACCTCCACTCACATTCAGTCCTAAAGTACCTGCAGTAGTCACATTCGCGGTTGATTTCGTAATTACACCTAAACCTTTGTACAATTCAAGACCTGCTGTGGTTTTAAGTGTTAAGCCAACCGAACCATCAAAATCATTAGATACTTCTTTTGTACTTGTAAAAGTAGAACCTTTAGAAATATAGCTGTAACTACCATCAAATGGTGGGTCTCTTAATACAAAATCAACGTTATCTGGACCTTTGGTTACAAAGTTATTTCCGATTTGTAAACCACCCAATACATAACCCTTAAATGGATTCGGTTGTCCACCTGCACCAAGCTCTGGCCATTCGATTATATTCGTTCCTGCTTTTGCCTGAATAGTAAAGGTTTTTAGATAACTTTCTTCAGGTTTACTGGCATTTGCAAGCAAGTTTGGTGTACCAGCTTTAAAATGGTAGAGCGTATCCCAACTATCCATTTTAATAATATCTGCACCAGAGTTAGAATACAAATATGCTTGCTCTTGATCTCCACTTGTTTCTAAATAGAAACCTGTACCCAATGAGTTGTTTATTGTTAACTCAGCATCAGTAACAGGTACATTAAATCCTTTATTGGAATCAATGTTTTTATATTGCTCAAACAAGAAGATGTTCATTTTATAAGAGCTACCCTGCTGGAATACTCTATAATTAAGTGTACTCAAATCAGCATAGTAATTCTTATCAGAAGCATCTTTCATTACCAATAATGAGTCACCACCATACTTAGTAAAATCTCTACCATATTGGTCAGTAACAATTATTACTGGTTTGTTTCTGAGAATAAAGTTTCTTTTGAAATGATAAACATATGCATTTACTGTATCTAATACCTCCTTCGCTTTGTAGATCACCATAAAGGAATCTGTTACAGTAACAACAGTTGTATCAAACACATTGGTCGTATTATTAAATGCAATGACTGTATCTGGTCTGTCAATTTCCATCATTACCAGATCATCAGTAATGCCAGTTGTATCTAACAATACTGTGTTATCTGAATTAATATAAATAGTTGTATCTTGATCTGTTACATACACACTATCCAATGATTCTGTATCGAAAACCAACGTAGACATATCTACATTTTCTTGTGCTAATGGTGCTCCAACAGCATCTGTAAATACAAAAGAATCATCTTTCTTATATTTTACATCTGTAACTTTGTATTCTTTTGGTGGCAACGCAACTGAATATTCACCTGATGTATCATTGGTAAATACAGTTTCTGAAACCAAACCACCATCATTGGCCGATTCTAAAGTGAATTTAACTACACCTATGTTATTGGTACTTTTGCCAAATCCTAAGATTTTGTCTCTTTCAACAGGACCACCAACAGCACGACCAATTAATACTTTAGTAGTACTATCGAGCATAATGATGCCTGATACTGGTTCTTGGAAATCCCAAGTATCTTTGTCTAATGGGAAGCGACCAGTATTTTGAATAGTATGATTTAGCTTTTTAAATTCTAAAAAGTGTCTACCAATCGGAACCTGAATATCGAAAGCGCCATAATCATCTGTAGTTACCAAATTACCATCTTTTACAGCGGCAATTTCTCCATCTATGTAGATGCTGATTCCTTTAGAACCAACCTCTTGTTCTCCATTTTTACTTAGATGAGTAAAGTATACATTACCTGTTACCCTAAATGAAGAAATATCTTTAAAATCAACTCCATTTTCAACGCTACTTCCTTCACCTAAAAATACAATTTGTTTGCTCGGATCGAAACTGTGAATAGCTCCACCTAAAGTCATTGTAGGTGAAATAGTAAAGTTCTCTCCACTACCCTCGTAAATAATACCTGTAATTGAATAGTTACCCGCTTCATCAGTATAAGAAGCATTAGCTAACTGACTTCCAGTAGGAATTTCATCACTCCAAGTTGCTCCAAACAGATTGCCATCATTTTGATGATAGACTCCACTTTCTTCAGAAGCATCAAATATAAATGGCCCTACTCCTTCATCAAATCTCCAATATGCTTGCAAGCCATCTTCATCTGGATTAACTATTCTGCCATAATCTCTAATTACTTGATCTGAATCTAAAGTATTTTTATAAATCCTAACTTCATCTATATATCCGTTGAAATAGCTTGTACCTCCTTCGTTTCTTCCCAGATATATGTTGTTAACAGTGTTTGCAATACCTCCAACTGCTATCTTCTGCGATGCGGCTACTAAACCATTGATATATATTTTCAAGCTATCACTCGTATCGTGTGTAACGGTGATGTTTACATAATCTCCTGCGGTTAAGGCTGTATCTGATTGTACATATTCGAAATTGCCACTTTTATACACCCCTACTTTCACCTTATCATTGTTAAGTAGTAATGTATAAGAATTGTGCTTGTAGATTAAGACTTGCTCTCCAGAAACTGTTTCTGGTCTAACCCACATACTTAAAGTGAAGTCTTTAGCTAAATTCGAAAAGCCTGCACCACCAATCTGAGCATAATCATTCACCCCATCAAAGAATAGTGCATTACCTGAAACACCATCTTGTCTCTCTGCAATTACTTTTACATCTGGTACAGCAACTCCACCTTCATACACTATATTACCATTTACAAATGCTACTGGTAATCTAAAACCAACATCATAACCTACTCCATTAGCAGGTAGGTTTAAATTGCTATAATCTCTACCATCTAACAGATTAACATCGAATGTTAATTGAGTTTCTAAACCACACTCATTTTCAGCAATAATAAAGTACTCATACAACTGGCGTGCTTTTGTTACATCATCAATCCAGTTTCTTTCTTCACCTGTTACAGCTTCCATAAATTCGGGAACTACTGCACTACCCAATTCTCTTCTATAAATCTTATATCTGTTTACAAAAGATGCATTGTCTCCACTTGTCCATTGTAAAACTACGCGGTTACCAAAGTATCCTTTAGATGCTTCTAACCTATCGCTATCTAATACTTGGCTAATATCTACATCGGTAATATTGATTACATCTTTACTCGCGTCACTTACTAATTTGGCTTTTCCGGCAGTAACTTCTTTACACACATTATAAGCAAATAGCTCATACTCATAAGCTTCACAAGACTTGGCATCTTGGTCTGTAAATGTTATATCATCAGGGTCTTCTATTGTAAATTCTTTCTCACCACCATTAATACCTCTTCTCACAATTCTATATCCTTCTGCATACGCACCTTTAGTCCAAGTTAAGCGAACTCCAGAATTTGCACCTGTAATCAACTCCATCTTAAAGTTGGATGGCGCAGTAGGATCAGCAGGTGAAATACCACTTACAAAATCCGACTCATCTCCTTCTTTATCACAATCGTCGCTTACTGCACTAATTTTATAATAGTAGGTAGCACCTCTGGTTAAACCAGTGTCTGTATAAGTTCTTTTAGATTTTGATACAGTTGCGATTTTGGAATATGTACCGTTTTCGGTAGTGCTTCTTTTTAACCAAAATTCTTTAGGATTGCTAAAAGACCATTGCCATTCTAATTTAACAGAACCATCGCAACGATCTACAGATGCTGTTAAACCAGCTGGTGCACCTAAAGATTCAATTGTATTACCTTGAGCACTTACAGTACTACTTTCGTAAACTCTTCCACCTTCTGTGTATCTGATAGCAACTTTATAAGTATGCGTACCAGTAGTAGTTCTTTTATAAGTTTTAGTAGTTCCACTAACAGTTGCTATCAGTGAACCATCTTCGTAAATAATATATTGATAGTTTGAACCATAACCCTTTAAATCTGATGGATCATCCCAGCTTAAATCAATTTCACCACAACCAGGTGTTGCTGTTAAACTACCAGGAATTGGCAGTGCCGGAAAACTAATAGTTTTAGAAGGTTTGGGGTTAGGAACTCCTAAGCCATCTCCTTCTGCACCCACATAAAAAGTAATAGATTTACCTAACCATTCTGGTCTAATATAAAATCGGATACCTACATATAAATCATCATTACTTACAGTTTTTTCAAAACCGTTGTACTTGAGGTCTGCTTCTCCTTTATAATTATAGATATAGTAATCATGTTGACCACAATTATCATGATCCCAAACAATTTGAGTTCCTGCTTTGGAGTAGTCACCATGTAATAAGACAAATAATCGATCATCACCTGCTAATTCGATACTATTCCACCTCAGCCAGTCATCACTACCACAACCACCGTCGTCTTCATCAAGCAACATCGCCTTGTAATACAAGTTAAAGTCTGCCTGATAAAAATTCATGTCCCACTGACTGGTACCAAAGTAACCTTCATCGTGGTGAACGGTCATATTTGACCATTGCGCAAACGAAATTTGAGAAAAAAATAGAGATACCAAACATAGCAGAAATGTTATTTTTTTATTTGGTATGTAGATGTGTCCATGGTAATTTTTCAATTCCATACAATTGCCGATTAGATCAAAGATATTTTAGGGTTACTCCCGAAGTAAGTTTTGTATGAATCGAAGGGCAATTAGATACGATCAGAAAATGAAAAAATATCTGATAATAGGTTTAATTGCGGCTTAAATCCACGCTAGTTCTGATTGGATAGTAAATAAACTGAGCTAAAGTGGATAATATTTTAGAAGAGTAATTAAAATGCTTAAAAAGCATAAATTGTAAGATTTTGAGGGTTTTAAGCTGTTTTTCAAATTAAAAATATAATTGGATATACAACTTTATTTATTGATTATAATGCTGATTATCAATTATTTAAGTGTATAATAACTAAGCTATATTTCACTTACATTGAATAAATATTAAATTTTACTTTTAATTGGGTATAAATTAGAGTTTTAAATAAATCGTGTTTTTTTTTAAAAAAATGTTTATAAATCACATCATCATCTAATGCATCTAAAAAAGTTTTGTAACCTTTAAAATGGGGACAAATACATTCCAGAGTAGTACAGTTTTAACCAGCTTTATTTCTAAATTTCAGCAAAACCATAATTAGGTAAATTTTAAATATGAAACATATGAAAAATAATTCCTTTGCAAATGCGAAGAGAGCAACACTCCTACTGCTATTTTCGATTTGTATTCACACCTCAATTGCTCAACCTCAACTAAAAATTATAGAAGTTGAAGTAACAGCAGATCATCCTAACTGGCAGTATAAACTTGGTGAAAAAGTTGAATTTAAGATAAGTGTAGAGAGGAATAACCAACCTTTAAAAAATGTTGAAATAAGTTACAGAACAGGCCTTGAAAAGTTAGTACCTGAAGAAACCAAAACTATGGTTTTGAAAGATGGAACTGGCTCAATTAAAGTAGATGGTTTAAAGAAATCTGGATTTTTAAGATGTTGGGTAGACGCCACTATCGATGGCAAAAAATATACTGGTTATGCTACTGCTGGTTTTGAACCAGAGAAGATTCAACCAGTTGTGAAAATGCCCGAAGACTTTGATACTTTCTGGGAAGATGCAAAAGCAGAACTAGCTAAAATTCCTTTAGATGCAGAAATGACATTACTGCCAGAAAGATGTACTGAGAAAGTAAATGTTTATCATGTAAACATTCAGAATTATCCGGGTAGAAGCAGGATGTATGGAATCCTTTCTATGCCAAAAGCCAGTGGTAAATATCCTGCTATTTTGAGAGTACCTGGTGCTGGTGTTCGTGCTTACTATGGTGATGTAGCAACTGCTGAAAAAGGAATTATTACATTACAGATTGGGATTCATGGTGTGCCTGTAAATCTCGATCCGGAAGTTTATGAAAACTTGAGATATGGTGCTCTTGATAATTATTGGGTTTATAACCTTAAAGACAAAGACCAATACTATTATAAAAGAGTTTATTTGGGCTGTGTAAGAGCCGTTGATTTTATTTATAGCTTACCAGAATTTGATACGCAAAATATTGCTGTTGCAGGTGGAAGCCAAGGAGGTGCACTTTCGATAATTACAGCGGGTTTAGATTCGAGAATTAAATGGCTTGCTCCTTTTTATCCAGCTCTTTGCGATTTGGTTGGTTATACCGAAAATCGTGCAGGTGGTTGGCCACACATGTTCCACCCAGATAACCCTCACCACCAAACAGAAGCTGAAATGCAAGTTTCGGCCTATTATGATGTAGTAAACTTTGCTAAAAAAGTTAATGTACCTGGTTTCTATTCGTGGGGATTTAATGACAATGTTTGCCCGCCAACTTCTATGTACGCAGCATACAATGTTATTAAAGCTACGAAAGAACTTTTACTGGCTGAACAAACTGCTCACTGGTCTTTTCCAGAACAAAGGGAGACTAGCGAAAATTGGTTATTATCTAAACTGAAACCAGAATAATAATTTAATATTATCTTATTTATAAAAATTTAAGCAGTATACAATTAATATATACTGCTTAAATTTTTTGTTAATTATCATTTTTAAAGTATTTATCTGCAAATGAAATATATTGCTGCCAATCGTAGTCTTTTACATCATGCCCTCCTGTTCTTATATGGTAACCTGTATATAAAGTTTGTAAAGATTGATCTACTTTAGGCATTTCTTCTTTCCCGATATTTGGCAAACCATACAGTTCGTAAACTGCAGAAGCTTCTTTAAGCGATAAAAACTCACCTATAGGGTCTGCCCATTGGTCTTCTACAGCACTGGCTACATATACAGGTCTGGGAGCCATTAAAGCCAAAAACATATGTTGGTCAAATGGCAATGCTGTTTCGTTCTCATTATACTTTTTAAAATTTCCGCAGAACCAATGTGGGAAAGACTCATTAATTTTACCTACAGTTTCTCCTACCGCCCTTTTCGATAAAGCCGCTCCACCACAACCAGAGTCATTAGATATCACTATGGCAAAACGTTCATCATAGGCTCCGGCACAAAGTGAAGCTTTGCCCAAACGCGAATGACCAAACACTGCTACTTTTTTCGAATCAATTTCTTTACTGGTTTCCAAATAGTCCATAGCACGACTCAAACCCCATGCCCACGCAGCTACAGAACCCCACTCATTAGAATCCGGTTTTTCCTGCTCTTCTGAGTAAAAAAACGGATGAATTCCATCTTTAAAATTGTTATAATCAGGGTCAATATCTCCGTAGTAAAAAGTTACCAAACCATAGCCGCTTTGTATGATTATATCTACTGGCCAGCGATTTTCTCTTACTCCTCTAGAAGCTTCTGTTGCTTGGTGATCTTCAATTCCAAACTTTTCATTTGCCATCATCCATTTGTTAGAAAGTAAAATGTTTTCGTCTGCCTGAATACTATGGTTTCCATAAAAGTTTGTGGTTAAAAATACGGGTACAGCTTCTGGTTCTCCTTTAGGCAAATAAATAAGCAAATCCATTGATAGCGATTTTTCACCCTTCTCAAAAGTGATTCTTACTTGCCTGCGAATTGCCTTGCTATTTAGCGCATCGTTAGAAGATTCAAGCACATGGTAACTTGTTTTAAGCTTACCTTTCGGAATGATGCCATACATCTCCTCTTGAAACATTTTCAAAATTTCTGGTCTTCTTTTCTTTTCCCACTGTTTTACTGAGCTAACAGGTTCTCCATTTAAATTGGTGAGAATTGGCATTAATTTATATTCGGGAATTTTACTTTCGTCGTAATTAGGTGTGAATTGTTGTGCTTGTATTTTTACAAAACTCAAAATACAAATCAGAATTAGTAGTAAATTTATCTTCATGCTATGGAGTGATTAATATCTTATTGCAGATTAAGAAAAAAATCACTCTTTAACAAGCTCATATTTATTCATCTGCCATTCTCTTACACCACCTACAAAATTGTAAATTTCTTTAAAGCCCATATCTTTAAGTTTGCGCATAGCAGCAGTACTTCTACCACCTACAGCACAATACACTACCACAAGTTTGTCTTTATTTAACTCATTCACTTTTTCATTAAAATCAGCACTATTTATACTTATCAGTTTTGCTCCTTTTATGTGTCCACGCTGGTATTCTCTCCCCGTTCTTACATCTACCAATTGCATATCATTTTCCAGCATATCATGCAACTCGTCACTATTGATATTTTTTACAATTACTGAATTTTCTTGAGCAAAAAGACTGATTGAGCTAATAGTGAATAGCGTTATAATGAATAGTTTTTTCATAAGGCGTTAATAAATTTTGATGTTGCTTTTTTATTTAATTGAATGTAAACCTCAATTAATTCCCTTCTAATTGAAATACTGGACTAAAAAAGCTAAATAATTCTGGTATTTTGGTTACAAAAGTTACATTTCATACTTATCTGAAATATAACTGAATGTATTACCAGAATTTTTTCATAGGATTTTTTTTATATTAAAATGGATTATCAGGATAGATTTGTTATTAAAAATAATTAATATTGGGTGGGAAAACTGATATTTATTTTACTATCTATTAAACTGACTACTGTTAAAGATTCTTTAACTACCAACATTATGCTTATTTTTAAGCATAACATGTCAATTAATTTTCAAGAAGATAATCTTAATGCTACAAAGTTTTACAAAACTCGCTTTAGTTTTCCTGCTAGCCTTTTCCAGTTTAAATGCATTTTCTCAGGATACTTCCCCCGTTAAACAAGCAGTTGCTGCAAATAACTTGCTTCAAGAAGCTTACAATTTTACCGATAAGCTTTATTACAACACCATTGAAACAAGTGCATCTATTTATAAAGGCGAAGAGTATGTCTTTTACTCTTTTAGAATAGATGGTGACCCATTCTTTTACAGTGAAGAAAGTGATTTTGGTGATATCCGATATGGTGGTATATTGTATAAAAATATTGAATACCGATACGATATATATTTAAAAAAGCTAGTAGTAGCCCATAACAAGCTTTCTTATAACATCTGTATTGATACTGCAATGGTCGATTATTTTAAGCTTCACAATCATCAATTTTACAAATTAGAAGCCGATAGCAGCGAAACTATTAAACATGGTTTTTATGATATGCTGGTAGATGGCGATGCTAAACTTTATGCAAAACGCTCTAAGAGTCTTCAAAAAGAAATTGAAAATCAGCAAATACACGAATGGTTTGATATTGAAGATAAATATTACCTTTTTAAAGACGGTGTTTACTACAAGGTTAAGAAAAAAGGATCTTTGCTTAAAGTTTTAAAAAACAAAAAGAAAGCACTTAAAAGCCATATAAAATCCGAAGGTATAAAATTTAAAAAATCACCTGAAAATGGACTTATCCAAACTGTAAACTATTACAATAAATTACTACAGCAATGAGCAAACACTACACAAAACACTATTTAATAATATTCTTATCTATAATTACTACAAACCTTTTATTTGCTCAACAAAACGAGCAACCTCTTCTTACTGTAAATTTGAGTAATGCTCATTTCGAAGAATTGGTAAACAGTATAGAAAGCCAAAGTAACTATAGGTTTTATTTTGATACATTAAACACAGACACACTACTGGTAAATGTTCAAATGCAAAATAAAACCATAAATATAATTCTGGATGAAGTACTTAAAGGTGATGAATTTAATTATTCTGTAGATAAAGAAAATCACGTATTTGTTACTCATGGCAGAAAAATCCAACCTGAATTACCTTACAACTTCTTTAGCCGCGAAAAGAATAATGTTGAAAAAACAGAAGAAGAAGCCGAAGAAAGTATTGTAGTAGATTACTTCCAAAACAACCAAGTAATTGGAGCCTCTCAAGAATCTAAACTTTATGAGATTGGCATTAAGAGCAATGTTATAAAGAAGGGCAATGCCACGATTTCTGGTAGAGTAATTGACCAGCGAACTGGCGAACCGATTGTTGGTGCAGCAGTTTATATCGAAGAACCCCTTATTGGTGTATCTGCCGATCAACTTGGCTATTACAGCCTTAGCATTCCGAAAGGAAAGCACAAATTGAAGATAAACAGTTTGGGTATGCGTAGCACAGAAAGAAACATCATTATGTATTCTGATGGTACGCTAGACATTGAAATGCAAGAAAGTGTACAGTCACTAAAAGAAGTAGTTGTAGAAGCTGAACTAGAGCAAAACGTGATAAACCCTCAAATGGGAATTGAGAAAATGGATATTAAAACCATTAAGCAAATTCCGACGGCCATGGGTGAGAGCGATGTGCTTCGTGTAGTGTTAACCTTGCCAGGTGTAAGCTCTGTTGGTGAGGCTAGTACTGGTTTCAATGTAAGAGGTGGTGCAGTAGATCAAAACCTTATTTTGTTAAACGATGCCACCATCTATAATCCTTCTCACCTTTTCGGGTTTTTCTCTGCCTTTAACCCAGACATGTTAAAAGATGTACAACTTTACAAAAGTAGTATTCCGGCAAAATATGGTGGAAGGCTCTCTTCTGTATTAGATATAACTGGTAGAGAAGGTAACAAGAAAAAATTCTCTGGTTCTGGTGGTTTAGGCTTAATCACATCAAGGCTTACTTTAGAAGGACCAATAGGCTCAGAAAAAACATCTTTTATTGTTAGTGGTAGATCGAATTACTCAAACTGGTTGCTTAAAGAACTAGACGATCCAGATTTTAGAAAAAGTAAAGCCTCTTTCTACGATATCAATTTTGGTATTTCACATGAGTTTAATGAGAAAAACTCTTTGTTTGTAAATGGATATTATAGTACCGACCAATTCCAGTTTAGAAACGATACTACCTATAAGTATAAAAACCAAGCTCTTACAGCTAAGTGGAAAACTATTGTAAACGATAAACTTTACGGTGAATTAAGTGCTAGCTACAGCAAGTATGATTTTTCTGTAGAAGCAGACCTCAATCCTGTAAATGCTTATAAACTCGATTTCAGTATCGAGGAATCTAAAGTGAAAGCAGGCATGAGTTTCTTCCCAAATGCTGAACATGGACTTGAGTTTGGAGTATCGAGTAAAATGTACAAATTAAAGCCGGGATCATTCCAACCAAATAGTTCAGAATCTCTCGTTTCGCCCGATGAACTCGAAAGTGAAAAGGCGCTTGAATCTGCCATTTACTTATCTGATGATTTTAGCCTGTCTCCAAAAATTTCTATTAATGCTGGTTTGAGGTATGTTATGTACAATTACATGGGACCAAAAACGGTATACAACTATGTTTCTGGTGTACCTAAAACAGAAAACTCTGTACTCGATACCATCAATTACAGCAATAACGAATTTATTAAAACCTATTCTGGACCAGAAGTTAGAGCAGCCATTCGCTACTCATTTACCCAACAAGCTTCAGTAAAACTGAGCTATAACATGCAAAGGCAGTTTATCCACATGTTATCGAATTCAACTTCTATATCGCCAACAGATATCTGGAAACTCAGCGATACGCATATTAAACCACAGTATGGTCAACAACTTTCTCTCGGTTTGTATAAAAACTTTCAGTACGGAATTATAGAAACTTCTATAGAAGGTTATGTGAAAAAGGTGGATCATTACCTCGATTATAAAAGTGGTGCTTCACTCATTATGAATCACAATATCGAAACTGATGTAATTAATACAGAAGCAAGAAGCTATGGTGTAGAAGTAATGCTTAAAAAAACTCGTGGAAAGCTTAATGGTTGGGTAAGTTATACTTACTCTCGCTCATTGTTAAAACAAAAAGATCCAATAGCAGGAGAGTTAATTAACGAAGGCGATTGGTACCCTTCGAACTTCGATAAACCACACGATTTTACTATGGTAGGTAATTATAAATTTACACACCGCTATAGTTTATCTCTTAACTTTACTTACAGTACTGGCCGACCAATTACCTTACCTGTAGGTAGTTTCTACTACGGTGGTTCAGAAAGAGTATATTATTCAAACAGAAACGAATATCGCATTCCTGATTACTACAGAGCAGATGTCGCTTTCAATATTGAAGGCAATCACAAAATAAGAAAACTGGCTCACAGCTCTTGGACACTCGCAATCTACAATCTAACCGGAAGAAAAAATCCTTACTCTATCTTCTTTACTGCAGAAGATGGGGAAATTAACGGATACAAACTTTCTATCTTCGGTAGACCTATACCAACCATCACATATAACTTTAAATTTTAATTGACTATCACGATGAAATCGAGCTTTAATATCAAACACATACTATTTATTTTAATTACAGCAATGCTGGCTGTTTCATGTCTCGAAGAGTATACTCCTGAAATTGTAGAAAATGATGAAAATATACTAGTTGTAGAAGGTAATATAGGAGACATTGTAACTAGTATTCAATTAAGTAGAACTACATCTCTTGGTGTAAACTCATTGGTAGGAGAAAGCAATGCCAAAGTAATTGTAGAAGATGAATCACAAAGTTTTCAACAAGAACTTACCGAAAAAGATGGCGGCTTATACGAAGATAGTATAGTTCTCGAGCTAAATAAAAAATATAGAATTAGAATTATTACTAGTGGAGATCAACAATTTGTTTCTGAAGCACTCAGCATTTTAAAAACACCCGTGATAGATAGCGTTGGTTGGGATGCCGGTACTTATGGTTTACAGATTCATGTTTCTACTCATGATGATACTGATGAAACCCAATATTACTACTGGACTTACGAAGAAACTTATGTGTATACTTCAAGATACTATTCGTATTTCTTCTATGAAAATGATGAAATACAATATAGAGATTCGGAAGATCAGATTTATACATGTTGGAAGACAAATTCTGGAACTGAGATTAATGTAGGCAGTACCATTCAACTAACCGAAAATGTAATTTACAAGCAGCCAATTACTCTAATCGTTCCTTCTGATAATGTGAAACTAGCTAGAAAGTATGCGATTAAGGTAACTCAAAGAGCTATTTCTAAAGATTATTACGAGTTCTGGGAATTATTAAAGCAAAACTCAGAAGAACTCGGAACTCTGTTTGATCCACAACCCTCTCAGCTTACTACTAATTTTACTTCTGTTAATAGTGAAGATGATAAAATTCTAGGCTATATAGGCGCAAGCACACTCGAAGAAGAAAGAAAGTTTATAGAACGATCTGACCTCCCTTATGACGATATCCCTTATTACTACAATAGTTTTTGCACGCTCGACACTGTTTTGAATAATCCAGATTCATTGGCAGAGGCATTTAGAGGAGGTGTAAACATCCCTACAACAGAAATAAATAATGGAGGTATTGTAACGCATTATGTGGGTTCATCTCCAAGTTGTGTGGATTGTACAACTTATGGAGGTACTACAGATGAGCCAGATTTTTGGGACGAAGAGTAAATTATTCACTTCCAAAATCTGAAAATATTAAATAAAACTTAGAAAATATTAAAACTAATTGCAATGAAAGCCTTTTTAACTTTTGTTTTATTGCTTTGCGGATTCAGCACCTTTGCGCAGCGTATCTCTGTTGATAGTCTCCGTAACAGTTTTAAAAACTATAACATAAAAAACATACAGGAAAAACTGTTCCTCCACACCGACAGATCTTTTTACATTGCTGGTGAAATTCTATGGTTTAAAATTTACAATACACAAGCTACAACTAATCAATTACTCGACCTGAGTAAAGTGGCTTATGTAGAAGTATTAGATAAGGATAACGAACCCTTTGTACAGGCCAAAATAGTTCTTAACGAAGGTTTAGGCAGTGGTTCTCTTTACTTGCCAGTATCGCTCGAAACGGGAAATTATAAGTTAAGAGCCTATACCCGTTGGATGAGAAACTTTAGCCCTGATTTTTATTTTGAACAAACCATCTCAGTAATTAATACATTTTCGAAACCTGTTCTTAAAGATCAAGTAGCAGACACATATGATATTCAGTTTTTGCCAGAAAGCGGGATTATGCTTTTAAAAGCTGATAATAGAGTTGCCTGTAAAGTTTTAGATAATTTTGGAAACAGTGTAGCTTATAAAGCTGTACTAGTAAATGAATATGGCGATACATTACAAAATTTCTCTTCGCATAAGTTTGGAATGGGACAATTCTCCATTAAACCAGATAGTACCAGAAACTACAAAGCTATATTTACTATAAATGATCAAACTGTTGAAAAAGCATTGCCAAAAATTATGGCAGATGGTTACGCAATTAGAGTAGACAATAAAAATTCAGATTTAAACATCAATGTGCATGCACCTGCAAACACTTCTACTCTTAATATTCTCATTCATAATAATCAGCAAATTAAAAAGCTAGAATCGCTCTCTTTGCAAAATGGCAATGCAGCATTAAGTATAACTGAAAGTGAATTAGGCACTGGTATTAACCATATTACTTTGTTTACTACAGAAGGAAAACCTGTTGCTGAAAGACTCTACTTTGTATTTCCAGAAGAGAATCCAGAAATTGCTGTAGATATGTCGCAAGCAGCATATGGAACCAGATCGAAAGCAGAACTTTCACTTACTTCGAGTGCAGAAAAGCGTTCTTCTTTATCGATTGCAATTTTCCAAAATGATGATTTGTCTAATAGACAGTCGCCAAATATCCGCTCATGGCTGTATCTTTTATCAGACTTAAAAGGACATATAGAAAACCCTCAATACTATTTTGGTGAGCTAACAGAAGAAAAGAAACAAGCAATGGATAACCTGATGCTAACACAGGGCTGGAGCAGATTTGCTTGGGAAGATATTTTAACGCCTCAATATAAAAATATAATTGTTCCTGAATTAGAAGGACATATAGTAGAAGCATATGTTACCGATAAAGAAACTGGTACACCTGGCAATTGGGTAGATTGTTATCTCGCTTTTCCCGGACAAAACTTTCAGTATTATTCGACAAAAAGTGCTGCCAATGGATATGTAATCTTCAATGCTAAAAATGTAGAAGGCCAAAGAAACACAATTCTTCAAGGTTATACTGCTACAGATAGTACTTGGAAGTTCGATGTGCTGTCTCCTTATTCTAAAGATTTTTCGGAAAGTATCATTCCCGCTTTCGATATTGACATAAGCAAAAAAGATGTAATTGAATCTAGAAGCATTGGCATGCAAACTCAAAATGTTTACCTTGAAACAAAAATCAATGAGTTTCAACAACAATTTTCAGATACATTACCATTTTATGGAAATCCCGACCAAAAATATTTGCTAGACGATTACACCAGATTTCCTACAATGGAAGAGGTAATGCGTGAGTATGTACCAAGAGTACTCGTAAGGAAAAACAAAGGGAAATACAACTTCAAAGTATTAGATATGCTTGATGAAGAATTTTTCAATACCGAGCCTCTTATCTTGTTAGATGGAATGCCAATTTTGAATACAAATGATGTAATCAACTTCGATCCTTTCAAAATAAAGAAACTTGATGTAGTTACTAGAAGGTTTATTATGGATAAGGTTAACTTTACTGGTATAGTAAGTTACTTTACTTATAACCACGATTATACTTGGCAAAAACCAGATGACAAAGCTATTGTTTTTACATATGATGGCATGCAATTAAAACGTGAGTTTTATTCTCCAGCTTACACTTCTAACGACCAAAAATCTGGAAGAATTCCTGATTTTCGTTCATTACTTTACTGGAACCCAGATATTGTTTTAAAGGAAGGAGAAAAAGCAAATTACAGCTTTTATACATCTGACAAACCCGGTAAATATACTGGTGTAATTCAAGGCATAACTAACAGTGGCAAACCTGTTTATAAGTCATTTGAATTTGAGGTTTCTGATAGTTCAAATTGAATCGGCTTATAATTGCTTGGCAAACTTCTTTTGCCGGGTAAAATTATTCTTGCCATTGAACCTGTAACAGAGATTTTATCGAAGAAAATTTCACCATTATTTTTTTCGATAAAATCTTCACACAGTGTTATTTCAGGTTGTTTATCCATCTTATTTACATGTTCGCAATTATATTTTTTAAACTGCTTGTGCGGAAAATCTGCATCTTTTAACTGAATAATCACAGTTTTCTCATCTTTCAGAATTACACTTAGTTCAAGTTTATCCCCTCTATTACAGCATTCTAAAGTATATGAAATGATGGTTCTTAATACCGTACTGATCATATTGTTATCCGCATATACTTTTAATGAATTGCTATTCAATTTTCTGAAAACCGAAATGTCTTTATCTTTTGCTACTCCATTGTAAAAGCTAATTGCTTCGTCTAGTAAATCATTTACTACAAACCAGTTTGGGTTCACTTCCACATCGTCCATCTGATTTTCTGCCCTTTCTAGCAGCTTCGCAGTTACCTCAGATGCATGAGATACTTTGCTAGATAATTCAGATACAATGTCTTCTAAATCGCTATGTTGCAAGATTTTACTTTTTAGTAAATCCAGCATGTTTTTTAATGATAATAATGGACTTTTAAAATCATGTGCCAAAACGCCAAACAATCTGTCTTTAAAAGTGCTTAGCTCTTTAAACTTTTCTTTCTCTCTATCGAGCTGTTTAAACTTAGAATAATATGCCCATTTGTATTTCTGAATTAGATAACCCGCATATGCTATAAACCCAATGTTCGATACCAAACTTGGAATCTGACTTGCCAAAACTGGAGATTCTTCTTTATTATACTCCGCATATACAACATACACAGTAAAGATAATTACATTAGCTATTAATGCTTTGGCAAAATGTAGTCCACTACCAATGTAGTTGAATATCACGATTACTACCATTGCATTACTCAAAAAATAAGGGTGAGCTACGGCAAAATAATCTTGTGCTACAGAGTAAAAAAATACTATGAATACAATAACAAAACCATACCATTGAAAAGATCTGGTATTAAATGATCCATACTTTATTATTAAATAGATAATAAAATATAAAATCGCCCCTCCAATTCTAAAATAGAATATCTGTTCACCTTCGAATCCCCTAATCATTTCTATGGGTAAAAAAATTGCATATTGTATTGAGGCTACCAATATGACCAATGCAAATAGATTTTTATCTTTTTCGAGAAAAAAATTGAAAAAACCTTCTTGATCTTCTTTAGATAATTGAAATAAGTTCTTTTCCACAATTCAAAACATATTTTAATTAAATAACTCTGTGTGGAAATAACTTATACAAGAAGCACGAATTCTTAGGTATTGTTTAGAATAGAACCCTGAATTTATTCTATTGAAAGAATTTTCTGAAAAATAGAAAAAAAGGTCTCTCCCTAAATGTGAAAGACCTTTCTTAAAATCTAAAAAGTATATTACATCTTAACTTCTGCAAAATGTTTAAACTCTTTGTCTAAAGTTGGCTTATCCAGTTTTTTGCTTGCTACTATAATTCTGTATTTGAAAACTGTACTTTCACCCGGAGCTAGTTTAAAGTTAAGCTCTTCTTTACCATCACTAAAAACTTTTTGCCCCAATGGGTTTGCAGCAAATAACCCATAACCTCTCGCATGCCAGTAAGTTGGATACCCTACATTTTCTGGATGATCGAGTATAACTAGCGAAATATCTTCGTCTCCGATTTTAGAAGTTAGGTTTACCCACTCGCTGCGAATACCCCAGCAGTCTACACCAGTTACACCTTGGCTGTTTACATACAAACCGTTTACACCTTCATTATTTAGTTTAGCTACATTAGTTGGTACACCATTGGCATCTGTAAAAACCTCTGCTTTATCAGAAGGGTGTTCTAAGGCTCTTGCAACTCTTATCCCAATCATTCCTTCCTTGTTATCTTTAAAAGTTACTTCTTGCTTCTGAGCCGTTAATTTGGTCAAACGATCGATATAGTAGTGCCCTTTTTCTACCCCAAATACAAATTTGGTTTCTTCTTCTAAAAGAATTGTTCCATCGGGAGTACGCCAATCCATCGTAGTTTCTAATATTGCATGATCTCCTTTTTCTTCCAGATTCCTAATTTCTTTGTGTAAAATGCTTCCAAAGTTTGGTTTATCTTCTTCTTTAATTGCTTCAGAATTATTCCAGAAATCTAGTCCGTTTACATCACCATAGTTTAACCAAACCCCCACATGGTGCGGATGATCTACCCGCTCACCAACAGATTTCTCCAAAGGATACTTTCTTGTAATGCTTGTACCTTCAGGAGTTACTAAAGGATAAAGTACAGGTTTCATGATGTTATCAGGATAGCGATAAGCAGTAAATAGCTTGCCATCTATCAAGACATCTACTTTTTTTTCAACTTCGTTTCTGATTAACTGCACTTTGTTATTTGCTGGTTCAACTTCGGCGTTATCTTCTTTTATTGCCTTATGTTCAGTAGAACATTGGCAAAGCAAAAGAACCATCGCACCGAATGCGACAATTCTTTTTCCCATTAAAATACTAATCATCATGCTTAGTATTTAAATACTTTTCCCCCAGCAAGCACTTCTTGTTTTGCTTCGTCGAAAGTTACAAACTCTCCTGTGCGAAGTGCCGCAGTGGTCATAATATTGGCAATGGAATGGTTATAACCAGCTCTTACAGGTGCATGAGATTCTTTTCTATCTTTTACAGAATCCATCCAATTGAACATATGCAAAGAAGTAGTATCGTCTACCCCTGTATCTGCAGAAGTTTCTGGTGGTGCCACGTCTGATAATGAGAACTCATTCAATAAATTTGCTTGAAGTCCCATTGAAGTTGCATGTCTTTCTGTTAAGCCTCCATTTGGTGTAACCATGTTGGTAGCCAGATTTAGCTCACCGGCATTAGAATAATATATCTCTTTTGTACCACCAGCAGAATTGGTAAATCTTGAAGAATACACAACTTGGAAACCTTTTGATTTATCATCCATCGGACCATAATCAAATACCGCAGTCATGGTATCAAAATTCTCGCGGCCATCTTTCCATAAGTAAATGCCACCATTAGCTGCCACACTTCTCGGATGATCGTAACCTGAAAACCAGTGTACAGTATCTATTTGGTGAGACATCCACTGCCCAGGAATACCAGAAGAATATGGCCAGAACAATCTGTATTCTAAATATTTTCTAGGATCAAATTTAATCTTCGGTCTGTTTAATAAGTATCTATCCCAATCTACATCAGATTCTTTTAATGAAGCAACTTCGTCTGGTCTGCGCCATCTGCCCGGCTGGTTCACATTCCATGTCATCTCCACATAAACAATATCACCAAATTTACCTGAGCGAATAAAATCGTTAGCTGCATGGTAGTTTGGTCCACTTCTTCTTTGCGAACCTATTTGTACAATTTTATCACTAGCCTCAACCGCTTTTAAACCAGCTTTGGCATCGTCCATTGTTTCTGCAAATGGTTTTTCTACATAAGCATCGCAACCTGCCTCAACTGCTTGTTTACAATGCATGGCATGTTGGAAATCTGCCGTACTGATAATGACTGCATCTACTTCCCCCTTATCGTAGAGTTCTTCATTATTTCTGTAGGCTTTAATTTTGGTATCGAAATTATCTTGCATGTAGCCGACACAATCGTCTCTTCTTTTGTTCCAGATATCTGAAACCGCCACCATATCATAATTGAGTTTGCTGGCATGTTGCATAAATGCAGGAATGAGAGATCTTGATCTGTTTGAGAAGCCAACTATGCCTGTGCGAATTCTGTCGTTTGCTCCAAGAATTTTACCATAGCTTTTAGCGCTGAAGCCGAACCCCAAACCGGCTGCACCAATAGCAGATTTCTTGATAAAATCCCTTCTGGAATTTTTATCTTCTTTCATTTTCATAATGATTAATTAAATAAGTTTTGTTTTTAAAAATGATATTCAATTTATCAAAATAGCATGTATTTCACAACAAATTGGTATGAATGGGTGATTAAGACAAATTGAAAAGTGATATATGTTGTATGAATTAATTTTCTACAGAAAGCTCCTGCACCTTAATATTTTTGTAAAAAATGCTCATATCTCTGTTTGGATGTAATTGTATGCCAATTGGTCCACTACTTAGCTCACTATCAGATTTGTAATTCATTACCTCTTTGCCATTTAACCAAGCTGTGTACTTGTTGCCTTCTGCTTTTACCTTAATGGTATTCCATCCATCTGGCTTTAAAACATCAGCCACACCCAATGCCTCTACCGGATAGCCTTTGCCTACTATGTAAGGTGAGCAAGTCATGTCTCTTTTGAGCGAACCAGACTCTCCTATTTGAATTTGTTCTCTTTCTTCTCTTAGAAAAAAACCAGAGTCTACTGTACCATCTCCAAACTTAAAATCTGCTACGATTACAAAATCGTTGTAATCTTTTTTTGTCCAAAGGATAGAACCTGTTTTGTCTGGGTCACTTTTAGCTACTAACTTACCATCTTCTACAGACCACCATTGGTTGCCATCAGGAACTGACCAAGCATTTAAGTTTTTGCCATTAAATAAAGTTTTAAAAGATGATTTTTGCGCAAATGCAAATTGTAGGGAAGCAACAAATAAGAAAGGTATCAAAACCTTGATTTTCATTTTCATAATTTATCAGATTAATTTAAGAATGCTCGTGTTAATTATACCTCTGTGATAAAGGAATTTTAATCTTTCTATAAATTATCATTTCTTCTCAAAAAACAATACAAAACCCTACTCAACAGGTAAATTTTTACTTTGAAACAAGCATATAGAATTGTTAATCTTCTGAGATAATTTCGTGATACCTCTACCCTACCTTTGTAATATATCTAGTTAATCGACCAGCTTGAGAGCAAGATTAATCAAATAAGGAGAAATACAACTAATTGTATTTAATCCCCCCTTTATGTCGCAATACTACCCTGCTTGGTGTCCAGGCAGGGTAGTTTTTTTTGTGATAAATTTGTGATACTTAACGCTTACCTTGCAATTCAGAAGTTTGCTGTAAATTAAATTTCAGTTTAGAGTCGCTTCTATTGGAATTTCACACATTGTTATCGTGTTCTCCAAAAATCGTATCCTATATACAATACTTAAAAGTTTAGTGAAAAAAAGAGGACCTGTCCTTACAAGTTTAACATCATGAAAAAAAATGTACTCATTGTAGAAGATGATCAGGATATTGTTGAATTACTCAGTATCCATTTAACTGACCTTGACTGTGAACTAACTAAAGCTGCAGATGGACTAAGCGGTTACGAATATGCTGCTAAAAACAACTATGATTTAATCATTCTCGATCTGATGCTACCCGAAATGGATGGCTTGGAGATTTGCCGAAAGTTGAGGGCACAAGAAATTCACACACCGATTTTAATGCTCACGGCCAGAGCCGAAGAAATAGACAAAGTACTAGGACTCGAAACCGGTGCAGATGATTACATTACCAAACCATTTAGTGTAAGGGAATTTATTGCCAGAGTAAAAGCCATTTTTAGAAGAATTAAACTTTCTGAAGAAAATGCAGCCGAAAAGAAAGTTCTCTCTTATGGTAATATGCAAATTGATGTTGCCAAAAGAAAAGTGAGTTTGAACGAACAAAGAATTGAGCTTACACCGAAAGAGTTTGATTTATTATACCTGTTAGCTAGTAGACCGGGCAGAAGTTATAGCCGAGAAGAGCTTTTAAACATTGTTTGGGGCTACGAATTTTCTGGCTACGAACACACTGTAAATTCACATGTAAACCGACTTCGCAGTAAGATTGAACCCAATATTAACGAACTAACATATATACTCACTACTTGGGGAGTGGGATATCGCTTTAACGACGAGTGGTAGAAGTTTAGAAATACCTCAGCGGTTTAAAACTGCTTTTATGCTACAATCTGAAATCAAGTAAAATTCATGAAATCAAAAATTGCCCATAGCCTTTTCTGGCGAATCGCAGCTACATTACTACTACTATTGAGTTTTTTGGGAGTTTCTTATGTGCTTATTACAGCATACATGGCTCGCCAATATTACCAAGAAACTACACAAAGATTAAATGCCGATGTAGCCCAACATTTAATTGAGGAAGTTCAGCCTTTTGTTGATGGCAAAGTGAATAAAGAAGCACTTGGCCTCATTATGCATTCTATGATGGCGGTTAACCCAAGTATCGAGGTATACTTGCTAGATAAAAAAGGTGAAATTCTCTCTTATGTGGTAATGGCAAAAGATGTAAAACTGAAAAATATTGATCTTGAACCAGTAAACCAGTTTATAGATGCTGATACTAAAAAGCTAGTGATGGGGCAAAACCCCAGAAAACCAGATCAGAATACAATCTTTTCTGCTGCCAGAGTAGAAGAAAATGGTGCGCTACAGGGCTATGTGTATATCATCTTAATGAGTGGTGAATACGAACATGTTTCGGGAGCTTTGTGGAACAGTTATTTGATGCGAACAAGTACGTCTGCCTTTCTAATTACTTTGGTAGCAACATTGCTCATTGGCTTATTTATTATCTGGCTACTCACCCGAAATTTAAGAAAGATTGTAAATGTTGTAAGCCGCTTTGAGCAAGGTGATTTACATGCTCGAATAGACGAAAACTTTAAAGGCGAAATGGCTTTGCTCTCAAACACTTTTAATAGCATGGCCAATACCATTTTGCAAAACATAGAAGATTTAAAGCAAGTAGATGTTTTGAGAAAAGAGTTAATCGCCAATGTTTCTCACGATTTGCGCACACCTATTTCTGTAATTTCAGGATACATTGAAACACTCAATATGAAACAGGGGAATTTGAGTGCAGAAGAACAGCGGAAATACATGGATACCATTATGAAGAGCATCGAAAAGTTAAAACGACTGGTAAACGACCTTTTCGAACTATCTAAACTAGAAGCCAGACAGGTAAATCCTAAAAAAGAATGCTTTGCTTTGGAGGAAGTACTTTCAGAAACTTATCAGAAATATCAGGTGCTGGCAGTTAAGAAAAACATCCAATTGGAAATTGACTATCAATCTGCTCCAACGGTTTATGCCGATCTTTCTATGATTGAAAGGGTGTTACAAAATCTGATGGATAATGCCATAAAATATACTCCAGAGCATGGCAAAGTAGAATTAAAACTTCGAGAAAACTCCACCGAAGATATAGAAATACAGATTAGAAATACGGGTGCTGGCATTCCTGAAAGTGAGTTGCCTAATATATTCGATAGATATTATAAAGGGGCACATCATTCTGGAAGTACTGGTTTGGGCTTGGCAATTGTGAAAAACATATTAGACATCCATGAAGCACCAATTAAGGTATCGAGCATGATTAACCAGTATACCGACTTTTCTTTTTCATTACCTCGATATGTTTATAAAAGTTGAAAGTTATGTGAGATTTTCGTGATACTTAAAGGGCACCTTTGTTTAAAAGAAATTTGTACATCACAAAAAAAATTTAAACAATGAAAAATCTGAAACTTATTTGGTTAGTACTCGCCCTTTTTTCTTTCACAATCGTAAGTTGCGACGATGATGATGAACCAGACGAAATCATTATTGACAGTTCATTACCTTCTGGTACTTTTTCCGCTTCAAGAACAGGGTCTTTAACTGCTCAAAACGGAACTCCTACTTCTGGTAGTGTTGAATTAGGTACTGATGACGATGGTGTTACTTACTTACACTTCGGTTCAAACTTTACTACTGAACTAGGTACGGGTACTGTATCTATCTATCTTTCTACATCAGACACTTTTATGGCTGACCCAGCAAACGGTAATCCCGATCTTATTTTAGTGGGTGTTGTAAATGAAAATGGCGAATCTTATTTCAAAGTAAGCAAGACAGTCTCTAGTAGCTTTACCCATGTGATAATTTGGTGTGGATCAGCTAACATCCCATTTGGGAATGCACAACTACAATAGTCTTTTTTTCAACTAAACTTCACATCTCGAAAGGCAGCGGATTTAATCCGCTACTTTTCTTTAACATGCTTACATTATGAAATACTTTGGATTAGCATTACTTCTTCTGATACAACTAAACAGTTTTGCACAAAGTGGTTGGGTGAGAAATAAAGGTGGATTTTTTGTACAGGGAAGTGTTAGCGCATTTTCTTCAGACAAATACTACAATGTAGATGGAGAGTTACAAAACTCTGCCTCAGGTACCAACTTTAACACTTATGCTTTTAAGGTTTATGGCGAGTTTGGGATTACCAATAGGCTAACTGGTTTACTCAATTTGCCTTTGATTAAAAGTAATGGTTTAAGTACCACAGAGAATGTTTATGGTGTTGGCGATTTAAGAATTGGAGCTAAATACCAGATTACAAAAAGTATCCCTTTTTCATTCTCAGTTGAAGCCGAAATACCGACTGGTAAGGGTGAAAATCTCGCAAGTCACAAAGAAGTGAACGATTTGGGTATTAGAGAAGAAATTAATCTTCCTACAACCGATGGCGAATTTAATGTTTGGTCAACACTCGCACTTTCAAGCTCTACTAAAAATGGCAAATATTACGGTAGCGTTTTTACTAGCTTAAATTTAAGAACAGAGGGATTGAGCCACCAATTAAAATCTGGTATCGAAATAGGGTCTTTCTGGTTCGATAAACTTTGGGTAATTGGCAAGTTAAACTTTCAAGAGAGTTTGTCTAACGATCCCAAACCGGTACCTTTTCTTTATGGAGAAGGTTCTGAATTTACCACTTATGCTTTTACTGCGATTTATAAGTTAAACAAACACTTTAACATTACTGCAGAATATGCAGATTACACTGGTTTTATTACCAGTCAGAAAAATATTTACGATGGCCCCAGTTTCAGCATTGGGCTAGCACTGGAATACTAAGTTGCTTTAATTAGTGTCAAATAAAAAAGTCGCTATCTGTAACAGACAGCGACTTGCTTTTCATACCAAATACAGAATGCCCTATTCTTGCCCTACATCAATTGCCTCATATTCTTTAATTACTGGCTTCTCAATTTTTTCAACTTCACTTTGGTATGCATTCCACTCTTTCTTAAAAAATGCATTAATTGGTTCTAAGGTTGCTTTGAGTGCTTTTTCTGCTTTTTCTAAAGCAAGCAATTCATTCACACTTGGGCTTCCTGTATTACCTTTTAAATAACCCATTGCATTATTCAACTTAGTGCTAAGTAAATGATCTCGGTAAACAATTCCTTTTACATCCTTATCAGGAATAATGGTTTCTAAAAGTGTAGTAATTTCAGATTTTAATGAATCGCCTTTACTAATTATTTCCTGTGCTTTTTCTAAATCACTATACTGCTTTTTAACAAAAGATATAGTCTCTTTTGCTTCTCTTAACTGATCTGCTGCTGTTGTCGCCAGTTCTGTTAATTTAAGCACTTTATCAATTTGCTTATTTCTGGCAACCATTTCTGCTACAGGAATATCAAACCTTGGGTCTGGCAACACTTTTACAGTTGTAGAACTACTGTCACCATCATATTTTATTGACACTGTATATGTACCAGGCAGAATCGGAATACCACCTTCTTCTTCGGTATCTTTCTTAGCTGGAGTCATTGGGCTTCTTACACCTTTTCTATCGAGTTTCCATACAAAACGGTTAACACCTTTTTCAGCTTCTACTTTCAGATTTCTGATAATCTCACCTGCTTCGCTTATAATTTGTACATCTACAGAATCTTTTGTGGGAACCTTGGCCTCTCCTTCTTTCATTTTTAAATCACTTAATGAAAATGAAAGCATGGCTCCTAACTCTCTATTTTCGCCAGCATAAACCGCATCACCTGCATAAATATCTCCGGCAGCTTCTCTTTCAAAAGCCAAATAGGTATCTGGAGCAGGAAAAATATTTACTTTTTTACTAAGCAATTCTTTGCCTTCTGCGGCTAAAGCTCTCAGAGGTCTAATATCGTCTAGTACCCAAACTGAACGGCCAAAAGTGCCCATTACCAAATCCGCTTCTCTTTCTTGAATAGCCAAATCCATAGTTGAAACATTCGGGTAGTCATCTCCCCACTCGTTCCAATTTTTTCCACCATCAATACTAAAATACAAGCCAAACTCCGTTCCGGTAAACATCAAATTTGGCTCTACTGGGTCTTGTACAAAACTCAAGCAATAACCCCACACATCATTTTCATCAACTAGTCTTGTCCATGTTTTGCCAAAGTCTGAGGTTTTATAAACCCAAGGAGTCCAATCGTTTCGGCGATAATTATTGATGACTACAAAAGCCTCACCTTCATTTTTGTTGGAAGCTCTTATTTGGGTAATCCAGCTTTCTGCTGCAACACCAGTAATATTATTAATTACATTTGTCCAAGATTTGCCTCCATCTTGTGTTACTTGCACATTGCCATCATCAGTACCCACCCAGATAACTCCTTCTTTTACCGGACTGGCAGCAACTGAAATAATAGACATAAAAGTTTCTGCTTTGGTAACATCATAGGTAAGTCCACCAGTTTTTTTTTGCAATTTGAGTTTTTCGGGATCATTGGTAGTAAGATCAGGTGAAATTACCTCCCAGCTTTTACCCCTGTCGGTACTTTTAAACAAATATTGGCTACCATAATAAACCGTACCCGGTGCGAGTGGGTCTAGGGCAATCCCTGAATTCCAGTTAAAGCGTAGTTCATCTTCTTCTGGATGTTGAGGTTTAATAAAATCTTGACTTCCCGTTTCGGAATCGTACCAAACTAAACTTCCACCTTGCCTCATCGAATAACCATATCTACTATCTTCCGGATCGGGAACTACATCAAAACCATCTCCATAAGAAAGCTTTTCAAAATAGCTGTTTCTTATGCCTCTAATTCTCCAAACATAAGCCGGGCCTTTCCAACATCCATTATCTTGCAAACCTCCATATACGTTGTATGGAATTTCATTATCTACATTGATATGATAAAACTGACCTAAAGGTAGATTTTCGGCAAATTGCCAGTGTTGGCCTTTATCACGACTAATTGCCAAACCTCCATCACTACCATCCATAATAAAAGTTGGGTCTGTCGGGTGGATATATAGCGCATGATGATCTACATGCAAATCGTTTGAAGTATTGTGCTTTACAAGAAAATTAGAAAAAGACTTACCTCCATCAATACTGACTTTTACAATTCCATATACATTATATAACCTGTTCTCATTTACTGGATCAACAAACAAATCTGAA
Source organism: Chondrinema litorale (assembly GCF_026250525.1). GTDB lineage: Bacteria > Bacteroidota > Bacteroidia > Cytophagales > Flammeovirgaceae > Chondrinema > Chondrinema litorale. The sequence goes on from NZ_CP111046.1 coordinate 130,927, forward strand.
TAATAGAATGGTCTGTTTCCAATATCATTTTTGCTTACTAAATCCCAAGTTTCTCCTCCATCAGACGATTTATACAAACCATCTTCTTTCGCTTCAATTAATGCATAGATAATATCGGGATTACTTGGCGCAATGGCTAAACCCATTCTACCCAACTCCCCTTCTGGAATGCCATCTTCTGGTGTTTGTTTCTCCCAATTTTTGCCACCATCAATTGTGGTATATAAACCTGAACCTTCACCACCCGATTTAAAATACCAAGCATCGCGTTTAAACTCCCAAAGAGCTACTACCAGCTTATCTGGGTTTTGCGGATCAACCACCAAGTCGGCTACTCCGGTTCTATCATTTACATATAAAATCTTTTCCCAAGTATCACCACCATCGGTGGTTTTGTAAACGCCTCTTTCTGGATGTGCTCCCCAAGCTGAACCTTGTACACCTGCATAAACAATATCAGGATTGTTTTTATTAATGATGATTCTGTGGATGTTTCGGGTATTTTCTAAACCCATCAACTTCCAGTTTTTACCTCCATCCAAGCTTTTGTAAATTCCATATCCACTAGACTGGCTGTTTCTTGGATTGCCTTCTCCCGTTCCTGCCCAAATTACGTCTGGGTTTTGTTGGTTAATCGCAATTGCTCCAATAGAAAGGGCTTTCTCTTGATCGAAGATAGGCTCCCAACTAATTCCCCCACTTTCAGATTTCCAGACTCCACCAGAAGCTGTTCCAATGTAAATTACATCTGGGTTATCTGTAATAGCATCTATGGCTGTAACCCTTCCACTCATAGCAGCAGGCCCGATGTTTCTGATTTTCATTCCCTTTAATAGAGAATTGTCAACTTTTTGTGCAAATAATGATGTGCATGTGAACAATAATAATGACCAGATAAGCCAGCTAAATCGGCTTATTGAATAGCGATTGTACATAATTGTTTCAGTTTAAATAAATGATCTCAATTGATAAAAGACATGGATTCTCAGATAGAATAAATGGCAGGGTTGAACCATTCAGCAATCAAATTCTGAAAATCGATAGTTAACAGGTCGTTTTTGGAAGGTAAGTCTGATGGAATTAAAACCACAGAAAATGAAGTCTAGCCAACATTTTCTGTGATTTTAGCTTGTAAAGCAATATATATAAATTTTTAGAATTTATTGCCCTACATCTATGGTGTCGTATTTTTTTATAAGAGGAACTTCTACACTATCCACTTCATTTTGATAAGCATTCCACTCATCTTTAAAGAAAGTATTGATAGGTTCTAAAGTAGTTTTGAGTGCTGCTTCTGCTTTTTCTATGGCCATTAACTCAGTTTTGTTGAGTTTTCCTTTGTTGCCAGTAAGGTAAGTCATCGCTCTAGAAAGTTTGCTACTCAATAAATCTGCACTGTAAACAATCCCTTTAGCATCTTGATCTCCGATAATGGTTTTGAGCAATTCGTCAATCTTTTTCTTTAACTCATCCCCGTTATCCAACACAGCTTTAGCACTTTTTACATCTTTGTACTGCTTTTTAACAAAACTGATGTCTGCTTTCGCTTCTCTTAAATGATCAGCCGCTTCTGTTGCTATTTCAATGTATTTCATCACCTTCTCCGAAGCATCGTTTCTGGCAGCTAGCTCTGCTGCTGGTATATCGTATCGAGGGTCTGGTAAAACTTTTACAGTAGTTTCACTGGCAGCATCATTGTATTTTACTTTTACAGTATAAGTTCCCGGTAATACTGGTAATCCACTTGGTTCAGGTGCATTTTCATTCTTTTTGGTTCCCGGGTTTCTAACTCCTTTTTGATCAAGACTCCATGTAAACCTATTGATTCCGGTTTTGGCTTCAACTTTCAGGTTTCTAATCACTTTACCAGATGCATTTAAAATTTCTACATCAACCGAATCTTTTTCTGGTGCTTTGTCTTTTCCTTCTTTCATTTTTAGCTCACTTAGAGAAAAAGTGATCATTGCTCCCATGTCTCTATTGTCACCAGCAAAGTTTGAAGCTCCACCAAAGTGTGCTCCTAAAGCTTCTCTTTCGTATGCTAAATAAGCATCTGGTGCTGGGTAAACTTTTACTTTTTCACTTAGTAACTCCTTGCCCTCACTAGCCAAAGCTCTTAAAGGTCTAATATCGTCTAACACCCACACTGCACGACCAAATGTGCCAATAACTAAATCTTGCTCTCTAGGTTGAATCGCCAAATCCATAGTTGAAACTGTAGGATAGTCTTTGCCCCACTTATTCCAGTTTTCTCCTGCATCAATGCTATAGTACAAACCGAACTCAGTACCTAAAAACATCAATTTTGGCTCTTCGGCATCTTGAATAAAACTGAGGCAGTATCCCCAAACATCATTTTCATCTACTAATCTTTTCCAGCTTTTGCCATAATCTGTTGTTTGATATACCCAAGGAGTCCAGTCGTTGCGGCGATAATTGTTGATGACTACAAAGGCTTCTCCGGCATTTTGGTTAGAAGCTCTTATCTGTGTAATCCAACTACCTTTCGGCACTTCTTTGATATTCCCGATAACATTCACCCAATTTTTTCCACCATCTTGAGTCACCTGTAAATTACCATCGTCAGTTCCAGCCCAAATTACTCCTTCTTGTACCGGACTTGGTGCAATGGAGATAATGGTCATAAAGTTTTCTGCATTGGTAACATCATAAGTTAAACCACCAGTTTCTTTTTGTAATTTGGCTTTTTCTGGGTCATTGGTAGTTAAGTCTGGTGAAATCACTTCCCATGTATAACCTTTGTCTGTGCTTTTGAAAAGATACTGGCTACCATAATAAACAGTTCCAGGTTTTAATGGATCAAGTGCAATTCCTGTGTTCCAGTTATACCTTAACTCGTCTTCGTTTGGATGCAGCGGCTTCATGTAATCTTGCTGACCAGTTTCAAAATCGTAGCGGAGTAAATTACCACCTTGCCACATGGTATAGCCATATCGGCTATCTTCTGGGTCTGGCACTACATCGAAACCATCTCCGAAAGAAACCTCTTCGAAATATTCGTTTTTAATTCCGCCCTTTCGCCAAACATAGCCCGGACCTCTCCAACTTCCATTATCTTGCATTCCACCATAAACATTATAAGGAATTTCATTATCTACATTGATGTGATAAAACTGACCAACTGGAAGGTTCTCAACAAATCGCCAGTTTTTCCCATGATCTCTGGTAATTGCCATACCTCCATCGTTGCCATCCATCATAAATGCAGGATTTTCTGGGTGGATATACCAAGCATGGTGGTCTACATGTATATCTGTTGGTTTATTATGCCAAGCTAGCAAATCGCTAAAAGTCTTGCCCCCATCTTCACTCACTTTTACAATCCCATATACATTATATAGTCTATTTTCATTTTTAGGGTCAACATATAAATCTGAATAATAGAAAGGGCGGTTTCCTACATCTTTGTCGCTTACCATTTTCCATGTAACTCCACCATCTTCTGACTTATACAAAGCATTCTTTTTCGCTTCTACCAATACATAAATAATGTTCGGATTACTTGGGGCAATTGCCAATCCCATTCTTCCAAGTTCACCTTCTGGCATGCCATCTTCAGAGGTTTGTTTTTCCCAGTTTTTACCACCATCTAGTGTAACATACAAACCAGAACCTTCACCACCAGATTTAAAGTACCAGGCATCTCTTTTAAAATCCCAAAGTGCAGCTACCAACTTATCTGGATTTTGTGGATCAACTACCATATCGGCGATTCCGGTTCTATCATTCACATACAATACCTTTTCCCAAGTTTTGCCACCATCCGTGGTTTTAAAAACACCACGTTCGGGATGTGCTCCCCAAGCAGAACCTTGCACACCTGCATAAACTATATCAGGGTTGTTTTTATTGATGATGATCTTATGGATATTTCTGGTATTTTCCAATCCCATTAAAGTCCAAGTTTTACCAGCATCAAGGCTTTTATAAATTCCATAACCACTAGACTGGCTATTTCTTGGGTTTCCTTCTCCTGTGCCTACCCAAATTATATCTGGGTTTTGCTGATTGATTGCTACAGCTCCAATTGATGCTGCTTTTTCGTGATCGAAGATGGGTTTCCATGCTATTCCACCACTTTCAGATTTCCATAAACCACCAGAAGCAGTACCTACATATATAATATCCGGATTGCTTGTTACAGCATCTATACTGGTTACCCTACCGCTCATTCCAGCTGGGCCAATGTTCCGGACTTTCATCCCTTTTAGTTTTTCAGAGTCTATCTTCTGTGCCAAAAGTGGATGCATAAAAAATAAGGTTAAAACTCCGAGTAGGAGTTTCACAACGTTTCCTTTGTAATTGTTTTGCATACCTGTTGTAGTTAATTTATTATTTGTTCCTTTAAGTTACTTAAGTAGATGCAGTTGCCAAAAAAATTATGGCTGATAAAAATTAAGTCCTCAAAAAGTAAAAGTAGTTGTCATTTTATATGTGTATTTTCAGAAAAAACATTCGAGTTTTGCTTTAACCAATTTTTCCATCTAGCAAAAAAAACTGCCATTTGTAAAAACAAGGCATCAATAATTTAATACAGAATCTATATAAAATTCAAAAAAATTGTCTTTTTCATAACAAAATCGACATTTAAGTGATTATTTGATAAAAAAACATTGAAATAAATTTTTGTTTATCAATAAAAGTCAATTAAAATTGTAATACAAATCAGATCAACTATTGATTACCACAGCACACAAGGATCAACTTATTTACTTCTAATTACTAAGTAATATACACCTTACTCCAAATACATAATTCAAACTAACCCGTTTTTTAATCATTTTTATTTTTGGAATTATGAAAAGAGTTATTGAATTAATCCTTACAGCGTCAATAGTATTTTTGTTAGCATCTTGTGGCGGCAGTCGTCAAGAAGTGGCAGAAGATTCTATAGCAGTTGAAGATACTGTTATGGTAGAAATTGATTCTGCCGCAATGGAAGAGACAGATTCTATGATGACAGCAATGGATTCAACCATGATGGATTCTACTGCAATGGAAGTTGTTACTGACTCAGTAGAGTAATAGCATTAAGCAAATTTGAAAACGGCTTTGTAATGGTTTTCTGGATTTACCAGAAAGCCATTTTTGTTTTATTAATTTCCACATCATTCATAACAATGCCTCAAACAATTAGACTTTCTTTACTTGAATTAAAGATTATCTAAAGATTAAGAAAAAGGCCTTATAGCTTAGAACAGTGCATCATAGTTTAATCAATCTTAACTTCTAGATTTGGTTAAAATAAAGAGCAGTAGATATGGAAAAAGCAATAGCCATTTTTGACATTGGTAAAACCAATAAGAAGTTTTTGGTTTTTAATAGTGAGTTTGAAATTCTGCATGAAGAAAGCATACATGTTCCTGAAACAGTAGACGATGATGGTTTCTCATGTGATAACCTCGAAGTGATTACCCAATGGGTTTACGACACTTTTAATAAGAACTACCAAAACGATAAATACCAGATTACTAAGTTGAACTTCGCTACTTATGGAGCAAGCTTTGTTTATCTGGATGAAAATGGCAAACCATGTACGCCACTCTACAATTACCTTAAGCCAATGCCCGAAGAATTGCTCCAGCAATTTTATAATACTTATGGTGGTAAAGTTGAAGTTTGCAGAAAAACAGCCTCTCCTTCTTTGGGTATGTTAAATTCAGGTTTGCAACTTTACTGGCTAAAACATACAAAACCAGATAAATTTAAAAAGGTAAAATATGCTCTTCATTTACCGCAATACATGAGTTATTTGTTTAGCAAAAAACCTTTTACCGAAATAACCAGTATTGGCTGCCATACTTTTTTGTGGAACTACGAAAATGATAGTTACCATCAATGGGTAGAAGGTGAAGGTATAAGTATAAAGTTTCCAGATATTACTCGTTCAGATCACACTTTGCCAGCCGCTAATTATCAAGGTTTGCAAGTTGGTGCTGGCTTACACGATAGTAGTGCTTCCCTAATTCCCTATTTACAAGGTGTTATGGAACCATTCGCTTTAATATCTACTGGCACTTGGAGTATCGTTTTAAATCCTTTCAGCAAAGACCCGCTTACTGAAGAAATGTTGGATAAAGATTGTCTCAACTTTCTTACCTATAAAGGTAAAACAGTAAGAGCATCCAGACTTTTTCTTGGACATGTGCATGATACGCTAAGTAGAAAGATAGAAAATCATTTTAAGGCCGGAGTTTATCAAATCCATCAAATTGAACCCGATCTTGATTTGATCTCTTCATTTTTGAATGGCAACTATCAATACGATAAATACGCTATTAATCAAGAAGGAAAACTCACCCCTGATTTTCAATTTGAAGAATACAAAAATTTAAGCACTGCATATCACCATCTGTTTTTTATTTTAATCACCTTACAATGCAAATCGATCAAGTTGGCAATAGGCAGCTCTAAAATTAATAAGTTGATTATAAGTGGTGGTTTTGCTAAAAGTACTTTATATAAAAGGTTGTTAGCTTCATTACTACCAAGCTATGAAATTTACATTGCAGAGTTAAAAGAGTCTACTGCTTCAGGAGCTGCTATGGCAATCACCTCTAACATCGACGAAGTTGCCATTCAAAAAATCTGTAATCTGGAACATGTAATTCCATTTGCAAAAGCAGAGATATAAAATTAAGCCAGTTATAAATGAAGTTTCATTCCTTCGTGACTGGCTTTGAATCCTAACTTTTCATAAAATCTCAAAGCATCTGGTCTTTGTTTATCTGTTGTTAATTGTACAACATGTGCTTTTCTTTCTTTAGCCCTTTCTATAGCCCAAATAAACATTTTTTCACCTAAGCCTTCTCCCCTATTCTTTTTGTCAATTCGAACTGCTTCAATCTGCATTCTAACTCCACCTCTATAAGTAAGATATTGTATAAAGGTAAGTTGCATGGTGCCAATTACTTTTTCATCTTCATCTTTTAAGACGATAAGCTCCTGATTTTCATCTTTAGTGATTTTCTCGAAAGCTTCAACATAAAAATCTGGTAATGGAATTTGATAAAACTCTCTCTGACTTCCTAATTTATCGTCGGCTAACAGTTTTACTATTGAGTCTAAATCTTTAATATTTGCTTTTTGAAATTTCATGCTAACAATTTTGTCTGAAAATCTAAATTAAAAAATTAATCTAAAAAACTGAATTTCCCTAATTCCCTATTTAGGGATAATTAATGCCAGTAATTATAATTTTGTGGTTTTGCCAATTCGAAAATTGTAGAGAATCTCTTAAAAATAGAAAGCAAATATCAATGGAAGATTCAGTTTTTGAAATTTTCAACTTTTTACTTGAGCAATCGGTGAAATTTTTACACTAAAAACGGAATATAACTTCAAATTTTTTTCATATTTCCCTATTTAGGGATTTATGTATTTCTTGCTTTAGGAAATTAGGGATATAATTTGAATAATTCAATAAAAAGAACATCAATATTAAGCCTTTTAAGGGATTGATGATTTCATTTCGATTAATGAGAAATTTCAACAAAGAAAATTAAACTAGACGTCTAATATTTATTAAAAAATGAATCAATTATTAAAATGTCCATCAAAATTTCTACATGCATCTATATAAAATAGTTAAATTAACAATTTTAAGGTAATTTTTATAGGGATTTATGAAATTAAAGATTTCCCTTTTTAGGGATTTCCCTAATTTTTCTTGAATTTTGAGATTCACTTTTTAAAAACATCAAATTTTTCCTCTTTAAATTTAACATTTCAGCTCAAAAAGTTCATCCAAAATCTGATTTTGAATTTTCTTTTAAGAAGTTCTTTCAAAACTTGTAGTTTTTTTTGGCAAAAGGTCAGGAATAATTATACTTGCATATCCCTAAATTCACTTTTCCCTAAATAGGGAATTTCATAATTTTTAAAATAACTTATGAGTTTAATAATATCAGTTGCCAGCCAAAAAGGTGGAGTGGGTAAATCAACCATTTCAAGATTAATTAGCCGAGAGTTTGCCGTCAACGATTTTCAGGTACTTATTGCCGATATGGATATTTCGCAAAGTACTTGTGTGCACTGGAACAAAAGAAGGTTGAGAGACCAACTTGAACCAGTAATTGATGTTCAGCTTTTTGGTTCTGTAGACAAAGCATTAAAACTTGCTCCAAACTACGATCTAATCGTATTTGATGGCGCACCTCATGCTACCAAACAAACTATTGATTTAGCAAAACATTCAGACATCATTATTATGCCAACTGGTGTTGCTCTGGATGATCTGGAACCAACAAAAGATTTGGCTAAGGAATTACTAGGTAAAGGTGTTCCTAAAGAAAAAATAGTAGTGGTATTTAACCATGTAGGTTCTAGCCAGGCAGAACTGGAAGAAGCTACAGAATATATAAAAGATAAAGGCTTATTTGTAATAGGGCCACACTTGCCAGAAAAGACCAGTTATCGCAGAGCCAGTGATGACGGTAAAGCAGCTACTGAGACTACACATACTTCTACCAATCAAAAAGCAGACGAAGTGGCACAGGCAATAATGAATCGAATTGAAACCATCATGCAAAATGTTTAACATATGGCTACATCTAATCTCAAACCCAAAAAAAGAAATAGAAAACTGGAGAAAAGTACTGCAACAGAGGAAACTACCTATGCACCAGCACAAAACCTGAATAAGGTTGCTTCAGGCAAAATGAAGGATATAAATATTAAAGCAAGCCCTGACGAGCACAGGGAATTTAAAATGTATGCAGCAGCAAGAGATATGTCTATGCACGATTTATTTTTTGCTATGTGGGATTTTTACAGGGAGAATCATCCTTAGCAGCTTTTAATAGAAATAGGGATTTCCCTAAATCCCTATTTCTAGCTTTATATTTTAATAACAGTTCTTTGCTTCTCCGTAATAACCATAGTTCTTACCTCCAATAGCAAACATCTCATCACCGTACTTATCTATAAAAGTTTTTACTGGTATATCGCCGGTATTGCCATCTGCTGTAGTAAGTGTAAGGGTATATGAATTACCTGAGCCATTAAATTTCCAATAGCCACTTTGATTGGCTTCTCCCATATCTGCTGCTGTACCAACCGAATAACCACTAAAACTATAAATAGAAAAAGTACCGTTGCTGCAAAAGTCGATTACTTCTTTCTCTCTAGCGTATTCGCCATTAGTGCTAATACTCGCAATTCTACGACCTGTAAATTTATTTGCCGCATTACCCAAGTTACCTCCTGAGTTAGTATTGCTGTTTCCAGAGAAAACATTCTTGTTAGTGCTAGAAGTAGAAACTTTAGATACACTTTGTGATATCTCCAATGCCATTTGCTTATAGAAGTCGCTGTAAGATTCAGCTTCTACTATAGCCATTACATTTACCAGAGTAACATCCGGAACTATAATGTTTACCAAATAAGCTTCACAATTTACTCCTTGCATGCTACCTGTTACTTTGCTGCCAAGAATGTTAGCAGTATAATCATCAATTACTCCTGTACTTTGTAGCATTACATTACCATCGTTGTATGGGGTAAGTAAATCTTGACGTATTTTATCTTTTGAAGCTAATGCGTCATTTCCAACCATAATAAACCCTTTATTAAATTCTGAAGTAAGAAAATAAGCTCCTTCAGCAGTTGATGCCTCCCAACCAGCAGGAACTTTAAAACTATAGCCAGATGCTGTAATAGTTTGCTGTGCTTGTAGATAAGTGCCAAAAAAAAGAAAAACACAGAAGATTGTAAATACCTTTTTCATTATCATTAATTATAAATTTGCTATTACCTTAATAAGTTAAAAGTAAAGATGGTAAACGCTTTTTTCATATTTTTAAGGTAATTTTTTATAGTACTTCTTCATTTTTAGATGAAGTACTTACTTATAAATTATATTGATTTTATAATTTATATATACTTATACACCTTCAAAAACTTACTGTAACTTACTGATATTCAAATAAATGTGAGACATCCTACAGCCATAAGGTAATCCCATTTTAGCCATAAGGTAAAGTAATTTTAGCCATAAGGCAATCCTTTATTAGCCATAAGGGTATGCTATTCTAGCAAAAGAGGCATCCATTAATTTAGCCAAAAGGTAATCCCATTTAGCCATAAGGGTATCCCAAACTAGCAAAAAGGTCTATTTTTATAAGTTATCTCAAAAGAGAATAAGATGGATTTTCACTGATTTTTAAGAATTTTGATATTTGCAGACACAAAAGGAATGGCGAAATAGGATAACTGAGAGAACTATTTTTAGCCAAAAGGTAATCCCAAACTAGCCATATGTATATCCCATAGCAGCCATAAGGTAATCCAAATAAATAAGCCAAAAGGTAATCCCATTTTAGCCATAAGGGTATCCCTTTTAGCCATAAGGTAATCCTATACTAGCCATAATACCCCTCAAAATTTTATTCTGAAAAAAATAGAACTGCCAAAAATTTTTAATAATCGATTAACCTTAGCTAATTTGTATACAAAGATTTAATAACTATGGAAATATTAAGATACCCTGATAACTTACTCAAAATTGAAACTGGTCAGCAAGTAAAGCAATTGCGATTATTTGATGATGATGGGACTCTTAAAAAAGAGTATTCTATTACCATTAATAATTCCATAGAAAGGGTATTAAATCTAAATGAGAAAAACGAAAACCAATATGCAGTTGAGTTTCCTTCTGAAATAGAGTCGAAACTGAGTGAGGATATTAAAAATAAAATATGTCGAGAACTTTCCGGAACAGAAATTAGAGTTTTAACTGCGGTTTTATCACTGGCACAATCTGCCAATGATAGAAATGAGCTCGTTTATATGGAAAAGACTCACCAAGCTTATTTTGAGTTTGATCTGTCTTCTTTTTATTTGGCTAGCGGTATGGATAAAAACAAGCATGGAAAGTTTGCCAAAAAATCTAAAGACTCTATAAATACAGCTTTGTTATCTCTTCATAGAAAAGAATTTTTAATTCCATATCAATATATGGATGGAAAGAAGGAGGTAAGAGGTATTTCAATTGTTCCGCTATTGCAAATTCACGCAGTAGAACAATGGGATGATTTAAGCAACAGAAAAAAGACACAATTATATAAAATGACTGTTTCTGGTATCTTTTTCAATATCAATGAGAAACAGAATTCTTATTTTAATTTACCTGTAAATCTTAATAACAGATTAAGAGAAATAAACCCAGGAAGACCAAATGTAGGTATTGAGCTTTTTATAAAATGTTTATATCAATCTTTACATTGCGCAAAAAGCAATACTATAGAGTATGGTTACAATAAGTTGGTGGAGATAATGAAACTTGAGAAGTATAAAAAGAATAACCACCATAAAAGAATTAAGCCGACAATAGAAAAAGCGTTTAAAACAGCTTTAAAGTTGGGCATCATATTAAAATTTGAAGAAGCAAAATCTAAATACGGAGGATTAAAATATGTGATTACTTTAAACAAGTAATCTAATGAGATACAGTTTATAGAGAGGTTTACGGAAGCCTCTTTTTTTTGTTCATTATTTTAGTATGTACATTTATTATTCAAACAAATTGCTTTCATAACATTTAGCAAAATCTAATAATACCTGCAAAAATATTCGTTTATTGGAGTACAAAGAGCTTAATAAGTTATTAGCTAATCACTTACACTATTAATATTAAAGCTCATTTTTCATTTAAAGCCGTTTTTTAATTATTTTACTCTCTTACTATATCTTTTACACTTGTAATTAGTATTCAATTTTATTGAAAGTTACAGTAAGAATATGTGAAACTGACCTCTTGAGCTAATACATCGATACATATATTACATAGTAATTGTCTTATAAAATAAGACGATGTAAGAAGATAAGATATACAATATTATTAAATTGTAATATTGTATTTACAACACCACTAGCGATAGGTAAATTAACAAAACATTCTCCATCACAATGAAAAAAGTTCTGGTTTTATTAGCTTCTATTTTAATTTTATGTTCTCATGGTTTATTTCTTAAAACCAATGCATATTATTTAGGGACCTATGAAGAAAGTGAGATTTTCCCTTTCAGTTTTACCCATAATGAGCGGGACAATACATTGAACAAAGACCGAATAATACATGCAGAGATTGTTGGGAATGATTATGATTTTATTCCTGATGAAAAAGATTGGTACGATCATGATGATGCCACATATCTAAAATTTGAAACTGGCGCTTCTGGTACTTATGTAGCAGGTATTTCAACTTCTGAGAGAATAATTGAAATGAGTGGAGCAGATTTTAATGATTATTTGGAACACGATGGAGTAATTGATATTTTGGAATCTCGTAAAGAGAAAAATTTGCAAGATGAACCTGTAAAAGAAAAATATGCCAAGCATGTAAAGGCGATAATTCAGGTATCTTACGAAAAAAGTAAGCATTATAAGAAAGTTTTTGGATACCCAGTAGAGTTTGTTCCCGAATCGAATCCATACCTAGCTAAACAAGGAGACGAAATTACTTTTACTCTTTTGAAAAACTCAAAACCATTTGCTAATCATTTAGTGTATTTTGGTAAAAGTATAAAAGCAGAACATGGGCATGGGCATTTTCATGACGATAAAGAAGGCGCAGTAATTACTGATACAAATGGAAAAGTTACCATTAAGGTTGATCACAAAGGCAAATGGTATTTGCGAACAATCGATATGGTTGAAAGTAATCTAGATAACGTGGATTATATTTCTAACTGGGGGACATTAAAATTTGAGATTAGATAGAAGGAAACAGGTTTTAAAAATATATTGAGAGCTGTATAAGTCAAATTATACAGCTTTTTTGGTGAAAAAATTGTTAATTTTGTTGCTTCAAATACTCGCTTTACAAAAGGGATAAACTCAAATCCACTTAGCGAAAAATTAATTTTTAAAACTCAAGACTATCTAATGTTATGTCAATAAGACAACCTTCTGAGATGGAAGGAATGAAAAAAGTAAGCGAAGTAGTTGGAATTGTACTTCGAGAAATGATTAAATACGCCAGCCCAGGAATGACGGCAAAAGCTCTGGACGATTTCGGAGGTTTAATAATGAAACAGTTTGGAGCACAGTCGGCCCCTCAATTAGCCTATAAATTTCCTGGTTTTACTTGCATCAGTGTTAATGAAGAAATTGCACATGGTATACCTTATTCTTCTAAAGTATTAAAAGAAGGAGATTTAGTGAATGTTGATGTTTCTGCAGAACTAGATGGTTATTGGGCAGACAATGGTTGTTCTTTTGTTTTAGGAGAGGATATTAACAACCAACAACATTTGGTAAATGCATCGCGAGATATTTTAACAAAAGCTATCAATAATATTAAAGGTGGAGTGAGAATATCTTCAATTGGAAAATTGATAGAAGACGAAGCTAAAAAAAAGGGTTATAAAGTAATTAGAAACCTAGCTGGCCACGGAGTAGGCTTGAGTCTGCACGAAGAACCAGAAGAAATTCTAAATTGTTACGACAGATTTAATATTAGAAGATTTAAGAAGAACTCTGTTGTTGCAATAGAAACTTTTATTTCAACAAAATCGACTTTTGCACTCAAAACTCGCGATGGTTGGACATTGGTAGGAAACAAGGGAGGATTTGTAGCCCAACACGAACATACTATTGTAGTTACAGACGATAAACCAATCATTCTCACAGAAATGAACGGTATCTGAGTTAAATAGACCTACCCGATAATAAAGTATGCATGCCTTTTATATAAAAGGCATGCATTTTTTGTAATGAAATATATAGCTTTAGTATACACTGTTATCAGGCAAAACCATCTCAAAGTATACATTAAAGCTATTATGATGAAAAGGAAAACATTTATCCGAAACAGCCTAGGCGGAATTATGAGTTTGGGTATTCCATCTTTTTATGCAAATCCAATTAATATTGTTGAGCCAGAACCATTGAAAATTTCATTAGTAAAAGAATTTGTGGGTGCTGGTCATGGTAAAATAGATAAAGTAAAAGAGATGCTTAATGATTATCCTACTTTAATATACAGCAGATACGATTGGGGCAATGGTGATTTTGAAGAAGCAATAGAAGGCGCTGGCCATGTAGGAAACAAAGAAATAGCCAACTATTTAATAGAAAGTGGGGCAAGAGTCAATTTGTTTGTAATGACAATGTTAGGCAAAACTGATCTAGTGAAACCCATCTTAGAAGCTTATCCACAATTGATAAATGCCAAAGGAGCTCACGGTTTTACCTTATTGCACCATGCAAAAGTTGGTGGTGAAAATGCGAAGGATTTGTACGATTATTTAGAAACAAATGGCTTAACAGAGACCAAATTGCCTTTACAATAACAATCTATTCACCTTTTCGATGGGATAAACATCTGCCATTTATCACTATATATCTTCGCTTATATAATCCTTGATTAAATTTTCAGGAATGTTCTCCTAAATGCTTAAATTTATTAGGTGTCAAATTAACTTCCATCAAAAATGATTAAAAATTACCTACTTACCACTATCCGACATCTACTGAGGAACAGATTGTTTTCTTTGATAAACATATCTGGTTTCGCATTAGGCATAATTTGTTTCTTCCTAATTTACATTTATGTAAGTGATGAGTTGAGTTACGATCAGTACCATAGTAAAGCTGATCGGATTTACAGAATAAAGGAGTTTTTTAAAGGGGAAGGAGGAACATATGCAGAACGTTCTTCGAGTTTGCCATTTCCAGTAGCAGAAGCAATTGTAGGTGAGTTTCCAAATTTAGTGGAAGAGGGGGTTAGGTTTTTTAATTTTCAGGCACCAATGCTTTCGGTAGAGTATGAAGCTACCGAAAAAGCCTTTAATGAAAAACGATTTTTCTTTGTTGATGAGAACTATTACAAAGTTTTCGATTTTGAATTAGCTCAAGGAAATCCCGAAAATGCACTTGCAAAACCAAATACAGTGTTAATTACAGAAAATATCGCAAAAAAGTATTTTGGTGAAAACTGGCAACAAGAAAAAGTAATAGGAGAAAGTATAAAATTTCAGGGTGAGTATGATTTAATGATTACAGGTATTCTAAAAGATGCCAGATTAGACTCGCATTTTCAATATGATTTTCTGGCTTCATTTTCAAGTTTGAAACCCATGTTTGGTGGGCATCTTCCGCATAATAATTGGTATTGGAATCCATGCTGGACATACTTATTATTAAAAGAAGGTGTGGATGCCAATCAATTAGAATATCAACTACCTGCTTTTGTAAATAAAGCATTTGATAAAGAATTTAATGCATCCATAGTTTTAGGTCTGCAACAACTTACCGATATACATTTAAACTCAGACCTCGATTTTGAGATACAACCCAATAGCAATATTTCATCCATCTACATTTTTGCAGGTATTGCCATTTTTGTGTTGTTAATTGCTTGCATCAACTTTGTGAATCTATCTACTGCAACTTCCATCCAAAGGGCAAAAGAAGTTGGAATCCGTAAAACTTTAGGAGGGAGAAAACACCAATTAGTATTTCAGTTTTTAACCGAATCTGTACTGATGAGTGCTTTTTCGGTATTTCTCGCTATTGTAAGTATTTCTTTAATTATGCCTTGGTTCAATACTTTTACAGGAAAAGCAGAAGAGATCAATTTGCTAAATGAGCCTGTATTGTTGATGGGTGTAATCATATTTACAGTTTGTATCGGTGTAATATCTGGTTTTTATCCAGCCATGATATTATCCAGCTTTAAACCTATAACGATACTTAAATCTTTAAAAGCGGATAACAAAGGTGCCATATTCAGAAAGTTATTGGTTACGCTTCAGTTTGTGGTTTCTATCATTTTGATTATTGGAACATTTGTGGCAATTAAACAACTCAGATACCTTCAATCAACAGACACCGGTTTTCAACAAGAAAATATTGTAATGGTTCCTGTGTTGAGAACACCAATGGCCGATTTTTACGAAACTTATAAAGAGGAAGTTTTAAAGCATAATAGCGTAAAGTCGGTAACCGCACTTGAAGAGATTTTAGGAGCAAAGCATCAAGGAGGTAATTACCAATTTGAAGGAATGACTGAATCTCAGCTTTTCTCCAGACTATGTATTCGCCATGATTTTTTGGAGACTTTTGATATTAATTTATTAGCCGGTAGAGCTTATTCAATGGATATGAAACAAGATCATACTTATTCCTTGATGATTAATAAAAAACTTGCTGAAACACAAGGTTGGTTACCCGAAGAAGCGATAGGTAAAAGTTTTGATTTGGGTAAAGTGAAAGGCAATGTTATTGGCGTAGTAGACGATTTCCACTTTACATCTCGCCACAAACCAATTACACCATTGGTATTGGATTTAGATGTGAGACCGGGGGCATTTAATCTTTTTATAAAATACATGGCAATTCGTGTTGATGATCAAGACATGGCAAAAACACTAGGCTATTTGCAAAATGAGTGGGAAAAGATAATTCCGGGAAGACCTTTTGAATACTTCTTCCTCGATCAGAATTTACAACAACTCTACGAATCAGAAGAGAAGTTAAGCAGCATTGCTGGTATCTTTGCAATAATTGCAATTATAGTTGCATCATTAGGTTTGTTGGGTCTTTCTGCATATATGACCGAACAACGCAAAAAAGAAATTAGCATTAGAAAAGTGCTAGGTAGTTCTATCTGGCAAGTAATCATTTTGCTAAGTGGCAATTTTATGAATCTCATTTTAATTGCTTTTGTAATCGCCTGTCCTTTGGCGTACTTTGGTTTAGACTTCTGGTTAAATCAGTTTGCCTATCGGGTTGATATAGAATTTATCTATTTTGTATATGCGGGCTTGGCAGTTTTATTTTTTGCTTTTCTTACTATTTCTGTCCAAACTATCAGAACAGCTTATATAAATCCTGCATATATGCTTAAAGACGATTAAATACCGAAATTTAAGTCCTTTTTCAGTAAGACTTTTTCCTTTCACAGCAGAAGTAATAAATTAAATTACCTGAAGAACTATTTTTCTTGTAATTTTCTGGTTTAAAAACTAACACTTCCCAAATGAAAGTAAAAGACTTACTGATTGTTACAATTTTAATATCATCACTCACTCTGTTCTCTTGTGAAACAGAAGTGAAAGATGTACCACCTCCAGCACCATCTAGTGTAATCCCAACTGAATCTCAGGTTGAATATCAACAAATGGAAATGATTGGTTTCATCCATTTTACGGTAAACACATTTACTGATAAAGAATGGGGAATGGGAGATGAAGATATCTCTATATTTAATCCTTCTGAATTAGATACAGAACAGTGGGTAAAAGTAGCGAAAGAAGCTGGCTTAAAAGAATTGATCTTAACAGCTAAACACCACGATGGTTTTTGCTTATGGCCTTCTGCATATACCGAACATTCTGTGAAAAACAGTCCATACAAAGATGGCAAAGGTGACATTGTAAAAGAATTTACTGATGCATGTAAAAAATATGGGATCAAAGCTGGGCTTTACCTTTCTCCTTGGGATAGAAACCATGCTGATTACGGAAAGCCAGAATACATAGAGTATTACAGAAACCAGTTAACAGAATTACTTACAAATTATGGAGATATCAGCGAAATCTGGTTTGATGGTGCAAATGGCGGAGATGGTTATTATGGCGGTGCCAACGAAGAGCGCAGAATCGATAAATTGACTTATTACGATTGGGATAATACCATTGCTCTAGTTAAAAAGCTTCAGCCCAATATATTAGTCTTTTCTGATGCAGGACCTGACATCCACTGGATCGGTAATGAAAAAGGTTTTGCTGGCGAAACTTTCTGGTCTACTATAGATAAGAGTAAATTGGTTATTGGAGGTTCAGAATCTGCATACCTCAATGCTGGCGATCCGAATGGAAACTCTTGGATAGTAGGGCAGTGCGATGTGTCTATTCGTCCGGGCTGGTTTTACCATGCTAAAGAAGACGATGAGGTAAAAACACCAGAACACTTATTAGATATTTATTATAAATCTGTTGGTAGAAATGCTATTCTTTTACTCAACTTACCACCAGATAGAAGAGGCTTACTTCATGAAAATGATGTTAAAAACCTCAATACCTTTAAGCAAATGAGAGATCAGATTTTTGATGATAATTTGGCTAAAGGAAAAGAAGCAACAGCCGATACTTATTGGGGTTCGCATCCAGACTATGCTGCTTCTAAAATTACCGATGGAAGTTTTGATACTTATTGGGCTGCTGAACAAGGTAAAAAAGTAGCTACTCTTAATTTAGATTTAGGTGCAGAAACAAGTTTCGACCATTTGGTATTACAAGAGTATACACCACTTGGACAAAGAGTAAGCAGTTTTACAGTTTATGCGCAAGATGGAGAAAGCTGGAAAGAGATTACAGGAGGTACAACTATTGGCCTTAAAAGAATATTAACTTTCTCCGAAGTTTCAGCATCAAAATTAAAACTTGAACTAGAAACTACTGGCGATGTACCAACTATTGCAGAATGGGCAATTT
The DNA here is from genome assembly GCF_026250525.1 of Chondrinema litorale. Taxonomy (GTDB): domain Bacteria; phylum Bacteroidota; class Bacteroidia; order Cytophagales; family Flammeovirgaceae; genus Chondrinema; species Chondrinema litorale. Next base: position 149,388 of record NZ_CP111046.1, read on the forward strand.
ACAATGCTGAATAAAAGGATGCCTAAGTAGCATCTATTTTGATTCGAGAAGCAACTTATATTTATCAAAAGGCAACAATTAATTGTTGCCTTTTTTATGGCTACTTCCCTTTTTCCCTAAATCCCTATTGCTAATCAGAAAGTAATTATACCCTAAAAAAAGTACATCAAATTATTTAAATGATGAAAGTAAAGCACCATGAAGGGTAATAAAAGATGATTAGGATTGAAAAATATCTCCATTTTATTGGGTGCTTAATTAAATATAATCTACATTCAGTACTAATAATTAGTGTTTTAGTAGATTGAACACTGTATTTTTTTAGATGGATGACTAATTTGAGAGTTAATCCATTTTTTGAATATGAAAATAGAAAACCGATTTATTTGATGAAACAAGTGAGAAGTGGTGTGCTGATATTAACCGCACTTCTTTTTTTTGGCTGCAAAGAAGATACACCTAAAAGTAAAAAACCAGAAGCTACATTTCCGATGAAAACGATTGTGTTGGATGATCTCAGCACTTTCAAAGATCCGGGGCAAAACTGGCAAGTTACCGGTAATGTATACGCTAACCGAAATCAGGAGCAGTCTTTAGAACCTGAAAGTGGAAATGGAATTTTGGTAAACCTGCCGAACGAAAGTCAACATGAAAACCTATTTACCAATTTTGAGCATACCGATCTAGATATTGAACTAGACGTGATGATGCCGAAAAATTCAAATTCAGGTATTTATTTGATGAGTCGGTACGAAGTTCAGCTTTTCGATAGTTGGGGAGTAGACCAACCACAACACAGTGATATCGGAGGTATTTATGAACGCTGGGATGATAGTAAACCAGAAGGAGAAAATGGATTTGAAGGAATCGCTCCAAAAATAAATGCGGCAAAAGCACCGGGTTTATGGCAGCATTTAAACATCGTTTTTCAAGCTCCAAGATTTGATAGCAATGGAAAGAAAATTAAAAATGCTGTTTTTAAAGAAGTTTATTTAAATGGGACACTTATTCAGAAAGATGCAGAAGTAAGTGGGCCAACCCGAGCTGCTGCCTTTCAAAATGAAGTTGCTTCAGCACCTTTGATGATTCAAGGAGATCATGGACCCGTGGCTTTTAGAAACATCAAATACAAATCGTACAATGGGCATCAAGTAAGTTTGCAGAATATCACCTTAAAACAATATGCAAGTACAGGTGATACCTTAGGAGATTTTTTATCGCAACAACCCACTCAAAATATACAAACAGATACTATTTCTTATACTCAAGCTTCCGAAGGAGAGAAGTATCTTTTGTATTATGAAGGAGAAATGACGCTTCCAGATGATGCTAGTTATATTTTTTCGATGCGCATGCATGGTGGGGGTTTTCTTATTGTTGGGGAAGATACTTTATTGAATGCCGTTGGCGATCATGATTTTGCTGAAATGTTCTATATGAAGAAGAGCTTGAAAGCAGGTACTTATCCTTTCAAGTTTGTTTATAATAAATTCGATGATTGGTGGCGAAGAGGGATGGCATTGTATGTAGAAAGTGAAAACACAGCTAAGCAAACTTTAAATGCACCAAGTTCAATTTTTATAGTAAAACCAGATTCTCCCATCATCATTCCTGCCGAAAAAGTAGTTACGCAAAGGAGCTTTATTATGCATAAAGATATTAAAAGAACACACGTAATTTCAGTGGGTACACCTTATCATATTCATTATTCTTATGATATGAGTACGGGTACATTTTTACAAGCTTGGCAAGGAGATTTTCTAAATGTTTCAGACATGTGGTACCAAAGAGGTGAGCCTCAATTAGCAGAAACATTAGGACCGAAAACAGAATTTTATGCAGGGCCAGCAGTAGCAAAATTGGAAAGTGAAAATACACTTTGGCCAGATACAATTTGGTTGGATAAACCTTACAGACATTTGGGCTACACGTTGGATAATGAAGGTTATCCAGAGTTTAAAATGAATATTGGTGAAACACTGATGACAGATAAGATTTTGCCCGATTCAGATTCGCATAAATTTACCCGTACAATTAAGATCGAACATGCAGATGCTAAAACTTATGTGAAGCTTGCTGAAGGTAAAGAAATTGAAAAACTGCCCGATGGCACATATGCAATTAACGATAAGGAATATTACTTGGCAATGAGCGAACCCGATAAAGAATTATTAGTGCGAAAAGTGGGAGGCAAGCAAGAGCTACTTTACAAGGTAGAAGGAGAAAGCAGTGACATTATTTATGAAACAATTTGGTAAATAAAGAAATGAAATTGAATATCAAGAATTACTACAAACGTACGCTGCAATTTATTGGATTGATGTTATTAATCCCTCAACTAAACTTTGCAGGTGAAAACCTAAATTTTGTAATAACTGACCCTACTGATACACTGGAAGAAGCAAAATATTATAAAATTGTTTCGGTGCCGATTCCAGAAGATATTATGCTAGAAGTAGGCGGCTTGTCTTTAACTGATAAAGGACAATTGGGTGTTTCAACCCGAAGAGGAGAGATTTGGTTAATAGACAAACCTTACAGCAAAAACCCGACTTATAAAAGATTTGCTTCTGGTTTACATGAGCCATTGGGTTTGGCATATAAAGACAATGGATTTTTTCTTTCTCAGAGGAGTGAGTTGAGCCGAATCGAAGATAGTAATGGCGATGGTGAAGCAGATGTTTTTAAAACCATTTATTCTTGGCCACTGTCTGGTAACTATCACGATTATTCATATGGGCCAGTAATTTTACCCAACGATGATATGCTCGTTACCTTAAACCTTTCATGGATTGGTTATGGGGAAAGCTTGGTAAAGTGGCGTGGTTGGATGCTCAAAATTACTCCCGAAGGTGAGATGACACCCATCGCAACAGGCTTGCGCTCTCCATCAGGGTTTGATGTAAACAAAGATGGAGATATCTTTTATACAGAGAATCAAGGTGACTGGGTAGGCTCAGGTCGAATGACACATTTAGAAGTTGGTGACTTTGCTGGTAATCCGGCTGGCTTACGCTGGACAGACGATCCGGCATCACCACTTAAACTCAAAAAAGATCAAATACCAGATAAGGGCATCACTATGTATGAGGCAGCTCAATTTGTGCCTGAATTAAAAATTCCTGCCATCTGGTTTCCACATACTTTAATGGGAATTTCCACCTCTGGATTTATTACCGATAATACTGGCGGCAAGTTTGGTCCTTTTGAAGGGCAAATGTTTGTGGGTGACCAAGGCCATAGCAAAATTATGCGGGTGTATATGGAGAAAGTGAATGGAGTATATCAAGGAGCTTGCTTCCCATTTAGAGAAGGGTTTTCATCTGGTTTGTTAAGAATGATTTGGGGTGAAGATGGTTCCGTTTTCGTAGGCATGACTAGCAGAGGTTGGTCTTCAACCGGACCAGAATTGTTCGGTTTGCAAAGATTGGTTTGGACAGGAAAAACGCCTTTTGAAATTAAAACCATGAGTGCTTTAGCAGATGGTTTTGAACTCACCTTTACGCAGGCAGTAGATAAGAAATTAGCGGCTGATCCATCATCTTATAACATGACGAGTTTCAATTACCATTACCATAGTACATATGGTAGTGATATTATCGAAAAGCAAAATTGTCACATAACCAAAGCCACAGTTTCTGAAGATGGTATGAAAGTGAAACTGGAAGTTCATGGTTTGCGAAAAGGCTACATCCACGAAATAAAATCGACAGTAAAATCAGCAGGAGGTAATCCACTTTTACACAATGTTGGCTACTATACTTTAAATGATGTTCCCGGTGGTAAAATTCTAACCGGCGGAATGGATATATCGATGGCTAAAACCTCATCAGGTAGTAATACAAAAAGTGCCAAAAGAGTAACCGAAATGCCAGAGTCTTGGACAGACGGACCAGAAGTAACTTTGTCTTTAGGTACTAAGCCGGGTTTATTATTCAATACAAAAACACTGGAAGTAAAAGCAGGAAGCAAAGTATCTATCACCTTTAGTAACAATGATGATATGTTGCATAATCTGGTAATTACTAAACCGGGTGATGCCATTGACGAAGTTGCAAAATTGGCTGAAAATCTGGGCTTAGATGGGCCTGATAAAAACTATGTGCCAGATACAGATAAGGTGTTATTCCACAGTAATATCCTTCAACCTGAATCATCGGAAACTATTTATTTCACGGCACCAACCGAACCGGGCGAATATAGATACGTGTGTACTTTCCCTGGGCACTCTTATACCATGAGAGGAACATTGATTGTGAAATAGCTAAGTTCTTTAGCTTTTTACTCGACATTGGATAACAGTTTTATACAATTGAATATTAAGGCTATATTTAGTTGTAAAATCTATAAAATAACGGAAGTGAAAAAAACTATCTCAGGATTATTCCTACTATTAACGATGCTGACAGCTTGTAACAAAGAAGTTGCGGAAACTCAGAAAGAAGAACAACAAACTGAAATAACTTATCAAACTACTGGCAGTATTGAGCGATTAAGTGAAAAACTGGATGCACTTATTTCTAAAGATGCAAAGCTCGAAATACTGGCATCTGGATTCAATTGGTCTGAAGGTCCGCTGTGGTTAGAGAGTGAAAATAAGTTGATTTTTTCTGATGTGCCAGAAAACAAAATTTACCAATGGTCACCCGGAGATACAACTGCTAGTTTGTATTTGGAACCATCTGGTTATACAGGAACAGCAGTACATGGTGGTGAAATGGGTGCAAATGGATTAATTCTCGATGCTGATAATCACTTAATTCTTTGCCAGCATGGTAATCGCCAATTGGCTCGAATGGTTTCGCCGATTACTCAACCTTCATCCGACTTTGAACCAATTGCCAATAACTGGGAAGGTAAGAAATTTAATAGTCCGAATGATGTGGTTTTAAGCAAGAAGGGTATTTATTATTTTACCGATCCACCATATGGATTGCCAAAATTAGCAGAAGGAATGGAGGGTGATCCTTTAGAAAATAACCCGGCAAGAGAGATTCCTTTTGAGGGAGTTTATAGTGTGAAAGATGGAGAAGTAGAATTGCAGTCTAATGAGCTAGACAGACCCAATGGTATTTTACTTTCTCCTGACGAATCTAAGATTTATGTAGCCAATTCTGATCCCAAGCGACCTATTTGGATGGTTTATGATTTAAGTGAAGAAGGCAATTTTATTAATGAAAGAGTATTTTTTGATGCAAGTGAATTAGCCAAGCAAGCTCCCGGAATGCCCGATGGAATGAAAGCAGATGATAAAGGAAATTTGTTTGCAACTGGTCCCGGTGGCGTATTGGTTTTCACACCCGAAGGCGAACATTTGGGAACAATAAAAACGAGTGTTGCAACTGCCAACTGTGCTTTTAATGCAGACTATTCTGTATTATACATTACCGCCGACATGCATTTAATGAGATTGGTATTGAAGCCTTAATATTGATAGTTATTAGTATTGGTTTTTAGAATTAAGTATGAAGCACATCAATAAATCAAAACTGCGGAAAATAAGTATCGATAATGAAATTTATTTGTGGAAAGCTGGACATTACCACTTAACAGAGTTTAAACATTCTAAATGTGCTGAAAAGGTTACCGTCTATTTGGAGGGTTTTAAAAACGCTCCTCTTAATCTTCTGTTTAGGGAAGAAGATAATGATGAAAACAGCATACAAAAATGGATTGTTGGTTATCCTAACACTGGGATAATATGGCTTTTTATAGAAAACGATTCCAACAAACCACAAACTGAAAGTGTGAGCATTAACTTAAATCGACCAGCTGTTATAAGAAAAATTATTGAATATTTTAGTTCGAATGGATGGAGCCCAAAAACATCTAATAAACCATTTATAGTATCTAATGGATTAGAACTTTTAGATAAGATTGATTTCCCCAATGGGATAAAATAGACAAATCTTAGAGATTAAATTTTAATAAGTATTTTTCCAATTTTGATCTGCTTTCTTTTTCAGATTGGCTTCATCTGTATTCCAATCTTTTAAAGTATTATTAAAAAAGAAGTTGTAAAACAGATAGAGTTTACCATCGGTGATTTTAAAAGTTTCAGGATCAACTTTTACTTTGCTGCCATCTAGCCCCATCGCATAAGCGCACCAACCACCATATTGAGGTTCATATTTTTCGGGTGTTTTTAGAAATGTGTCTTTGTTTTTTTCAGAAGAGAAAAGATAGGGAATGCCTTTGTAATTGGTCTGAAAATTTTTTGAACCCTTTACAGCTTTGCTTTCAGTAAAGTAGGCTACCGGATCGTAACCCTGAATGGCATATTCTTTTTCCAGATTAAAATTTGATTTTCTATCAGATTCATTCTGTGCCATTAGATTGAAGCCCAACAGCATAAAACAAAGCTGCAAGCTCATGATAATACTATACTTGATCATCTAAAATACTAGGGTTAAATGGAAGACAAATGATGTTATCAAAGCACTAACCTAATTTGAGAGCTTTAGGTTTCAATGTAACTATTTGCTTTCAAGTTTAGCCATATTTTAGCAATGTAGTATTATATTTAAATTGTATGAGTAATTCATCAATAATGAAAATGAAGTTATGAAGGAAATAGAATTACCTAAGTTCAATGAAACATTTAATCCAATATTAAATATTTTAAGTGATGGTCAGGTAATACATCATAGAGATTTATTAAAGAAAGTTGTAGAGAAATATTATTCAGACCTTCCTAATGAACTTTTAGAAAAAGAGACAAAAACAGGTGAAAAATTAATTCTTAATCGAATAGCTTGGGGAAAGTCTTATTTGAAAAAAGGTGGTTTTTTAATGTATCCAAAGAGAGGGATGGTACAAATAACTGATAAAGGACTAAATCAAAATGGTCAATTAAGTTTGAAAGATGTTGAGGGGGATTTATTTAATTTTTATGATCAAGAAAAGAATAAAGGTATTACAAAGGATACTGAGATAAAAGATTCTACTCCTCAAGATTTAATTGATAAGGGGTTTCAAGAAATTGAAGAACAAGTTAAAAGTGAATTATTAGATAAGCTAAAAAGTATAGATCCCTTTTATTTTGAAAAAGTAATTCTTCAACTTCTGAAAAGAATGGGGTATGGAGATTTTATTGAAACTTCCAAAACTGGTGATGGTGGTATAGATGGGATTATTAACGAAGATAAATTAGGCTTAGATAAGATATATATTCAAGCTAAAAGATATAATGAGAATAAGGTTAGAGAAAAAGATATAAGAAATTTTATCGGTGCAATGAGTGGAGATACAACTAAAGGTGTTTTTGTAACTACTTCTGCGTTTGATAATGGTGCGGTGAAAAAAGCTCGTGAAGCTCATCATACAATTATTCTCATTGATGGTAATAAGTTAGTAGATCTAATGCATGAGTATAATGTGGGAATACAGATTAAATCAATTTACGAAGTAAAAGAGTTAGATGAGGACTTTTTTGAGGGGCAATAATAGTGAAAAAGTGTATTTAAAAGTAATTAAACTTAATATCAATCTAAAAAAATTGCAAACAAAATATAAACTTGTCGATTCATCATTTCCAGGAAAAGAAGTTTCAGAATGGTATATATTTCTTTTTCCAAGTATAATTGTACTAGTCACACTTTCTCTTATAAATTTTTATAGTCCTCCAAACTGGAAAACCCCTTTAGTATTCCTGGTGTTAGGTTTTGTATTATTTGATGCTTCTTACTGTTTTACTCGAACTTTATATAGTGATTGGGTAAGTAAAAAACATATTGTTGGTTTTGTTTTGATGAGTGAAACTTCTATTGAAGTGCATCAGAATGACAGAGAACTAATTATTGATAACCCCTCAATTAGAGGAATGAATTTAAATAGCAATTATATTCGAGGCAAAAAATACAAGAGAGGCATGAGGCATAATGGATTGTGTACATTAGTTATAAATCCGTTAGAAACTGACGAAAAAGTACTGAAAATCTTAATAGAAAATGATACACAATATGAGGTTTTGAAATCTTTTCTAAAGATTCTTTACAAAGAAAAAATCAATATTAAAGAAACAATTTTTTGAAGGTATAAAACGGTATTGTTGGAATAGAACCATTTATTTTAAATTTTCAAAATTACTTCGAAAAAACATGGCAATTGCCTACTATATTGAGAATAATCACTAACTTTATTACCCTCCCACCCAAAACAAAAGAAAATTAACAGAATTTGCCGTTTTACTGGCATAATCTTCCATATATGGCTTATAAAAGCAAAAAAATTAAAACAAATTCGGGATTTTGTTTAATCTATACATTGTTTTTGTGTAATTTTATGCGAGGCTTAACTACTGGAACAAATTATGAAAAAAATACCCCCAAAAGGTATCATAAACAAGCAACTTTCGATCAAACTCACCGAGGCAGAATTAAACCGTTTCAAAGCTTTTTGCAAGGTATTAGACATGAGTTACTCTGATGTTTTTAGAGCTATGTGTAATCAAATTATAAAAAAGGAAACGCGCAAAAGAGGAATCGATCTTAAAGCTCACGAGCCTGAAATTATCTTCAATCCCTGTAAATTCGAACCAGCTCAACTGGATATTTTTAAAGATTTTATTTTTCAGGAAAGCAAAACGCTCACCCGAAGAATGGGTTCGAATATCAATTCTGAAGAGCAGCACTAATTTATTTTGCTGTTCCATTTATTTTCATTAAGTATGAAGTAAAATGTAGGTAGAAACTCAAATCTACCATAAACCTTTTATTCCGAAAAAATTAAGACAAATGAAAGCATTATTTATCGGCGGCTCTGGCAATATTAGTACACCTGTAAGCAAACTGGCAATTGAGAGAGGGGTAGAATTGTACCATCTGAACAGAGGAACAAGAAAGGTAGAAATTCCTGGTGTAAAAGTAATAAAAGGTGATATTACTAAGAAAGATGAAGTAGCTGCTGCTATTGCGGGTCATGAGTGGGATGTGGTGGTGAACTGGATTGCTTTTACCAAAGAAGATATTTTACGCGACTACGAATTGTTTAAAGACAATTGCAAACAATATATTTTTATCAGCTCGGCTTCGGCATACCAGAAACCATTAACGCATCCGGTAATTACTGAGAGTACACCACTTAAAAATCCTTACTGGCAGTATTCAAGAGATAAAATTAGTTGTGAGGAAACTTTAGAATCTCTTTACAGAGAGCATGATTTTCCGATGACTATCGTGCGACCATCTTTAACTTACGATACTGTAATTCCTGTAGCAATTGGTAGTTGGGACGATTACACCATTATAGACCGAATGAAAAAAGGCAAGCCAGTTATTATTCATGGTGATGGTAGTTCTCTTTGGACAATTACACATGCGCGTGATTTTGCAGTAGGATTTATAGGTTTAATGGGACACCAACAAGCTTTGGGTCAACCTTTCCATATTACTTCAGATGAGTTATTAACTTGGAATCAGATATACGAAGCTGTGGCAAATGCAGCAGGTGTGCCGTTGAATGCTATTCACATTGCATCAGATTTTATTAGCGAAGCAGCTAAAAAGTTAGATTGGTGTAGTATGGGAGGCGATTTTATGTTGGGTAATCTACAAGGAGACAAAGCTGTAAGTACCATATTCGATAATACAAAGATCAAAACTTTTGTGCCTGAGTTCAACGCAACTACTACTTTTAAAAAGGGTATAAAAGAAACTGTGGAATGGTTTGAGGCTGACCCATCTCGCATGGTAATCCGTGAAGAGAACAATCGATTTATGGATGCCATAATCGAGGCATATCAGGCTGGTTAAACAATGTATAGCAGTGAGGAGCTATGTTGCAAGAATTTAAATTGTCAGATTTTCACTTGTTACAAGAATGGGTAACCAGTAGCGAATTACTTTTTAGGTTTGGCGGCAGCACTTTTCAGTATCCATTAACCGAAGAACAGATTCAAACTTACCTAATAGTACATCCTGATCGGAAGTTTTATATAGATTATTTAGAAGAAGGCAGACCTTATGCTTTCGGAGAGATTATTCCTCAAGATAATGATTCTGTTCGATTAGGTAGACTTTTAATTGGGAACCCTACCGAGCGAGGTAAGGGCTTAGGAGTAAAATTTGTTAATGCTTTATTAAAAGAAGCAAAAAGCCATTTTAAAGTAAATTCTGTAGATTTATTTGTAATTAAGGGCAATACTGCGGCTATAAGCTGTTACCATAAAGTAGGCTTTAGTTTTACTGAAGATGCACCATTTATTCTTTCGCACGAAGGCAAAGATTTTTTTATATTAAAAATGAACATTCTATTAAGCTAAATTCAGAATGGACACGATTTATCATATAACAGACAGACGCGACTGGGAGTCAGCACAATTCCAGGGATTTTATAGTCCTGTTTCGCTAGATCTGGAAGGGTTTATCCATTGTTCTACCCCTGATCAAACAGAAGAAACAGCTAATCTTTATTACAAAGGCAGAGTTAATCTGGTTTTACTTTGTATTGAAACGAAGTTGGTTAAAGCAGATTTACGTTTTGAGGGCGCTGCAAGTGAAGATAGTGATGCAAAGCGAGAAGGATTATTTCCACATATTTATGGAAACTTAAATCTGGATGCAGTAGTAGACGTAGTGGCTTTTCCTCCAAATACTGAAGGAAAGTTTTATTTACCCAAAGATTTAAAATAGCTATTTCAATATATTGAAAAACCCAGAGACTAAACCTAATTCAATTTAGTCTCTGGGTTTTTATTTTCTTTTATAAAATTTTTCAAGTATTAATTGCTACTGGTTGCAACCTGAAATTTGTAGTCGCCAGAACCTACTTTTACTTTCAGGTATTTACCTTCCATACCTAGTACTTCTATATCATTAGCTGTAGTGATATTTTGTTCATTCTCCATCACTGCATTTTCAGACTCTGTTGGTATGTAAACTGTAGCAGTGGTATTTGGAGGAATTACCACATGCATTTTAAAAACATTACTGGCAATATCCCAACCAGAAGTAATTTGGCCATAATTAGATTTGAGGCTGGCTGTTGCCTGAGTTAGCCCACCACCAGTAGTAGGCTTAATAACTATTTGCTTGTAACCCGGAACATCAGTTTCTGTATCAAGCCCGGTAATGTTTCTATACATCCAATCGCCAATGGCTCCATAAGCATAGTGGTTAAATGAGTTCATTCCCGGATTCTGGAAAGTACTGTCTGGTTTAATTCCATCCCAACGCTCCCAAATGGTAGTAGCGCCCATCGTAACTGGGTATAGCCAAGAAGGATAGCTTTTCTGCATGAGTAGGGTATAAGCCACATCGTTGTAACCATTGGCACTTAATACATGGCAAAGGTAAGGAGTACCCAAGAAACCAGTAGTTAAATGGTTGTTGTATCGCTTCACATTTTCTACCAATCTTTCGGCTGCTTGCTTTCTTAAGTTTTCTGGTAACATATCGAAGTGGAGAGCCAACACATAGGCAGTTTGTGTACTAGAAACCAACCTGCCATTTGGAGTGAGGTACTCTCTTTTAAATGCATCTCTGGTTTGTTGCGCCAGTTTCTCGTATTTCGATACATCATCTGATTTACCCAAAACTTTTGCTGCCTTTACTACCAAATCTACTGAGTGAGTATAAAAACACTGAGCGATTAGATATTTGTCAGTTACAGCAGCCATTCCACTGTTATCGTCGAAAGGTCTGTAAAATAGCCAATCGCCAAAATGGAAACCGGTGTTCCACAAGTTGTTATTACTCTTTGTTCCGATGTAATCTACCCAGCTTTTCATACTCTCAAACTGATCTTCTAAAACGGCTGTATCTCCATAAGCCAAATACATTGTCCAAGGGATAATAGTAGCTGCATCTGCCCAACCAGCAGAGCCATGTCCATTTTTTCCTAACACATTGGGAATTACATGGGGAACACTACCATTTACTTGATCAGCGGCAAGGTCTTTTAACCATTTCGAAAAGAAGTTTTTCACATCAAAATTATAAGAAGCAGTTCGGGCAAATGCTTGTGCATCTCCAGTCCAGCCAAGGCGCTCATCTCTTTGTGGGCAGTCTGTTGGAACATCTAAAAAGTTTCCTCTTTGTCCCCATTGTATGTTGTGTTGGAGTTGGTTAATCAATGGATCAGAAGAACTGAATGTTCCGGTTTTTTCCATATCGGAATATAAGGCAACTGCTGTGAGGTTTTCTTTTTTCAATTCTCCCGGAAAACCTTCTACTTTAATGTATCTGAATCCTTGAAAAGTAAAATGAGGTTCGAAAGATTCTTCGTCTCCGCCTTTTAAAGTATACACATTTTCTTGGTCGGCAGCTCTTAGGTTAGTAGTATAAAAGTTACCTTCTTTATCTAGTACTTCGGAATGGTAAATTGAAATTTCGTCGCCCGCTTTTCCTTTCACTTTTATTTGCACCCAGCCTACTAGGTTTTGTCCAAAATCTACTACCAACTCATTTTTTGGTGTTCTAAAAATGGCTTGCGGTTCAAAAGTTTCTCTTTTTCTTATAGGTTCATTATAAGTAGCAATGAGGTTAGATTTATCAAAATTTTGAACTTTTACACCGTTCCATTTGCTGTCGTCGTATCCGGTTTTATCCCAGCCAGTTAATTCTTTTCGGGCATCGTATTTTTCACCATTATAGATTTCTACACTAGTAATGGGTCCGGTACTGCTCTTCCAAGAATCGTCTGTGATAATCACTTCTTCAGTACCATCTGTATACTGCACATGCAATTGCATAATTAGAGAGATGTCTGTTCCGAAGTGGTCGTAGCCTTTTTCCCAAGCGAGTTTGCCTCTATACCAGCCATTTCCTAAAGAAACACCAATGGCATTTGCTCCGGTCTTTATTTGCGAAGTAACATCATATACTTGATACTGCAATCTTTTATTGTAGCTTGTCCAGCCGGGAGTGAGGTAAGCATCGCCTACGCGTTGTCCGTTTATGCGTGCTTCGTAAATACCATGTGAGGTAATAAAAGCTGTGGCAGATTTAATGGTTTTACTTGCAGCAAATTCTTTTCTAAAGTATGGGCTTGGTCGGCTATTGTCTTCGGTATATCCGGGGCTAATCCACTTGGCAGTCCAAGCATTGGTATTAAAAAAGCCAGTATGCCAATAGGCAACATCGCTCCACTTAGAAGTTTTATTATGATTATCCCAAACTCTTACTTGCCAGTAATAGCGAGAATTAGGTTTTAAATCTTCTCCTTTGTAATTGATATAAACCGATTGGTCTGTATTAACTTTTCCAGAAGCCCACACGAGATTTTTACCTCGACTTACATCTTTTTCTGTTTTAGCCACACGTACTTCGTAAGCGGTTTGCATGGTATTGCGTTTGTCGCTTTCAATTTTCCAGCTAAATCGGGGCTTTTCTATGTCAATTCCAATAGGGTTAATTCGGTGCTCTAAGAGCGTTTCGCTAATGCTTACCTGAGCCAATATTTGGTAGGAAACCATTAGCAGGAGAGATAGAGGTAATAGAATTTTTTTCATTTTCATTATTAAATTTATCTGATTTGAATTTAGAAGTTGCGTAAAGTTGTTTCTTTAGACTACAAATTCGCCTTGAAAGGAAATACTTTGTTAATTTTTCGGCCCGTAGCTGCGGCTACGAACTTCAAAATTGCCTTGTCTTTCCTACCAATTCTTCATTCTCGAAACAAAACAAAAACTTTAGACAACTTCTATATAAACTTAGAATTTTGCCTAAATAATTGAAAGTTTTGCTCTTAAACTTTTGCTGAGATGAGCAAAAAACTGTGTTGAACTGTATTTTAATGCTTTTAATTGAGATTTAAATTACCAATAAAAGTGTAGTTCATTTTTCCATCAATTTGTCCACTTCCGAACAGCATTGCATCATAATGAACAGCTCTAGTAAGCATTACAGAGGCGTATCTTATTGTTTTTCAGTAACTTGTATTAAAAGGTACTTGGTTTGATAAATTTTGCATGAGTAATTAAATAAACTTTTTACATATGAAAAATTTCTTACTTAGTCTTGGCGCTTTTTTTATCTGTTTCTCTACAACAAATACACTCCTAGCTCAAGATGATGATAAAGACGGGAGTAAAAACAAAGAGAAAATAGTGATTAAAGTAAATGGCGAAGAACACGACTTTAGTGCTTACATTTCAGAAATAGTAGAGTCTAGTGTTGAAAAAGTGACTAGTAGCATAGATGCCAGTTTCGATGATAATACTTTTAACTTCTCGGTAGATTTTGGTGATGAAAGTGATTGGGAAGCTTGGGGTGAAAACCTTGGTAAATCGATCGAGAACATGGTAAACAATATGGACATCGAATTGACAGATATTGACCCAGAAGATTTTAATGATGTTAATTTTGATAACGACCACTATAATCACAAAGGCAGTGATGTAATTAGAGATATTGAAAAAGAATATGACTCTAAAGTAGAGAAGATCGAAAAGATGAACATCAAGATAAGAGAAGAAAAAGTAATAATAGATATGAAAGCCAGACTGGAAAACGGCAAAGTGGTAAATAAAAAAATCGAAGAAGAACGAGACGATAATTAATATGTGACTAACTGATGTAAGAGACATTACATCTACCACAAATGCTAAAACAGAGGGCAGCTGTTCTGCAGGTTCTATATTTTATATAAATCTGTATGAACAGCTTTTTTTATTTTAAACATATTTGATCGTAAAAAACGAACTTAATTTATTCGAGTGACCTTGGTCAAATTGCGTTAAGAATTTTTGGAATGATTTCGTAAAAAAATCCAGTGTTTGAGCGAAGCGAGTTTCGGATTTTTTAGGAATCATGGAATAAATTTAGCGAATTTGTCCACAGTCTTGAGTTTTTCGTACTTTTGAGTCAAGTCAAAAGTACAAAACACAAAAGTTAAATATCTGGAAATCACGGTATCAAAATCAGAGATTTTAAATTTTTTCTTATTCCTTATTCTCACCTTTACCCTTCAAATTTTTCTTTTGAGGTTTTGTTGGAGACTGCATTTTTTTAATATCTTCATCAGGTGGTAATTCTTCGGGAGTTACTTCTTTTTTCATGAGCACACTTCTAATCTCTTTGTTACTAGCCTTGTGCTCTTCAGAAATATTTTTTTCTCCCTGCAAATTCTTCTGCTTAACAGTATGGTTACTAATCTCAGTAGCAAAAGTTTTACCTGTAAGCAGAATGCTATCCATAAAATCATCGGGGTCATCCTCTTTTGAGATACTATACTTTTCATTCATATCAGCACCATCGAACAAGCTTTCGTCTCCGGCTTTTACAACACGAAGAAAGCCTTCATCATCCACCCCCCTTTCTTTTATGTTTTTGTAGAATTTTTCTTGAGTTTCTTTTAGCTTTTTATGGTAAGCGAGTCGTTTGTTTTGTCTTTCATCAATGGCAGCACTACCTACTTTTGCCAACCATAGTTTAAATGGTTCTGCATTTTTAGATGGTATCGACTGAATAATGCGCAATATACCTTCTTGATTGGCACAATTTATTTTTTGTTTACCTCCCGTAGTTTCCACTACAAGGGGGGTGGCAATTTGCCCCCATCCTTCTTTTAAGCCTAGGTCGCGCCTGCGGAGGTCTCTTAAATAGCCAGCTGGGTTTTTACTTTCTGATAATACAGCTACCACATCAACAATTACTAAATACCATTGTTGCGTTTCTTCGTCCCAAACTCTGCGTATCTCATTATTAAATAATTCAATCAATTCCATAGCTTTCGTTTTTCAGAAGTTTAATATTAAAAAAAAATTTAAACATCAGAAGGATAAATAGATTTGTGCTATTTAACAACACTTTATAACTTCATCGCTCAATTAGTAGTAAAGATGAAAATTATTTTATTTTTTCTAAAGAACTAGCATGCAAAGAAAACGTAATAGACTTTTATATCTATTTCAGGTTGATGAAAGTAAACGAACACCAAAATACAGACAAATTGTAAGATCAGTAGTACATGCTATAAAGAGGGGCGATTTAAAAGTAGGGGAGAAACTACCATCGATCAACGAAGTAAGTGTTGAGTTTTTATTAGCAAGAGAAACAGTCGTAAAAGCATATAATGACCTGCGGGAAATAGGCATTGTGGTATCGAAACCAGGGAAAGGTATTTATGTAAGGAGCGATGATGTAAGCAAAGATTACAATGTATTCTTGATGTTTAATAAGTTGAGTCCGCACAAAAAAGTGGTGTATGATGCTTTTGTAAAAGAGATGGGAAAAGATGCCCGCGTACGATTATTTATCTACAACAACGACTTCGAAACTTTTAAAAGGCAGATAGAAGAAAACAAGGGTAATTTTACGCATTACATCATTATATCGCACTTTTACGGAGTAAATAGACCCGTAAATGCAGTGTTAAAAACATTGCCGCGCCATCAATTAATTATACTAGATAGAAAACTAGATGGACTCACCGAAGAGTACCCTGCCATTTATCAAGATTTTGCTAACGATATAAGTCAGGCATTAGAAACTGCCAAAAGTGATTTAAGAAAATACCAGCGAATTAACATGGTATTTCCGGCTTCTTCTTATCACCCAGATGAGATTAAAAAAGGATTTATACACTTTTGCGAAGAAGAAGGGTTTGACTACCGCATCCTCCATCATTTCGAATATAAGCCTGTTCATATTAAAGAAGCTTATATTTTATTGGAAGAAAACGACCTATTGGCTCTACTACAAACAGCCCGTGATAATAAATTAAAGATAGGGAAAGACATTGGGGTAATCTCTTATAATGAAACTCCGCTAAAAGAATTTATCGCCAATGGATTAAGTGTGGTGTCTACAGATTTTGAAGCAATGGGCACAACTGCGGCACAAATGGTTAAAAAAGGTGAAGTAAAAGAAATAGGCAATCCATTTAGATATATCAAAAGAAAATCTTTATAAAATGCTCATTTCCATTTCCTTTCTAATAGTATAGTACAGAACAGCTTTGGCTGGCTATTGAGGTATATTTGGTTTAAAATCAATAAATACTGAATCATGAATATAGTTAGCAAAGAGTTTAAATATGTCGATTATCTGTGGGATGATGAAAAAGCTGCAAAGCTTGAAGGAGATGAAGTAGCACTGTTACTATACCGCTCAAATATGTTGGGTGCCGATCTAAGAGTTACTAATTACGGTGGTGGAAACACCAGTTGCAAAACCATTGAAAAAGACCCGCTTACAGGAGAAGAAACTGAAGTGATGTGGATTAAAGGTTCTGGTGGCGACATTGGAACATTAAAAAGAAGCGGACTTGCAGGTCTTTACCAAAACAGATTACACGATCTTAAAAAAATATATCGTGGTTTAGAACACGAAGACGAAATGGTGGCATTGTTTAACCACTGTATCTACGATCTTGATTCTAAAGCACCATCAATCGATACTCCGCTTCACGGCTTTTTACCTTTTAAGCATATTGATCACTTGCACCCTGATGCATTAATCGCGATTGCAGCATCAAAAGATAGCAAGAAAATTACTGACGAGTTATTCGAAGGAACAATGGGTTGGGTGCCTTGGCAACGTCCGGGTTTTGACTTAGGATTAAAACTCGCTGCTTGTTTAGAAGAAAATCCGGGAATAAGAGGTATTGTATTAGAAAACCACGGTTTATTTACTTGGGGTGATACTGCCTACGAGTGCTACATAAACAGCCTTGAGGTAATTGAAAAAGCTTCATCATACCTTGAAGAAAGCATAAAAGGTAAGCCAGTTTTTGGAGGTACTGTTATTGAGTCTTTAAAGCCTGAAAATAGAAAAGCGCAAGCGTCTTCAATTGCGCCATTATTACGTGGACTTTGCTCAAGCGAAAACAGAATGGTAGGTCACTTTACAGATAGCGACCGTGTGTTGGAGTTCATCAACAGTAAAGATTTGGATAAACTAGCTCCAATGGGAACGAGCTGTCCAGACCACTTCTTAAGAACTAAAATTAGACCTTTGGTATTAAATTTTGCAGCAGACGAAGATTTGTCTGATGCAAATGCTATCAAAGAAAAGCTAACGCCTCTTTTCGAAGATTACAGAGCTTACTACAAAGAATATTACGATTCTCACAAAAGAGATAATAGTCCAGCAGTAAGAGATGCGAACCCTGTAGTAATTTTATGGCCGGGTGTAGGTATGTTTACTTTCGCTAAAAACAAGCAAACTGCAAGAGTAGCGAGCGAGTTTTATGTGAACGCCATTAATGTAATGAGAGGTGCTGAAGCAGTTTCGTCTTACACATCTTTGCCATTGCAAGAAGCTTTCGATATTGAGTACTGGTTACTAGAAGAAGCGAAATTGCAACGTATGCCTAAAGAGCAACCATTGTCTAGAAAGGTTGCATTAATCACTGGCGGTGGTGGTGGAATCGGTAAAGCTATTGCCGATAAACTTGCTGCTGAAGGTGCTTGTGTTGTTTTAACCGATTTGAGTGAAGAAAGGTTAGAAGAAGCAGGTGCAGATTTTGGTAAAGACCAAGCTAGCTGGGTAACCTCAGATGTAACAAACGAAGATTCTGTGAAAGCAGCAGTTGACCATGCAGCATTGGCTTTTGGTGGTGTAGACATTATTGTAAACTGTGCAGGACTGGCAATTTCTAAACCAGTTGATGAAACTACACTAGACGACTGGAATCTACTTCAAAATGTAATTGTAAAAGGTCAATTCTTGGTTTCTCAAGCTGCTATTAGAGTAATGCGCAAGCAAGCTTTAGGTGGCGATATTGTAAACATAGCGTCTAAAAATGCCTTGTTTGCTGGCCCTAACAACATCGGTTATGGAACAGCTAAAGGTGCTCAGGTTCACATGTCTCGCTTGTTAGCAGCAGAACTTGGTCCAGATAAAATAAGAGTAAATGTAGTGAATCCTGATGCAGTAATTGTTGGCTCAAAAATTTGGGAAGGCAAATGGGCAGCAGGAAGAGCTAAAGCTTACGGAATTACAGTAGAAGAATTACCTGCTTTCTATGCAAAAAGAACACTAATGAATGAAATCATTCTGCCAGCCGATATTGCAAATGGTGTATTTGCTTTTGTTGGAGGTGATCTTTCGAAAAGTACAGGTAATATATTAAATGTTGATGGAGGGGTTGCTACTGCCTTTGTAAGATAATCGAATTATGTATTTCCAATCATAATAATAATAGGTTTGAAAATTAAAAGAGGAAGCTGTATGAGCTTCCTTTTTTTTATGATTGAGTTTTGAATAATCGCTTTTTTTAATTTTGTTGGAAGTGATAACTAGTAAATTTTTCACTCAATCGACCTTGGTCAAATCACCTGTGCTAAAACTAATACCCCAACCAGTCCGACAACAGAAACAATGGTTTCCATTACAGACCACGTTTTAATAGTATCTGTTACAGAGAGATTAAAGTACTCTTTAAACATCCAGAAGCCAGAATCATTTACGTGAGAAAACATTAAACTGCCTGCACCTGTAGCCAATACCATTAAGTTAGGGTCTACACCAGTTTGACCGATAAATGGTAACATAATTCCTGCACTGGTAAGTCCTGCTACAGTAGCTGATCCAACAGAGACTCTAATAATTGCAGTGATACCCCAAGCAAGAATTAAAGGAGAAATGGAAACATCTTTTAGTAAGCTGGCAATATAATCACTTACTCCACTTTCAATTAAAATTTCTTTTAATGCTCCAGCTCCAGCAATAATTAATAAAATGGGAGCTATACTTTTAATGGCAGATTCTAACGAGCCCATTACATCTTCCATCTTTTTACCTCTGTTTACTCCCAAAGTAAAAATAGCGACTACAACGGCGATTATCATGGCAATAATTGGGTCTCCAATAAATGAAATGAATTTACCAGCTGATGAACCTTCTTCAACCAAAAGCTTAAGCAAAGGAGCGAAACCTAATAAAAGTACTGGAAGCAAAGCAGTAAATACACTGATGAAAAAACTAGGCATCTCATCTTCTTCTAACACTTCAGCTTTGTAAAATTCTGCCAATGGTTTCGGATTATATTTTTTTAATGTTTGTGCGAAAACTGGTCCGCCTAAGATAATTGCTGGAACAGCTACGCACATTCCATATAAAAGTGTAGTACTCAGATCAGCTCCATATATTACAACAAGCGAAGAAGGGGCAGGGTGAGGAGGTAAATAACCATGTGTTACAGAAAGTGCAGAGAGCATGGGTAAACCAATATATAAAAGTGGTAATTTAGAAATGGCACCTACTGTAAATACCAGTGGAACCATAATTACAAACCCTACTGAATAAAACATAGGGATACCGATTATAAAACCAGTAAGTAGTAATGCCCATAGTAAATATTTTTTACCAAAGGCTTTCATAAGGCTGTGGGTTATTCGCTGAGCAGCACCGCTGTCTGCTACAAGTTTACCAAGCATAGCACCAAAACCAAGAATAATAATAAGAAAACCAAGTGTGCTGCCTATACCTTTTTGTACTGCTTCGGAGACGGCTTCGGGTGCCATTCCTTCGGCCAAACCAACACCAAGTGAAACAAGAATAAAGGCAATAAAAGCATTCAGTTTAAAATATCCGATGAGTATAACTAGGGCGAGAATCCCTAACAAAACAATAATTAGAGGCATTACATGAAGTTTGTTGATTACAAAATTTGCTCAATATACAATTTAATTAGTATTCTCAAAGAATGGGAAGGTGGTCAATCGCAAATTTTGCTTTGTTAGGGGGGAATTTATACTACTAAAAGTGATAATACACTTCAAAAAACCAGATTCAGGGACTAACTATTCATCAGTTCCTGAAAAAGGTCTACGTGTTTGCCAACGTCATAACCATCTAAGAGTGCATGGTGCACATGGATAGAACAAGCCATGTATTTCTTTCCATCTTTATCGAATAATTTGCCGAAAGAGATTTTAGGTACGCTGTCTTTGTAGACAAAATGTCTGGCATGCGAAAGAGAAGTAAATTTTAACCAAGGTAAAGATGAGTAGTGAATTACATTGTCTCCCGATTTAGAAGGTAACAAGGTTTTACTTGCTTGTACATGGGCAATTTCTTCTTTCGCAGCAATTAAAAATTTATCGAAATTTTCATGAAAAGGAATATAACTAAAACCGAAAGTATTATCAGGTCGGTTAATAGTAGCCGAAGCATTAATACTTTCGTGAATGATTACTTCTTTTCCTTCGATTCTATAGCGAAAACTTTCGATCTTGTTTGCTGCCAATAACGATTTATGCAGATAATATAGAAAAAAAGAAACACCAGATGCTTTGGCTTTTTTATAAGCTTGGGTACAGTCAATTTCTACAGTAACGCCAAAAAAAGGCTCGTCAAACTGGCTAAAAAAGTAAAAATGTTCCTTTCTTGGCCAGTTTTCTATATCAAGTATATTTTTCATAATTATAAGAGGTGGTCAAGAACTTCTTTTACCGAGCTCAACTGTTTGAATTTAGGATGATCTATTTCAGTATCAATTTTTTCATACTCCCAAGTGGTATGAAACGGAATATGGAAACCATGAGCACCGAGATTAAGCACAGGCAAAATATCAGATTTAAGTGAGTTACCAATCATTAAAAACTCTTCTGGTTTTATATCCAGATGCTTAATTAGCTTGGTATATTCTTTTTCTTTTTTCTCAGACACAATCTCTGTATGGTGAAAATACTTTTCCAATCCAGACTTAATCAATTTTCTTTCTTGATCTAGTAAGTCTCCTTTGGTTGCCATTACCAGTTTGTACTTTCCTTGTAATTGCTGTAAAACCTCCTCAATGTCGTCGAGTAGTTCGATGGGTTTTTGCAGTAATTCTTGACCAATTTCCAGAATCTTCTCAATGGTATCAACCTTAATGGTTTTATCAGAGATTTTAATGGCAGTTTCGATCATCGAAAGCATAAAGCCTTTTATACCATAACCGTAAAGCGGGAGATTATCTATTTCCACTTTAAACAGCTCTTTTGTAACAGAGTGTTGTGGAAGATAATCGGCCATCATCTGGCTAAACTTTTCTTCAGTTTCTCTAAAATATGGTTCGTTTACCCACAGTGTATCATCGGCATCGAATGCAATAACTTTGATTTGCTCTTTCATAGCATTTAATTAAAATTTGGACAAAATAAATTGTAACTAACTGATAATCAGAGTTAAGCTCATTAGTGAAATGAGGACTTGTCCTTAATTAGCTCGAAGTTGACAAAATTTTAGGAAAGGGCAAAAAGAAATTTGATAACCGGACACAATCTAACAATATTGGTATATTCTACCAAAGTATGCTTTTGAGTGTGTTGATACATATCGGTTTAATCATAAAACCATCAACCTTATATTCATTTGCGAGCCTTTTATAATCAGGATTAAGGGAACTTGTAAGCAAAATAATCTTGGGTTTCGCTAAGTAATCAGGGTATATATTTTTGAATGCTTCCAAAAATTGAAATCCATTTATGAATGGCATATGTAGGTCTAACAAAATAACTCCGGGTAAACCTTTCAGCTGATCAATCCTTTTTTGAATAAGGTCTAGGGCTTCTTGCCCATTTATAGATTTCACAAAATCAATATTTGGGAAGTGCTGTTGAATTTTGATCTTAATTATCTCAAAATCTATATAATGATCTTCGACAATTAAGAATTCATTCTCAATAAGAATCATAATTAATGCAATGAACGATGTTTAGTAATTTTAGATATTATGATAGTATATGAAATATTCAACATGAGAATGTTAAATACTTCTCTAAAAAATTTGATCTTTACTAGGCAAATAGTATAGAAAAAATACTTTATAAAGTATTTTGATGGTTACAACGCAGTTAGTTATCAAAAAAAACTCTTTTTCATTCAAAAAACAAGAGAATTGTATAAATAAACGCGATGTTATGAAAGTGTTTAATTGGTATATATTTTCCCAAATGCATAATTAGATAGGTGTAGAAACGAAGATTTATGTTCTGTTCTCTTTGCGAATTACCACTTTCAATCCAGACCAAATTTCGTTTACACTGCAAACTTTAATATCAACCAGACCTGTTGGCAAAATTACTTCCCGAATCACATCTTCGGTAATGTCTGTTTGTACTTTTGATGCTTTTTTTGGCCACGAAATCCAGATCATGCCATCTTGTTTGAGCAACTTTAAGTTTGCTTGTATATGTTGTTCTAGCAGTTTTCTTTCTTTCGCAAAAACATGAATAAAATCAAAAGGTGCTTTGTTAGATAAAGGCACAAATGGACATTCAAGTAAATCGATATAATTTTCTGGTGCAGAGATAAACAGACAGTTAAATGTATCTTTAATCCCTAGTTTTTGATAAAGCGGTTTACCAGAATAACCCGATCTAGTATTTGACATGAGAAAGCTATTTGTAATGAATTACCAATTTAAGTTACTCAATTGATTAAAAAAATTCTAGAAAGAATCAGAACTATGATTGTCTGAAAGACCATTACCAGTAAGTTGCTCCCAATTATCTGAGAATTTTGCCTTTTTCCCCGATCTGTTTCTCTTGGTTACCACCTCAACTTTTGAGGGTTTAATCATGCTAAGTGCCAAGTTACCCCACACAAAAGGGATTAAAATGGTAAGTAAAATATTTAGGCGTTTTTGAGCTGGAGTTAAGTAAGCAGATTTATAGATTTTTACACTAACATGGATTGTATATAAGAGGTGGATGATGATAAAAAAGATAATCAAAACTAGAGAATTTAAAATCTAAGTGCTTAGTAAATATAATTACGGTTTTTAATCCTGAAAAGCTGAATTTAAAACGTATTAGCATTAGAAAGTTGAAATTTTCTCGATTCAGATTTTTTTAAACCCACAAATAAATTTTACTTTAGGTAATTAATTAGCTAACTTAATTTTCCTTTTAAAGGGCAATTAAGGAAATATATAATTTTAAGTGTACTTAATTTTTTAGGTACATGTAGAGTAAAATGAAAATGAAAAGCAGGTCAGGAAACTATCGTAATAGTTCGGAATCGCTTGTATCCGAAAAAAAATTTGCTGAGATCTATAATCAGCATTATGATAGTTTGTATGTCTTTTTGTTAAGAAAAACATCTGACAAGAGGCTTACAGAAGAGTTGGCTTACGAGGCATTTTTAAAACTCTGGAATAAGCTACAAGAGAACTGCGAGATTGAAAACACTAAGGCATATCTATTAGGCATTGCAAAAAACCTACTCTACGATTATTATCTTAAAAAAAATCGATTTACATCGCATCATGTTTTTTTAGATCAGTTGCCAGACAGGCAGTCTAACAACCTCACACCGGAAGAGCAAACCTTAAATGATGAGCTTAAACAGCATTTAGATCGTGCAATTGATAACTTATCTCCACAGTCTGCACTTATTTTTAAAATGGTAAGAGTTAATGGCTTAAAGTATAAAGAAGTAGCTGAGCAATTAG
The DNA here is from genome assembly GCF_026250525.1 of Chondrinema litorale. GTDB lineage: Bacteria > Bacteroidota > Bacteroidia > Cytophagales > Flammeovirgaceae > Chondrinema > Chondrinema litorale. The sequence goes on from NZ_CP111046.1 coordinate 173,715, forward strand.
GTATTTCTGTAAGTTCGGTAGATACTCAGCTTAGTAGAGCCATTAAAAAACTCCGAAAAATATTGAGTAGCTACAGACAAAATAAGTCAGAAATTAGAAAGCATGTGATAGAAAAACTCACATTAGTTTTATTACTTCTTATATTTTTTTAAAAATTTTTCATTTCCTTGTCATGTGTTTTTTGAGTAGCACAGTCTATATAAGTAAAGGCAGACTTATATGGATATTAATAGCATTATAATAAAGTATTTAGCAAACGAATGTAGCTCCGAAGAAAAGCTGATTTTGGAAGAATGGGTGCAAAGTTCTTCTGAAAATCAGCAAGAGTTTGAGTTGCTAAAAACTTATTGGGAGCAAGATAGAGATCACCTAGAAATATCTAAAAAATCGAATTGGGAAAAGCTACAGCAAAATATCCATACACAAACATCATCAACAAAAACTTATCAATTATCTGTACAAAAATCTGCTGGTGTTGGTAGTTTAATGGTAAAAATTGCTGCCTCATTTTTACTATTAATAGGTGTTTGGTTCGTGTATCAGCGATACAATAGCAAAGTACTCTTGCAAGAAGAAACAGTTGCATCAACACCAAAAATTATAGAAAGAGAAATTCCTTGGGGTAGAAAGTCTACCATTAAACTTTCTGATGGTACTTTAGTGAAAATGAATTCTGGAAGTACCATAAAATTCCCCGAAAAATTTTCTGGAAATACCCGCGAAATTGAATTAATTGGTGAGGCTTATCTGGAAGTAGTAAAAGACCCTAACCGCCCATTTATAGTAAAAACAGGATCTGTACAAACCAGAGTTTTGGGTACATCTTTTAATGTAAAAGCCATACCGGGGCAAACAATACAAATTGCTTTGGTAGAGGGTAGTGTGCAAGTAAGCGATGTAAATACCAAGCAAGAAATGTTACTAGCTCCCGGAGAAATGATTACAGCTAAAACCGAAATATTTGAAAAATCACCATTTGATTATAAAGAGCTAATCGCTTGGAAAGATGGCTTATTGGTTTTTAAAAATGCAAGCCCCGAAGTGATATTCAGCAAGCTGGAAAAATGGTATGGCTTTAAAATTATTGTACAAAGAAAACTTAGTAAAAAAGCCTATACCTCAACATTTTCTAATGAATCTTTAGAAGAAGTGCTAAACATCATTAGCGAATCAAAAGACTTTCAATTCAAGATAATGAAAGAGGAAGAAAAAGTAATTATCTGGTAACACAGCCTATTTTAACAAAGCAGTATGTAATGCCTATGAAAAGAAAAACTCAACATAGCGCTTAGTCGCCATAAAAAAACCGAAGGTATAAAATACCTTCGGTAAAATTCAAAATTCATTTCATCCCAGTATCTAAACTTTGGCCGGTGTAGACAAAGATGAAATGGCTTAGAGAAAACATGTTTCACCTAAACATATCAAAAATATGAAATTGAAAATTATACGACAAATCATCGTAATGGTAAAGTATGGAACTATAGGATTGTTTTTACAGGCATTTTTAGGAGGAATTCTCTATGCCAGTAACAGCCTTGCCCAAAAAAGCATAGATGAGATTGAGGTGGTACTTCAATCTGAAAACATTTCGCTTACTCAGTTAATCGAAACCATTGAAGAAAAGACAAACTTTTACTTCTCTTACGAAAACAACGTAATTGCTAAAAATGAGCAATTTGTATTTCCTAGTGGCACTAATACGCTGGGCGATATTCTCAGACATGTTTCGCAAAAAGGCAACCTTACCTTTAAAAGAATCAACGATAACATTATAGTAAAAAAACGAACAGTTTTCTCTCCTCCAATTGAAGAGGTAATTACTACAGATGTTGCCCAAATGAAAATTTCTGGAACAGTGGTAGATGGTGAAAGTGGCGATCCTTTACCAGGTGTGAGTATCCTTATTAAAGGAACATCTTCTGGAACAACAACAGATATAGATGGTGCATATAACATTGAAGCTGCTTCTGAAGATGTGCTTCAGTTTAGCTACATAGGCTACCTTACGCAAGAAATTACAGTTGGAAACCAAAGTACTGTTAATGTTAATCTAGCTGCAGATATTGCTCAGTTAGAAGAAGTAATGGTAATCGGTTATGGTACTGTAAAAAAGAGCGACTTAACTGGGTCTGTTTCCTCTGTAAAAGGTGAAGAGCTAACAGCTTATCCATCAGTTGGAGCTGTACAAGCTTTGCAAGGTAGAGCAGCAGGTTTGCAAGTAACCGCAAACAATGGTGAGCCAGGAGCAAGCTTTAAAGTAAGAGTGAGAGGGGGTACATCTATTAATGCGAGTAGTGACCCAATATTTGTAATTGATGGTTTTGTTGGCGGTACATTACCACCAGCAGAAGACATTGAATCTATGGAAGTATTAAAAGATGCTTCTGCAACTGCCATTTACGGTTCAAGAGGTGCCAATGGTGTGATAATGGTTACTACTAAAAAAGGTAGAGAAGGAAAAATGAGAGTCGATTTTAGATCATCTTTTTCGAGCCAAGAAGTAATCTCAAAACTCGACCTTTTAAATGGGACTCAGTTTGCAGAATATGTAAATGAAGGAACTCCGGGATTTTATGATTTAAACAACATAGAAAATACAGATTGGCAAGATGAGATTTTTAGAACAGGAAGCATCAAAAACTATCAGCTTTCATTCTCTGGTGGTAATGACAAAGTGAATTATTATGTATCGGGTGTTTACTACGACCAAGAAGGCATTCTATTAGAGTCTAACTATAAAAGATATTCTTTAACCACTAACCTTGATTTTAAAGCTTCTGATAAATTTAAACTCGGATTGAATCTTTTTGCTAGAAGAGCAGACAAAAATGGATCACTTACACAAGAGGGAAGTGGTGGTGCAGATAATGTAGGTGTAGTGGCAGCTGCTTTTAAATTTGAGCCAACTCTTGGTATTTACAATGCAGATGGAACTTACACAAGAAATAGAGTAGGTGATCCACACGATAATCCGGTTGCAGTTGCAAGAGAGAGAACTAATCAAGATTCTGAAGATAGACTACAAACCAACTTTTATGGAGAGTATTCAATCTTAAACAATCTTAAATTTAGAGTTTCTGCTGGTGGTGCAATCAACTATGGTAGATTAGGCCAGTATACTTCAACTTTAATTAATGCTGGTGCCAATGTAGGTGGAGATGCAGGTATTTACACAGATAGAAATACAGTAGTTTTAAATGAAAACTATTTTACTTATAATAAGAAATTTGGCTTACAGCACGATTTTGAAGCTATAGCAGGTTATTCTTATCAATCTTCTAGCAGTGAGAGCTGGGGAGCACACAGCCAGTCATTTATTACCGATGCAGTTTCTTTCTGGGATTTAGACGGAGGTTCAGTTTACCAAAACCCTTCTTCTAATTTAAGTGAGTGGGAAATTTCTTCTTGGTATAGCAGACTTAAATATAATTTCGACGAGAGGTTGCTGCTTACTTTTACAGCCAGATACGATGGGTCATCAATATTTAGTGAAGGCAACAAATGGGCGTTTTTCCCTTCAGGAGCAATTGCTTGGAACATCGGTAACGAAGCATTTATGTCAGATATAGAAGCAATTTCTGATATGAAATTAAGAGCCAGTTATGGTAAAACTGGTAACCGTGCCATCGGACCTTATCAAACATTAGCACGTTTCTCATCTCAGTTTACAGTAATTGGGGGAGTACCAGTAAATGCTGTAAGACCAACTTCTGTAGCAAACGATAATTTAACTTGGGAAACTACTACTCAAACAGATATTGGTTTAGATGTAGGCCTCTTTGGTGGTAGACTAAACATCGTAACCGACTATTATTACATGAGAACAAACGACTTGTTGTTTAGTGTTCCTTTACCTGAGTATTCTGGTTATGGTACTCAACTCCAAAACATTGGTGTGGTAGAAAATAAAGGTTTCGAGTTTAGTATAAACTCTAATAATCTGGTTGGAGAATTTGAATGGTCTACAGGTTTCAATATTTCACTAAATAGAAATAAGGTATTGGAATTACCAGACGGTAATGAAATTCAATACGGGTCAAGTCCGGGTCACATGGTAGGTATTGGTAATACACAAGTTCTAAGAGAAGGCCAGCCAGTTGGTGTATTCTATGGTTATATTTATGATGGTGTTTACCAAGAAGGAGACGAATTTATTTCTGGTTCTGGTTTCGAACAAGAAGCAGGTGGTGAAAAATACAGAGATATAAGTGGTAGAGATGAAAACAATGAATTGACAAACACACCAGATGGCCAGTTGAATAATGATGACAGAACCATTATTGGTAATCCTAATCCTGATTTTATATGGGGATTAAATAATGATTTTAAGTACAAAAACTTCGATCTAAATATTTTCTTCCAAGCTTCTGTAGGAAATGATATCTACAATTTTTCTGTAATGGAATTAGACAGATTATCGGCTTCTAATAACGCAACTACTGCTGCATTAAACAGATGGACACCTACAAACACCGATACTGATATACCAAAAGTTTATCCAGGCAGAGCTTACAAACCATCAACCAGATGGGTAGAAGATGGAAGTTTTATCAGATTGAAAAACATTTCTTTAGGTTATAACCTACCAACTTTTGCAACTGAAGCATTAAAAATTCGCTCGGCAAGAATTTATGTGAGTGCTCAAAACCTACTGACAATTACAGATTACTCTGGTTTCGATCCTGAAGTAAACTACAATACTTCTGGTTCTACAAATGGCAACAGAAACCTTGGTTTAGATTATGGTAGCTACCCAAATGCTAAATCTTATACAGTAGGCTTAAACATCGGATTTTAATCACATTCAGCGCTAAAAACATAGTAATTATGAAAAGATATATAAATAAATTAATCATATTTCCATTGCTACTTTCATTTCTGGCTTGTACCGATTTGGAAGAAGAGCCAGTCGGAGTATTAGCCCCTGAAAGTTTTTTCAAGACACCTTCTGATGTACAGGCAGCCATTTATGGAGCATACGGCCATTTGGCATCTGAGTCTATTTTTGGTAGAAAGCTTTCGCTTACTTTACAACTTCGTGGCGATATGTGTGATATTGGAGATAAAGGAACACCAGCACGTCGCCAACAAGTAAACGATTTCGATATGGACTCAAACAACGGAATGGTAACTGCATTTTGGCCAAGTTTGTATCAGGTAGTGAGTGCGGCAAATGCTGCGATAGATGGAGTGCAATTAATTGATGCTACTGATGAAGAAAAAAATGCCTTAGAAGCAGAAGCTAGATTTGTAAGAGCCTTTGCCTATTACCATTTAGTAAGAATCTTTGGTGAAATTCCTTATATCGATTATTTTGTGAGTGATCCAGAAGCTGTAAAATCCATTGCCAAAACCTCTGTATCAGAAATATATACTAAAATTATTGAAGATACTGAATTTGCCAAAGAGTACTTACCAGATGTACACTCAGGTGATGTAAGAACCAGACCAACTGCAGGTACAGCAGCAACCATGTTAGCCTCGATTCATTTAACTCTAGGTAATTTTCAACAAGCTGCAGACGAAGCTGTTTGGGTAATTAATAATAAAGATCGATTTGGATATGCCTTAGAAGATGATTTCCAAACATTATACATCGCAGATCAGGCAGATAACCTACAAGAGCATATTTTTGCAGTAGATTTTCTAGGTCAACAATCGGGTAGTGGTAGTGCCAATGATGATATTATGGGACCAATTACAGGTATTCGTGGAGCAGATCAAAATGGATGGAGTGTGAGTGTACCGAGCATGGCTGTTTATAATACTTGGGATGCCCGCGATTACAGAAGAAAAGTAAGTTTAGAAGATACCACTTCGGTTGGCGGTGTAGCAACTCCTTATACAGAATATCAGCAAGTGCAAAGACCACATATTGCCAAGTTTGCCCGCTATCCGGGTAACTCAAATGCAGATACACGCTACTCAGACCACAACTATGTATTATTTAGATATGCTGAAGTATTATTAATTGCTGCCGAAGCAATCAACGAAGTTTCTGGTGGACCAACAGCAGATGCTCTGGGCTATATTAATCAGGTAAGAACTAGAGCAAGAAACTGGGCAGGAACAGTAACTGATTTTCCAGCAGATTTGGCAGATGGCATGTCTCAAAGTGATTTCAGAACTGCAGTACTTGAAGAAAGAAGATTGGAATTAGCATTCGAATTCAAGAGATGGTACGACATTAAAAGAAGAGATATGTTGGTAGAAGTATTTACTGGTTTAAACTCTTTAGAACCTCACGATAATGTAAATACAAGCAGAGATTATTTGTTTCCATTACCACAAGACGAACTGGAAAGAAATGCCAATTTACTACCACAAAATTCGGGTTATTAATTGATAATGTTTTAATATTATAGAAAAAGGCTCATCTGGAGTCTTTTTCTGATTTACTATTAATGTTGTAAAATTCTATGAAAAAACCTTTTGAGAATAAGCCAGCCAATTTTATAATTTTTTTATTTGTATCGCTCTATCTCTTTAGTTGTTCACAAAAAAATACTGAAACTGTATTGTCTGATGATGAGGCACTTGTAGATGAAAGTTTAACTGGAAAATCTGAGCTTAGCAATTTGCCTACAATAATTGCAGAACAATTATTATTGGCAGATAAGAACTATACTGGGTTGGATAAATATCCTAGAAGTGTAGAAAATGGAGAAACAATTTTAGTAGGAATCAGAGATTGGACTTCGGGCTTTTATCCCGGTTCGTTGTGGTACACATACGATTTAACCAAAGATGAAAAAGTATTGGCAGCAGCCAAAGCCAGAACTGCTCCACTTGAGCCACTTAAAGATGCTACACACACACACGATCTCGGTTTTATGTTGTATTGCAGTTTCGGTAATGCTTTAAACATTGGAGGTGTTGAGTCTGCAAAACCAATTTTGTTGCAAGGTGCAAAATCTTTAATTAGTCGCTATAGCGAAACTGTGGGTTGTATCAAATCTTGGGACTGGTCTAAAGAATGGAAATACCCAGTAATTATAGATAACATGATGAACCTAGAATTACTTTTCTGGGCAACAAAAGAAAGTGGAGATAGTACCTTCTATAAAATAGCAGAGCAACATGCGCTTACTACTTTAAGAAACCATTTTAGAGAAGATGGAAGCACTTGGCATGTGGTAGATTACGATCCAGAATCTGGAGATGTACTTGAGAAAGTAACCCACCAAGGATATGCAGATAGTTCTTCTTGGGCAAGAGGTCAGGCTTGGGCGATTTATGGTTATACTGTAGCATTTAGAGAAACGAAAAAAGAAGTATTCTTAAAACAGGCAGAACAGACAACAGACTTTTACTTAAATCATCCGAATCAACCAGAAGACTTGGTAGCTTATTGGGATTTTAACGATCCGTCAATTCCAGATGTACCTAGAGATGCATCGGCTGCAGCAATTGTAAGCTCAGCCCTTTTTGAGTTGGCCAACTACGTAGATGCAGATAAAGGTCAATTATATAAGGAAAAAGCAACTGCAATCTTAGAGAGTCTTGCATCAGACCAATACTTGGCAAAACCCGGTGAAAACAATTACTTTTTGTTAAAGCATGCTACCGGAAATCTGCCAGCAAACTCAGAAATAGATGAACCGCTTAACTATGCCGACTATTATTTTATAGAAGCACTTAGACGATATTTGGGTAAAGATGCGATTACTACTATGTGATTAGAAAAAATATTTAAATGTATAACCATCTGGCTAATCGTCAGATGGTTTTTTATTTTTGATTTTCCAACTTTACCATTTCTCCATGTCGGTTTGCTTTGTTTATTCCCCAATTTGCCATTGCGTCTAGTAATGGTATTAGCGTTTTACCTTCTTCGGTTAATTCGTATTCTACTCTGGGTGGAATTTCTGGATATACTTTTCTACTTACAAAGCCATCACTTTCCAAAGAGCGAAGTTGTAGCGAAAGCATTTTATCTGTAATTGCGGGAATCATCGCTTTAAGTTCTGTAAATCGTTTCTTCCCATGTTTCAAATACCAAAGCACAATTGTTTTCCATTTTCCACCAACAAATGTGGCAGCCACATCCATAGCACAGTGATAATCTTTACCTTCTATCACAAATTTGAAGTCATCGTCTTTGATTCTCATTTTTTTTAAAATTTTTTCAATTTATAATGCTCTGATATTCAACTATTCTATCATATATGATAGTGTCTATCAAGTTTAACACCATCTTGACACATCTATTCCAAAACTATACTTTTGATAGTAAATATTAAAAGTAAATAAAATTAATTATTTATACTAAAATTTATTATAATGAAAATAGCAGTTTTAGGAACAGGAATAGTAGGAAAAACGATAGCCGAAAAATTAAATACATTGGGTCACGAAGTTGTAATTGGTACTAGAGAAGTAGAAAAAACACTAGCGAATAAAAACGATGAAAAGTCTTTTGCCTATTGGTACGAATCACATAAGAATATTGGTTTACAAACCTTTAAAGATGCTGCTGCTTTTGCAGAAAGTGTCATTTTTAACTGTACCTCAGGGATGTTGTCGATCAAAATTTTACAACAAGCAGAAGCAGATAGTTTAGGCGATAAAATTTTGATTGATGTAGCAAATCCCTTAGACTTTTCGAATGGAATGCCACCAACACTTAACCCCGGAAATTCAGACTCTTTGGCAGAGCAAATTCAGCGTGCTTTTCCAAACTTAAAAGTGGTAAAAACACTCAATACCATGAGCTCTTTTTTAATGGTAAAACCAAGTTTGGTACAAGGCGATCATTCTATTTTTGTGTCTGGTAATGATGATGCAGCCAAAGAAGCTGTAAAAGAGATATTAAATAGTTTTGGCTGGAAACAGAAAAACATATTGGATTTAGGAGACATCAGCACAGCAAGGGGAGTAGAAATGTTATTACCAGTTTGGATGAAACTATGGGATAATTTAGGCACAGTCGAATTCAATTTCCATATTCAGCAAAATGCTTGAAATTATATTTGACTTATATATAAAGAGCTAGGATATTTATATTCTGGCTCTTTTTGTTCTTAATTAGTGTTGTAAATTATAAATGCTAAATATGTCTTCTAATAAAAATAATACTGGTTTAGATTATCAGATTCTAAAAAACGGTGCAGTTTGTATGTATTACAAGAATGGCATTTTAGATAAACATATTCTTTGGTTTACAGATCATCGTTTTGAGGTTTATGACATGAATGTTAGAAATTGGAAGCCAAACAATCTGCATAAAAATCTAAAAGAACATTTGAAGTTTCCAGATTATTATGGAGAAAATTTAAATGCATTTAATGATTCTTTAGGAGATATGTATAATACAAGTTATGAAGGCTTGGTCTTCGTTTTTAGGTGTTTTGATTATTTAGCAGCCTATGATAAAAAGCTATGTGAAGCTTTGTTGGATATAATAGCCAAAACCTCTAGAGAGTGGTTACTTGCTGGACAAAAATTAATTGTACTTATTCAATCAACTGACCCAAATATTTATTTTGAAGAAATAGGTGGAAATACACCCCATTGGAATAATGAAGAATGGTTTGATGATACTCGGAATTGAAATAGTTTTTTTACATAACAAATAGTAGATATGGAAGAGAGATTTTTAACTTTTAGAAGATTTGGCAACTTAGAGGATGCTAATACTTTGGTTGAGGTATTGAAAACTAACAATATTGAATATGAAGTTGAAGATGCCTCACCAACATTTGATATTACTTTCTCCAACAATAAGTTGTTGAATGAGTATTATGTGAAGCTCAAACAAACAGATTTTGAATCCACTGAAAAGTTGCTGGTTGATACTTCAGATATTTCAATTGAAGATCTTCCTAAAGACTATTATTTATTTGATTTTACCGATGAAGAATTAATAGAGATATTAATTAAACCAGATGAATGGAATGCAGTGGATTATAAACTTTCTCAACAAATATTGATAAGTAGAGGAAAGCAGATAGATGAAGAATTCATTTCAACATTAAAGAAGAAAAGGAATGAAGAATTATCTAAACCTGAAAAGAGTAATAGCTCATGGCGAAATGCAGGTTACATTTTTGCTTTTTTAGGAGGTTTATTAGGCGTTTTTATTGGTTGGCACTTAGCTACATTTAAGAAAACTTTACCCAATGGCGAAAGAGTTTATGTCTATTCAGAATCAGACAGAAAACATGGTAAATACATTCTAATAATGGGTGTTATATTTTTCGCCATCTATTATACTTTATACTGGGTTGATTTTTTTAAACAATTCGCTTAAGACTTTAACCCTCTGGAAAATCTAAATCGGGGGTTGGGCTGGTGGCAGACCAACCTCCATCTACTACAATAGTTTGTCCATTTACCTGCCCCGATTGTGGAGAAACTAGAAACAAAGCTGTTTGTGCCACATCTTTCGGATAAGTTACATTTCTTGTAGGTGTAAGTTTAGACCACTCCTTAGGATAATCTGGGTCTTCTGAAAGGGTTCGTTCGGTTACAACAGCTCCCGGAGCAATGGCATTTACAGTAATGCCAAACTGAGAGAGCTCACAAACCAAACCTTTAGCCAGCATTTGTAAGGCAGCCTTTGTCATACCGTAAGGCACCAGATAAGGATGCGCTTGAACACCAGTAACAGAAGACATTAGTAAAATTCTTCCACCACTTTTTTGAGCTTTCATTTGGCGGGCAGCAGTTTGAGCCAGAAAAAATGAACCTTGTAAATTTAGATGGATAATCTTCTGGAAACTTTCTGGTGAATAATCCAGAAAAGAACCATAGGTAGTTATTCCTGCATTGGCAATAGCAATATTTAATTGACCAAATTCAGATACTGCTAAGTTTACCAATTTTTGAATAAAATCTATATTACCAGCATCACCTGCTAAGGCAATACATTTTCCACCCTCAGATTTAATTTTTGTTGCTGCTTTGTCGGCTATTTTATCATCAATATCATTCAGTAAAACAGCAGCACCTTGTTTGCAAAGTTGTCGAGCAATTTCAAAACCTATACCTGTTCCTGCACCAGTTACAATAGCAGTTTGTTCTTCAAAAGTTAGTTGGTTCATATAATGGTTAATTTATAAGTCTGGCTAAAAGGTAGTTCTTCCTTCCGAAAGATCAAAGACAAAACTGCTGATCTCTATTAATAAAAAGGTGTGTTTTGTTATTAATAAAAATACAAAAAATCTTTTATTAATAATTATACTTTTAAGTTTCTCTTTTAATTTTGAGGATGTCAAAACTTAGCAAACTTATATTAAATACCACCAATGAGATGTTGGAATTTCTGGTAAAGCTACCGAGTGTACCTTGTGGTTTGCCACCAGAAGAAAAACTGGCCGATGACTTAGGAGTAAGCCGAACTACTATACGCAAGGTTGTGGATTTACTCAGTGAAAAAGGAATTGTGTTGAAAGACGGTAGCAATAAAATGGTACTGAGAAGACCAGTTAAAAATGACTTTTATACTTCTAAAGAACTAGATAATTCTAAAGCAGATAAAATAGAAAAGTTGATTCTAAAAAAACTTTCGACTTATGAGTTAAAACCCAAAGATCGATTTGCCGAGTTAGAATTGGCAAAAGCTTTTGATTGTAATACAGTAACAGTTCGGGAAGTATTATTGAAAATTGAGCAAACTGGTATCATTAAAAAATCGCCTCGGCAAAAATGGGAAGTAGTTTCTCTAACCATGGATATGATTGAGGAAGTAGTTTCTGCGAGAAAACTTTATGAAGGTTATGCCCTTAGTAAGTTTCAAAACATGTCTGATGAAGATGTTATTTGGCAACAATTGGAAAAGTTGAAATCGAACCATTTACAAATTTTGTTGGAAAAAAACAGATCTATTCATGCACTAGCAGAAATAGAAAGGGCATTCCATTATACTTTGCTAAGAGCTTGTGGAAACCGTTATATTGAAAAATCTTACAACAGTCTTTTTACACTTATAACTTATCATTTGTGGCAGATAGAATACGATCACACAAAAATTGAGAGGGTAATTAAGCAACATCTTGAAATTATTAATAACTTGCTTAATAGGCAGTTTGATAAAGCAAAAGCATTATTGCAATACCATATAGAAGATGCAAAAGCTAGCATGACAGATTTGGTTTTCAGTAAAAATGCTCATTGAGCTATAAGATAAATTACTAAATTATATTATGAAAATGAAAGCACTACGCAGTCAACAATGGTTTGGTAAAAAAGGTAAAGATGGATTTATTTATCGTGCTTGGATGAAGAATCAAGGCATTCCAGATGATGAATTTAGAGGCAAACCTGTAATTGGCATTTGTAATACATGGTCTGAGTTAACACCCTGTAATGGTCATTTTAGAGAGTTGGCAGAATCTGTAAAAAGAGGTGTGTTTGAAGCAGGCGGTTATCCGGTAGAATTTCCGGTAATGTCATTAGGAGAAACATTAATTAAGCCTACAGCCATGCTCTACCGAAATTTAATGAGTATGGATGTAGAAGAATCCATCAGAGCCAACCCTATTGATGGTGTAGTGTTACTTGTAGGATGCGATAAAACTACACCAGCTTCAGTAATGGGTGCCTGTAGTGTAGATTTACCCACTATCGCCGTTTCAGGTGGACCTATGCTTACTGGGCACCATAGAGGAAAACCCATTGCCACTTCGGATGTGTGGAGAATGAGTGAAGCTGTTCGCTCTGGCAAAATGGAAGAAGAAGAATTGCGCTCTGTAGAGGCTTGTATGTGCAGAAGTGATGGACATTGTGCAGTAATGGGAACAGCTTCAACAATGGCATGTATGGTAGAATCTTTGGGTTTAACCTTGCCAGAGAATGCGGCAATTCCAGCAGCAGATTCCAGAAGAAAAGTCTTGGCTCAACTTTCAGGAAGAAGGATTGTTGAAATGGTAAAAGAAGATTTAACTCCTGCTAAGGTTTTAACAAGAGAAGCGTTTGAAAACTCTATTATATTAAATGCAGCCATTGGTGGTTCTACCAACTTTGTTTTGCACTTGTTGGCAATTGCTGGTAGAGTAGGTGTAGAGCTCAATCTCGATGATTTTGATGATTTAGGCAGTAAAATTCCATTGTTGGTAAACTTGCAACCATCAGGCAAATATTTTATGGAAGACTTTTATTATGCAGGCGGTTTACCGGTAGTTGTAAAAGTTCTAGCAGAAAAATTGCATCAAAATGTAATTACAGTAAATGGAAATTCTTTGGTAGAAAATGCAAAAACTGCTAGTTGCTATAATGAAGATGTTATCAGAACTCCTGCAAGTCCATTTCAAGAAGCATCTGGCATTACCGTAGTAAGAGGTAATTTGTGTGAAAATGGAGCCATTATAAAACCTTCGGCTGCAACACCAGAGTTAATGCAACACAGAGGTAAAGCGGTGGTTTTCGAAAACATAGAAGAATACCACGAGAAAATAAATGATCCTGAGCTAGAAGTAGATGCTTCTTGCATTTTGGTATTAAAGAATGTGGGTCCTAAGGGGTATCCTGGTATGCCAGAAGTTGGAAATATGGCAATTCCCAAAAAACTATTGGCAGAGGGTGTAACTGATATGGTGCGTATTTCAGATGGTCGTATGAGTGGAACAGCTTTCGGAACAGTGTTTTTACATGTATCGCCAGAAGCAGCGGCAGGTGGAACTTTGGCTTTAGTAGAAAATGGTGATGAGATTGAAGTGGATGTTGCCAAAAAGAGGCTGCATTTATTTGTATCAGATGTGGAGTTAGAAAGACGTAAAAGCAGTTGGCAAGCACCAGATTTGGGATATAATCGTGGATATGTGCAATTGTATATCAAACATGTTGAGCAAGCAGAAAAAGGTGTTGATCTAGACTTTTTAAAAGGTAAATCTACTAGTGTGGTATTAAGAGATTCTCATTAAAGTTTGATTTTAGAATCCATAGTAAGAAACAAATAAACCCTTTTTCAGAAGGGTTTATTTGTTTTCAACCAAGAGTAAGCTTTAATAAACGGGTTTTGATTACTGAATAAAGAGAAAGATTTCTAAATTGGAGATACTGTAGCCTATCAGTATTTTCACATCAGTAAATATTGCAGTAATGAACAAAGCGCTGATCCGATCAATTCTACCATCAATATTTTTTTGCATTATCTTAATTTCTTGCGGTTCTTTTAAAAAAGAAGATCAACCTATAACTCCACAATTTTGGGAAAAAGCCATTGCCAAGTATGAAGAAGCTGATAGACAAAATCCACCTAAACAGGGAGAAATACTATTTATAGGCAGTTCATCTTTCACACTTTGGAAAAATGTAGCAGGTTACTTTCCAAGCAAAGAAATCATTAACCGGGGTTTTGGTGGAGCTCAAACCAGAGATGTACTTTTCTATAAAGAAAGACTGATACTTCCATATCAACCATCACAGGTTGTAATATACATTGGTGAGAATGATCTATCTGTAGGCAAAACAGCATCAGAAACAGCTTACAGTGTCGAAAAATTAATCAACTGTATTTTACAGCAATTTCCCAATACTTCAATAGTTTATATTTCCATCAAACCTAGTCCTAGTAAATGGGATTTGAAAGATAAAATGCAGGATACAAATAAACTGATATCAGCTTTTATAGCTCAAAATAAAAAGGTTGAATTTGTAGATGTTTGGGACTCCATGTTAGATGAGGACGGTAAACCTCCTATGAGTATTTTCTTGGAAGATAGTCTCCATATGAATGACAAAGGCTATGCAATTTGGCAAAAGAAAATCGCTCCACATTTAAAGTGAAATCACTGTTTTGGTGAACTCCCTTTTCTCTCAGATAGGGCAGGATAGTAGAACCGAAACCAAGAAATAACTTTATAGTAATTAATAAGCTTTTTTACAGATGGTTTATTTCTTACTAAAAGTAAGTTTTAAAAGCCATTTTTCATTATTGGGTAAAGAAAAAACACCTAAAATTGGAGATAAAAGGAGGCTTAAGTATTTTACTTAATGTAAATAGACTTAAGAAAATGAAAAAACGTATGATCAAGTTTCTCAAACTTCAACTAATAGTTAGTTTTTTATTTTTATCCTTTATTTCATCTGCTCAGCAAGCAAAAGATGAAAATAAGTGGGAAAAAGAAATAGCAAAATTTGAAAAGAAAGATGCTGAAAATCCTCCTCAGTTAGGTGAAATATTATTCATCGGCAGCTCTTCAATTACTATTTGGCGAGATACTCAAGAGTATTTTCCTGATAAACCAATTATTAATAGAGGTTTTGGCGGCTCTCAAACAAGTGACTTACTTACATTTAAAGAAAGGTTAATCCTTCCATACAAACCTTCTCAGGTTGTAATTTATGTTGGCGAAAACGACATTGCGGCTAATAAAACTCCAAAAAAAGCGGCAAAAGATGGCAAAAAATTAATCAAATGGATATTAAAGCAGTTCCCAGAAACTTCGGTAGCTTATATATCGATGAAACCCAGTATTAGTAGATGGGAGCTTAGAGATAATATGCAGGCAGCAAATGTTTTGATGAAGAAGTTTGCTAGTAAAAATGATAAAGTAGAGTTTATAGATGTTTGGGATTCTATGTTGGGAGATGAGGGAAAACCCCTTGCTAATATCTTTCTTGAAGATGGATTGCATATGAATGCAAATGGCTATGTGATTTGGCAAAAGAAAATTGCTCCATATTTAAAGTAAAGTCAGCAATTACATATCTATCTCTTATCAAACTGAAACTAGTGATGAAATTAATAAATCATAGAAATTCCCTTAAAAGCACATTATATCTGTTAGTTTTTGCCAGCATTACTATCTTAAATTATACAGTGAATGCACAAAGCAAAAAAGACAAATCCTTCCCCAAAGTGGTGAAAGAAAATGGCAAATACACCTATTATGTAGATAATAAACCATATTTGATTCTAGGCGGTCAATTATGGAACTCGAGTGCTTGGCCTGATGTGTTGAGCAAAGAATGGTCGCAATTAAAAGAACTAAACTGTAATACTTTAGAAGCGCCAGTTTACTGGGAAAACATTGAACCAGAGCCTGGTAAATTCAATTTTAATGAGGTCGATTCTCTTATCCTAGGTGCTAGGAGAAATAATTTGAGAGTTATCATCTTATGGTTTGGATCATTCAAAAATGGGAGCATGAGTTATGTGCCTACTTGGATGAAAGAAGATATTGAAAAATATCCACGGATGGAGAACAGCGGAGGAGAGCCGATACAAGTACTTTCTGTTTTGTCTGAGGAAAATTTAAATGCAGATAAAAATGCATTCGTCGCCTTAATGAAACACATCAAAGAAATTGACTCTAAAGACAAAACAGTAATTATGATGCAGGTCGAAAACGAGTCTGGCAGTTTGGGTACAGATCGAGATTATTCTGCCAAAGCCAATGAAGTTTTTGAGCAGTCTGTACCAGAGAAATTAGTAAGCGGACTGGGTAAAGAATCTGGAAATTGGGATGCAGTTTTTGGTGTTGAAGCTGCCGAAGCATTCAATGCATATCACATTGCAACATATATTAATGCAATTGCAAAAGCGGGTAAAGAAGTTTATCCGCTACCGATGTACACCAATGTTTGGACTCGCGAAAACCATTTCGAAAGACCGGGAGAGTATCCGAGTGGTGGCCCCACTAGTAATATGATTCCAGTTTGGAAAGTGGCTGCACCAGAAATGTTTACTTTGGCACTCGATGTTTATCATCAAAACATAGAATCTTTTAAAGATAGATGCAAAAAATACAGCCGAGAAGATAACCCGCTATTTATAGCCGAAATGGGAAATGGAGATGTTTTCGCTCGTTACCAGTTTTATGCTTTGGCAGATTATAATGCAATGGGAGTAGCACCTTATGGTGTCGATCCTTTTCACTTAAGTCCGCATGATAAAAGGGATAAGGAACACCTCGATAACAAGCTACAGTACATCGCGTCTAATTTTAGCTTGTTTAACAAAGCCATGCCGCAGATTTTAAAGATGCAGGCAAATGGCAATTTACAATGTGCTGTACAAGAAGAAGGCCTTCGAGAGAAACTACTCCATTTTAAAGGTTATGATTTACTTTTTCAATTTGGCTTTCCTACTTATAAAGAACACAATGATAAAACTGGAAGGGTACTTATCGGGCAAGTCGCTGAGGATGAATTTGTGCTAATTGGGTTCGATGCAAAATTTATTTTTAGACCCACTTATGGTTCGGGTTTTAACAAAGCAGAATATGTAACTATTGAAGATGGCTATTACGATACAGAAGGTAATTGGCATAAAGTAAGAAACTGGAATGGAGATGCGGCATATCATTCAACATTGCCACCAGATGGTAGGATTCTGAAAATCAAATTGCAAAGATTAAAGACATCAAAAGAGATGACAATAAAACCCAATTTTGAAAAATAGATACAAGCAAATTTAAACTCACAACACAAAGTAATGAAGATGAAACTATACGCAATACTGCTTTCAATTCTTTTTTTAGCAGGATGTGCACAAGAAACTGCAATTAGAGAGCAAAATAAAAAGCCGAATGTTGTAATCATTTTTGCAGATGATTTGGGCTATGGCGATTTAAGTATTTACGGACACCCCACTATAAAAACACCGAATCTAGATAAGCTGGCAACTGAAGGGCAGAAGTGGACAAACTTTTATGCATCGTCAAGCATTTGTACCCCAAGTAGAACCGGTTTACTTACCGGAAGATTACCAATTAGAAGTGGCATGTGTAGCAACGAAAGAGGCGTATTGTTTCCAGATTCAAAAGGGGGAATTCCAGAATACGAGATATTAATATCAGAATTACTAAAAGAGCAGGGCTACAAAACTGCTTGTGTGGGTAAATGGCATCTGGGGCATTTGCCTCAGTATTTGCCCACTAGTAATGGCTTCGATTCTTATTACGGCATTCCATATAGCAATGATATGGATAGAATTGATGGAGCAGGTTTTAATGAGACTGGCCCACATCCAGAAGTAAAATATTTTAATGTTCCTTTGATGAAAAATGAAGAAATTATCGAACGTCCTGCGAACCAACATACCATAGTTTCAAGATATACAGATGAGTCTATCAAGTTTATTAAAGAGAATAAAGATGAACCATTTTTTCTTTATTTAGCACATTCTCTTCCCCATGTTCCTTTGTTTGCATCAGAAAAATTTGAAGGTACAAGTAAGCGTGGTTTGTATGGTGATGTAGTAGAAGAAATAGATTGGAGTGTTGGTAAGATTATTTCTGCTTTAAAAGAGAATGGTTTAGACAAAAATACTTTGGTAGTCTTCACTTCTGATAATGGGCCTTGGTTGCATTTTAATGAAGCTGGCGGTTCTGCTGGATTATTGAGAGAGGGGAAAGGTACTTCATACGAAGGAGGAATGCGTGAGCCGGGTATTTTTTGGTGGCCAGAAAAAGTGAAACCGAGTGTAATTACAGACATGGGTTCTACGCTTGATTTATTTCCTACCATTTGTAAAATAACAGGTATGGATGTGCCTATGGATAGAATTTATGATGGTGTAGATATTAGTCAAGTTTTATTTGAAGAAAAGCCTACGCAAAGAGACGAGATTTTTTATTACGATAATGAAGAGCTTTTTGCCATTAGAAAAGGTAAATGGAAAATACATTATGCTACCAGAGAAAATGCCTACAGCAAAGAAGTGAAAATTGTAAAACACGATCCACCATTATTGTATAATTTGGAAGTAGATCCATCAGAAAAATACAATCTGGCAGCAGACAATGCAGAACTGATCGAAAAATTTTCACATATTAAAGATGCACATTTAAGTTCTGTAGAGCCTGTAGAAGATCAATTAGTGTTGAGGTAAAATTAGGATAATGACCTACAGTTTTGCTTAGGTTAGCAAAGTATTCCCTTTTTAGTATAACACAATAATGGAAATTTACAAAAAGCGTCGTGTACATTTCTTAATAAGCGTACACGACCCGATTTATCTTACATCTAGTTATTATTTTATGAAAATTACCTATATTATTGTAGAGAACTGAGACGATTTTTAACAACTACAGTACTTTTTTAGCTATTGGCATTACTTAAGTACATCAGAATAACCAAAAACAACCATGGCATGAAAGCTATTTCTGATAAGGAAAATCAACGCAATAAACAAGTATATCTACAAATCAACAGGGCACTAATTACGAAGAACGATAGAGAAATATGGGCAGAATTTAAACAGGGGAAACCCGAAGCATTCCACTATATTTATAAAACCTATTTTTCTATTTTGTTTAATTATGGCTGCCAGATTACGCAAGACAAAGAGTTGATTAAAGATCTAATTCAAGATGTATTTGTTGAGCTGAATGAAAAGAAAAAGCGTTTGGGCGATGTGAATAATATAAAATTTTATCTGTTTAAATCGCTTAAAAGAAAAATATTAGCTCTCAGCAAAAAGAAATTTTTATCAAAATCCCCAGACTTCCTAAATACAATAAAATCTTTTGCAATTACCATCCCCCACGAAGAAAAAATAATATCTACTGAAACGGAAGAAAATAGGAAAAACTTGTTAGATGAAGCCTACAGTAAACTTTCCGTTAGGCAGAGAGAAGTACTCATGTATTATTTTTATGAAGACATGTCTTACGATGAAATTTCTGAATTAATGGATTTCTCTAAAAATGAACATGCTCGAAAACTTGTATATAGAGCGGTGTGTAAGTTAAAAGAAGAAATAGAAAGAAAAAAAGCAATTTTACTCATTAGCATTCCAGTTTTAGTATTAATAATATTATTTTTTTGTATCTGATTATCAGTTACTTACATATTATTTTTATTTTTTTTCAATATTTCATGTCCACAAAAAACCGTTCATGCTCTCTTTCTTTATAAATAAAATCA
Organism: Chondrinema litorale; assembly: GCF_026250525.1. GTDB lineage: Bacteria > Bacteroidota > Bacteroidia > Cytophagales > Flammeovirgaceae > Chondrinema > Chondrinema litorale. The sequence continues at coordinate 193,533 of NZ_CP111046.1, forward strand.
TTTAAAACTGATGATGGATTATAAAGATTTTCAGTTAGAGCATTTTCTTACCGACAGCTTTTTTATTAGTTGGGTAAAAAAACCTGATACAGCATCGGAGCATTTCTGGTTGAACTGGCTGCAAAATAATCCCGAAAAAGAAGAACTTATAACTGAAGCTCGCAAGATTATTCTTAAGTCAAGGTATAAGTATATGTATCAGCCAACAGAGCAAGATTATTTACAGGTGCTAGAAAAAATTCACCAACGTAATTACAGTTCAAATCATAGGTATACAAAACCTAAGATAAACTGGTATATGTTGAGTGCTGCGGCCGTAATAGTGATTCTTTTAGCTGTTACAGTAATATTAAATCCATTTCAGAATGAAACTTCAATAGTTCAAGAAAAATCGGTTCCACAAAAAATTATTCGCTCTGTGCCTAATGGTAAAAAGCTCCAATTTAATTTACCAGATGGCTCACAAGTTAAAATTAATTCGGGGAGTACTTTGTGGTATATGTCTGATTATAATAACCCAAGCAGAGATGTTTATTTAAAAGGAGAAGCATTTTTTGATGTAACCCCAAATCCTGAGAAGCCATTTAAAGTGCATGTAGACAAAATTGTTACTAAAGTGCTTGGTACAGCTTTTAATATAAGAGCTTACGACGATGACCATAATATTTCTGTATCTGTTGCAGAAGGAAAAGTATCTGTTTATAACAATGAAAACAACAAAGTTGTACCGGAGATTTCATCAGGAAATATGGCGATTTATAAAGCAGATATTGGAAGTTTCGAAGAGCAAGAGGTTGATATTGAAAAAGTAATTGCATGGAAAAACAACACCATAGTATTAGAAAAAGCGAGTTGCAAAGAAGTGTTTGAGAAGCTTGAAAAATGGTATGGTGTAAAATTTATAACAAAAGAGGATTTAGGAATTACAGGAAAATTCAATGGGAAATTTCACGATACCTCACTTAAAGATGTTTTAACTGGACTTGATTTTTCATCCCAAATAGATTTCGAACTGAAAAATGACACTGTCTGGTGTAGTAAAAAAGATTTGCCTATGAAGTAAAGATAATTTTTTGACTAGCAAAACAGGTACCTCCCGATTTCGTTGGCGCGCTCCCGGACTGTACCTGCTTATCAGGCTTTTGCCATCTTATTAACAAAACCTTAACAAAAATATGAAAAGAAAAACTTTACGCAAAGTATTGCACATGTCCAAACTAATATTTTATGGGATATGCCTTCAGGCAATATTTACCGGAATCCTTCTGGCAGGTCCGGGTAATGCTCAATCGAAAAAATTGGAGGATGTCGGAGTTACTATCAATATTCAATCGCAAAGCCTGAAAAAAGTATTTAGCTTACTTGAAACCAAAACTGGTTTTTCATTCACGTATAATGATGGAATAATAAATGAAAATACATTACTGTCTATAACAGCTAAAAAAAGCAATTTGCAAGATGTTTTGGAACAAATAGCTGGAGAAGCAAAAGTGAGTTTCAAAAGAATTAATAATAATATATTTGTCTCAAAAACGGAGACCTTTACAATTAAAGAGGAGATTACTATAGCTCCTTTGCCAATTCAATCTAAAATTAGAGGTACTGTAACCTCTGGCGAAGATAAAGCTCCTTTACCAGGTGTCAGTATCATAATTAAAGGTACTACAATTGGTACTACCACTAATTTGAATGGACAATACACTATTGATGCTAGTAGTGATGATGTGTTGCAGTTTAGTTACATCGGGCACATTAATCAGGAAATTGAAGTGGGTAATAGAACAGAAATTAGCATAGAACTCGCTTTGGATTTGGAGCAACTAGAAGAAGTGGTAGTTGTGGGTTATGGCATGCAAAAGAAAAGAGATGTGATTGGTTCAGTTGCCTCTGTATCATCTGAAGATATTACCAAATTACCAGTATCTTCACTAGACGCAGGTTTGCAAGGTTTGGCTCCCGGTGTGCAAGCTGTGGGAACTGGTGGCGTTCCGGGAGCACCAGTAAGAATTCTAGTGAGAGGAACCAACTCTATTTCAGCAGGAACTGATCCATTATATATAGTAGATGGAATGCCAATTTACTCCAGTTTAAATGGTTTGGAAAGAACAGAATCTACTACACCTCAGAGTCCTTTGGCAACCATCAACCCCAATGATATTGAGTCTATTGAAGTTTTGAAAGATGCAGCAGCAACTGCTATTTATGGTTCAAGAGGTTCTAATGGAGTAGTAATTATTACAACCAAAAATGGCAAAGGAGCAGGCGGTTTCGATTTTACTTATAATGCAGGTATCAGCACAATTATTAAAGACCCAAGTGAAATGGGTTTTGCTAATACGAGTGAGTATTTTACAATTATGGATGAAACCAGAGCTAACTCGGGTCTTCCTCCATTCGATCCAGATATCAATACCAACCTTTTTATCGATAACCCTGTAGCCTCTTTAACTCGTGAAGAAGCGATGAGTACCAACACCGATTGGTTTGATGAAATACTTCAAAAAGGAAAATTTCAAGAAGTGAATTTGTCTTTGCATAACTCAACCGATAAGGCAAACTATTACATTTCTGCAAACTATCGAGACGATACAGGTATCTTAAAAACTAACCAGTTCCAAAGATTTTCTGTAAGGGCTAATACCGATATGAATATCTTGGAGAATCTAACTGCTGGAATCAGATTAAACTTGGCGTATACCAAAAACGATAGAGTAAAATCTGGTGGTGGTGGAGGTCTGCAAGGCAATAGTGGTGGAAACAGTGGTGGTTTTGGGCAAGCAAATTCAAATGCATTAACATGGTATCCTATCAATAATACAAATCACCAAAGTGGTTATTGGAATCCACTTTCTGGTAATAATCTGGCCGCAAATATCGATGAAGATTTGTTGCTAGATGAGGTTGATCAATATAGAGCATTAGGTAATTTTTATTTCAATTACACAATTCCTTGGATAAAAGGGTTATCTGTTCGCTCTGAGTTATCAGCAGATTTTTTGCAAAATAATAGTACGTTTTGGGTAAGTGAATATTTAAGAGAAGGTGGTTCGAGTGCTTCAGATCAAAACGTTACTTATAATAGTTTCAACTATAATTTCTATGCAACTTATAATAAGAGCATCAGTAAAAATTTTGCATTAAATATAGTGTTAGGAACAGAGTCTCAAGAAACAAATCAAAGAAGAAGGTTTATGTTGGGCGAAGATTTGCCTAGCAGTTATCAACAATTGGGTTCACCTAATAATTACTTAAGCATGTATTCTGGCCTAGAAAATGAGCGAGCATTAAGATCTTATTTTGGTAGAAGTGATTTAAAATTTAATGACAGGTATTTACTAGGCTTTAGTTTTAGGCGCGATGGTTCATCAGCCTTTCCAGAGAATTCAAGATGGGCTAATTTCAGTGCAGTATCAGCCGGTTGGATAATTACCGATGAGCCATTTTTTCATTCTGCATTTTTCGAAATGCTTAAGTTAAGAGGTAGTTATGGGCAAACCGGAAATCAGAATATTGGTAACAATCGTTTCATTACAACCTTTAGAAACGACAGAAGATATCTTTCTCAAGAATTGCTAAATGGTGGTACATCTATTACTAACTTAGGTGCATCAGATTTAACTTGGGAAACAACCAATAGCTATGATATAGGTCTCGATTTCGCTTTACTTGCAGGTAGAATAAGCGGATCAATTGCATACTACTACCAAGATGTAGAAGATATGTTACTACAAGTTCCGCTTCCTCTATCCATTACTTTAGACACTAGTAACCCTACAATTTGGGCAAATGCCGGTCGAATGAAAAATACAGGTATAGAGTTTAATTTTACTTCGGTAAATGTACATACCGCTGCCTTTAAATGGACTAGTACTTTTAACATTACTACCAATAAAAATGAAGTAATTAATCTTACAGATGATGTAGATAAAAATGGTCAAGGTTTAATTGCGAGTAATACGATTACTAGAACAGGTGGTAAACTAGGTGCATATTATCTAGCAGAATATGCGGGTATCGATCCGGAAAGAGGAGTAGAAATGATCTATGAGATCGATCAGGAGTTATTTGACGAAACAGGCGAAACAGTAAAAACAGGCAATCTAATTCCAGCGACACTTACCAATGTGCGGGATAATAAAATTATTCACGAAGGACAAACAGGTTTGCCAACATACTATGGTGGATTAAATAACAAATTCGAATTTAAAGGATTCGACTTCAGTGTGTTTTTCACATTTATGGGAGGTAACTATTTATACGATTATGTTACTCAGAGATCGCATTACCCATCAAGAGGGCAAAGAATGCTAAGCTCAGAGCTAATTGGTAACTCATGGTCAGCAGATAATACCAATGCAGAATATGCAGAACTAAGATGGGATATGGCTTACGATTGGGATTGGGATTCAGAAAACGGGCAATGGGTTGAAACAGCAGGTAATTACAATAATGAAACGTATTTCCACGACAGATTTTTGGAAAAAGCCAATTTCATTAGGCTTAAAAACCTGACAATTGGCTATAATTTCCCTCCAGCCTTGGCTAAAAAAATGTACATGAATAACCTTAGAGTTTATGTTTCTGCAACTAATCTTTTAACATTTACAAACTATAGTGGTTGGGATCCAGAGGCGATTGTAACAAATTCTGGTAATCTTAATTTGGCTCCAGGCATGATATATCTGCCTCCATTGCCACATATAAAGACATATAGTGTTGGCTTAAATGCTAAATTTTAATACGAACAATATAATTAAGTGAAAATGAAATACATAAAGATATATATATTAATCACATTAAGCCTTTGGGCTACATCTTGTGATAATGAAGACTTTTTTGAGGCAACCAATCCACCAGAAAATCCATGGCTTAATTTATCTGAGTTTGAAAAAGCTGCCGCAGGTGCTTATTGGGGTGGTCTCCGCTCAGGTTGGGACAATATAATTGGTGGCCCTCGGCTAGTAAAAACTTGCCAGTCAGACATTGCCCGATTGCTGCCGGGTACTTCTGCCAACATTCCTTTTTCTGAGATGTATAACAGAACATCAGATTTCGAAATCGATAAAACGACCAATGCATTTAGGAATGCTTACAGAATGATAACCATTGCTAATTCTGGACTCGATTTTATAAATGATAATGATGGTAATCCATATCCGAGTATAGGAGAGAGCGATATTCAAAACAACCTGAGAAGGATAGAAGGCGAGCTTTATTTTATTAGGGGATATGCCTATTATATGCTTTCTACAATTCATTTACCTGCCTACAATCCAGATGGGAGTAACGATTCTGAAAAAATTCTTCCAATAAGAACTCAGTTTGATGATAATTTGGATGGAGCAAAAAGCCCAGAATTAGGCACTGTAGAAGATATATATAGTTTAATGATCTCTGATTTTACAACTGCCAAAGGTTTATTACCAGAAAGATTTGATGCTGCTTTACACCATGCTTCTTATGCTGAAGGTAGAGCGAATCGCTTTGCTGCTTCTGCCATGCTTGCCCGAGTGTATTTTATGATTGGTATGGATACTGAAGCACTTACAGAACTAGATTATGTAATTGATGAAAACGGTGGAGATTACGATCTATCGGAAGACCCAATCGAAGCATTTAATCATGATGATGAATCTCGTGGCAAAGAAGTAGTTTGGTATGCGTATTATGCAGATCCAGTTAAATCTAGTGGTAATACGCTAGAATTAACAAGCATGACTTTGCAATCTTATACAGCTACAAATGGTGGGTTAACTTGGCCAGATGGTTATGCAAGAATTACATGGAATCAATTTGCTTTAAGTTATGATGCATTGCAGCGTGTTGGTTGGATGGTCGACCCCGAAAATGGAGATTATACTATAACAGAAGAAGCTTTGGAAGACAAAAGGTTTCTACAGTTATATAAAAAGCTAGAACCGTATAATCCAGACCCAGAAGCAGACCCTTCTGTTTATGAGACAGTTTACTCGCAAGTAACCACACCTGTAGTTTGGAGCGATAAATATTATAGAGGTAAAACCACTGGTTTTAAAACCAACATTCCGCTTATAAGGCTGGCAGAAATGTACCTTACACGCTCACTTTTAAGATTGAGAAACGGCAATACCGCAGGTGCAACTAGCGATCTAAATATGATTCGAAATAGAGCAGGTATTGGCGATTTGGAAACTGCCATTACCGAAGACGATATACATAATGAAAGAATAAAAGAATTGGCATTCGAGGGTGATCGAACAGATTACCTCAGGTCTGCAAAGTTGGATATTCCGCCGGGAGATAGAAGTATAAGCGCTGTGCCTTATAACGATGCTTCTCTGGTTTGGCAATTACCACAAAGAGAACTTGATCTCAACTCTAGCTATCAAAGTAACTGAGATTAATAATTGGTAGTTAAAGCAGTATCCATTTTGGATACTGCTTTTTTCCTATTCCAACACATCCTTATCAGAATCTAATAAATTAAATTTCTATAAAATGCATTACCTTAAATCACCTTGTTTAAAAGCTATAGTGCTTTTCACATTAACTTTATTATTAACATGTTTTCAAAACTTGTTTGCCCAGCATAGTAAATCTATGCTTACACCATTTCGAATACCACTTCCTGAAAAGGGAGCAAAAATTATTTATGAAGATTTGGATAATGATGGTGATCCGGATATTCTCAAAACTACATTGTATTCCGATATCCCGGTAATGTGGATTGATGATGATGATGACATGAAAGAAGGAGATTTAGAGGGCGATACCGACTCTGATTGCTTATTGATAGATAAAAATAGAGATGGCAAATATGCGCAAGCGAAAGATATGATAATTGATTGGGGAGATGAAGACAAAGATGGAAAAGCAGATATACAAGTGTATGTAGATTATGGAGAATTAAACCAAACTGGTTGGGGACCCGGTCATTACATGATTGTGGTTGATACAGATAATGATCAAACCTTTAGTTACATAGACTGGGAACATCTGGAAATAAAAGCTTGGGATCATAACAGAAATAGCAGTTTTTTTGAAGACTATTCTGGTAAGAGTCTTTTCCTTAAAATTCATACTTCCACATTTAATATGAATGATGTGCGAATGAATTGGGAAAATCCTTTCCTTTTTTACGATCCAGATAATGATAATTTGACAGAATATGCCATCCGTTTTTGTGATTCTCCGATAAGGGAAAGAAAGGTAGAATCGCACTCAGAAGATGGTAATATTCCTGATGAAGACAGAGCAGTTGAACTAACAGGAAAAATTAATTGGGTTTCTATGGCCTATGATATGGATAATGACAATGCACCCGGCAACGAATTCGATTATGATATGACAATCCATTTTAGTGGCGAAGGTTTTCCATATAAAGATCAGGTGCACAAGTTCAATAGTTTAGTAGGTTTGGCTGGCACCGAAAAATACTTTTACGATCCGCGTTGGAGACAAAATAATACACTGCTTTATCCAGACCACGAAGCTGCTTACGATTTAGTTTTCGATAGAGGCAAATGGGATTTTTGCTGGTTTACTTTCGATGAAGATGACGACTGCGAAAGATGGGAAAGAGTAGAAATGTATCAGCCAAAAGATTTATTTAAAATAGGAATGAGAAATGGAGGCTTAGACGATAATGGGCAAGCAGATGCCAGTGGAGATAGAGGCGAATGGGATGCAGACAATTCTGGCAAAGGCAATCTATATGTATCTAGCTTCGATGGTCGCTTGCATTTGTATGGAGCAGAGTGGGGAGCTTGGCGCATCGATCAGGAAGCCAAATATTACCAAGGTTGGGGAGGTTTGTACGATGGTACCCAAAAGAGAAAGCAAAACGAACCAGAGGTATATCCAACCATTAAATACGAAGATGCAGACAAAAATGGCTTTATAGATAAGATTTCTTATGATATGGATGGAGACACCATTTTTGAAAAAACAATTTCACTGGCAGAGTTAGATATAGAAGACAAACACGAAGTAATTGACATCTCCAAAATGAAATATGCTGATTACCAAAAACTACATACTAAAGTTGCAGATGGTATTTGGCAAACAGCAAATGATGCCGTGAATGTTGCCAAAGCAAAAAATCTAAATACAGATTGGTATCAATTTCTAATGCATCCAAAATCTATTAGAGAGAAATACCACAATGGTTTCTGGTTAAATTTTTATGTTTATCAAGACATGTTGAAATATGCTGCTGTAAAGGCTGATAAAAAATATATACAGCAAATCGAAAAAGCTTACCATTCTGGTAACTGGGATTTGCTCAACTAATTAAAGTCCAATTTAGTCTCTTTAACCTTAGTGTGGCTATGCTGCATTAGGGTTATTTTTTTATTTCGTAAGTTCGTTTAGGCCTATCGATATGTTTTTTAAAATTGATTAAAAAGATGTTTTTTTTATAGATAGATGTTATACTTGAAGGAATTAGAATTGCTTCGATTTTGTAAATTTTTTAAAAATTCTTTCTACCTATTAAGTTTTTCATATGAAAAAAATGTTTATATCTAATAATCCATTATCATCAAGCGTAAGTATTTTTATTATAAGATTAGTTGCCGGAGGATCAATGTTATCACATGGTTTTCCAAAATTACAGAAAGTTATTGCTGGTGAATTTCAGTTTGCAGACCCTTTTGGCTTGGGACCAGAAGTCTCTCTTTTTATGGCTGTTTTTGCAGAAGTTATTTGTAGTGTGCTTTTAATTCTTGGTTTATTTACCAGATTGGCGCTTATTCCGCTCATAATCACAATGGCTGTAGCTTTTTTCCTTATTCACGGAAGTGACGATTTCAAAGTGAAAGAACTTGCTTTTATTTACTTGTGCATGTATCTATCTATTTTCTTTTCTGGTGCTGGAAAAATTTCTATCGACCAAATGATAAATAAGTGAGATATTTTACAAAATACAGAATGAAAGCAATCTAAATTTTTTACTTGTTTTAAAGTTTTAGATTGCTTTTTATTTATAGCTTTTTCGGGTTTTTGTGGTAAATCACACAGCTATAAAACGTTTTCCCACTTCCATCTTTCTTCATTACATACTTAAAATCTTTAGATCTTTTTTGCATTCTTTGCAACTGTTTTTCACTTCCCCAAAATTCTAATTGCTGCCTAAAAGCTACCGGCCTTTTTGAACTGCCTTTATAGATTACATCTACTTTGTAATTCTTTACCTGTTTTCTGTTTTTGCGAATGAGGTTTTCTACCGATGCAAACCTTCCTGTATTTAACTTGCCAGCTTGTGCGACAATATTTAAAGCACCAGAATTACCGCCTAATGAATGTGCGATTAGGTGCCCGCCATGATCAACGCCTTTAATGCCATCTTTAGCCATCGCTTTGGCGTTTTCTCTGGCTCCTCGCAGTTGGTGTCTGTTAATAATTGATTTGGGAATAGAGCTAATTTCTGCAGAAACTACTCTCGCCATTTTATCTGTTCTAAATATAGAGTTTTCAATTTTGTAAGTAGTATTTGGAAACAGACGTGCATCTAATAATGGGTTCACTAATTTTTTGCCCATAAGCGGGAAAGAGGTAATTACCTGATGTTTTCCATTTTTTACAATTTTACCTAAATATTGATTTTCCCTATCGTAAATACTTATCGAGAGCTTGTTAGCTTTAAGTACAAAGCCATTATCGGTACTCCATTTTTTTAGGGTAGAGCTTATTGGTAGTTTTCGTACAACTTTAGAAGTTTTGTCTTCCAGATCAGATTTTCTGAAAAAGCTCTCTATGTATTCGACGATTCCGTCTAAAAACTTTCTTTCTTGTATACTGCTACAAGAGGCAAGTAAACACAACAGACTAATGATAATTATCCTCCTCATACATTCAATTATTATTCAGATTATCAATGATTTGTTTTTCTGCTTCTTTAAATATGTCGTTTTCGATAGTATGCTTTAGTTGATTTTCAGCGGGATCGCCTTTAAAAAAAGTAAAGATTAAAAACCCTAAGAAAAATGCCCCACTGGTTCTTTTTAATATTTTGGCTTTGAGCGAACTTACTCTTTTACGTCTTTGCTTGCTCCATCGTTTCCAGCCACCTACTTTAAATTGATAAGAGATGTACAGGAACAAACTGATACTTACCAGTATAGCACCAACTATAAACTCTAGCGCTTCTTCTGCCAAAAAACTTAAGAATGAAATACCGACTCTGTGCGCATAAATTTTCACTTGCTTTTCGCCACTTATACCTGCTATTTGAATTTTTGATGGTTCTTTTTCGAGTGCGATAAAGGCTGCCTCTAAATGCGTTTGCACGATCTTGTTTACTTGGGCACTATCGTAAATGGCAAGCCAAATCCGAGTCGATTTTTCTAGCATGCTTTCTTCCCCTAACCAGAGATAATCGCGTACATTTCTCCAACCTAAAAAACCAGAAGTAGCCTCAATGGAATCGTTAAAAGCGGTGTAGGTTAAATCTAGATAACTGTTTATATCTCGACTAGAAAGCTGAATGGTATTCTTTTTTACATTGTCTTTGTAAACAGAATCTTGATACAAGATAGCCTGACAAAAACAGCTAATAGAATTAAAAAGTACTAGGATTAATGTTAATCTAAGCGGATTCATTTGGTTGTTGCTAATTATATTTTGGTTAACATGTTTTGCTTTAAATAATTGTCAATGCAAAGAAACAGACTATTCTTAGTTTCTGTTCATTGTAATTATTTTAAGCGTGCAAATATATATTTCTCTTTTAGAAGTTCTTTCACCCTAAAGATTTTAATAAATTATTCAGATGAATATATCTATAAATCCATATATGATTTCATAAATATACTATTATATGGAATATATTATGGCAAATAAGAGGATGTATTGGATATTAATTTGATATTGTAATTGTAGAGGGAGGGTACTTTTAGAAAAGTATCCAACTAATGCATGGGTATAAAAAAATCCTTCCCTAAGATAGGAAAGGATTAAACTTAAATATAATATACCAAATGATTTAATTAAAATCTAAAAGCAAAGCTGGCTAGGATGTTTCTCGTCATTTGAGGGTTAATGGTAGACCAGCCTTTGTAATATTTTTGGTCGCTCAAGTTGTTTACATTTAGCGCAATTCTGTATTTATCTGCTTCGTAGAAAATGCTTGAGTTTAGAATGGTATAGCTTGGGAACATAAAATCACCTGTAGCTTCGTAGTTGATCGCGTAAGCTTCACTAGCATAGTTAAGACCGAAACCTAAACCAAAACCTTTTAGAGCAGTATTCCCTTGAAATTTATAGCTTGTCCAGAAATTCACCATATCTTCAGGACCTGCTGCAAGTGGTCTTTTTCCTACGAGATTATCTGCATTTAAAATCTCACTATCGTTGTGGCTGTAACCTAAAATTACATTCCAACCATTTACTGGGTTTGCAACAACATCTACTTCAAAACCTTTACTTTCTACTTCACCATCTTGTATGCTATTGTTAATGTTGTTAGGGTCAGACATTACTTGGTTAGAAACTGTAATATCGTAGTAACTAATGGTTGTAGTAATCTTATTGTCAAGCAAGTTTACTTTCGCACCTACTTCAAACTGATTTGCTCTTTCTGGATCGAATTGTTTAATTCTTGGGTTGCTTCCATCAGCATCGGCTACTGTTTGTGCAGCCACATTTTGGAAACCATTCATGTAGTTAGCAAAAATAGATACCTTGTCTAGTACTGGTTGGTAAGTAATACCGAATTTTGGAGATAATGCAGTTTGGTCGTCGTCATCATCTTCTGGGTCACCTTCGAATCTGTCTACACGTAAACTGGCCATTACAGATAAGTTAGGTGTAATATTGATCACATCTGAGATGTATGCACCAAAAACTCTATTTACAGATTCTGAATTAGAAACTACAGCACTATCTAGTAATGCATCCATTCCCGGTTGAGAAAGAATACCACTATCGTAATTTGGTACTTCGGTTCCTCCATATACTACATTATATACCATTTCAGACGGATCATTCCCCATGTAAACTAAACCATTAGCTACATAACCAGTGCTATTATTAATAGTCTTCGCTTCCATGTAATCGAAACCTACCACCATTCTATTTCTGATGGTACCGATTTTGAAATCACCAATAAAGTTTTGTTGAATATCGGTAGAAAGAATAGTTGCATTTTGTTTACTTACTAAGCGTTGAAACACAGAACCATCTGAGATGTAAGGAGCAAATAGGTGAGTATATTCATACAAATAAGAATAATAACCATCTGTTTTTGCAGAACCTGTGCTAATTGCTGTTTGAGAGGTCCAAGCATCAGAAATTTTATAGTTTGCCTGAGCTTGAAAACTCAAGGTAGGATTCTTAATAGTTAAATTATTACTCGTATACGAGCGGTTATAATCGTAACCTAAATCATCTATATTATCTACAGTTAGCGGATTAGAACGATTTAAGAATAACATAGTAGGGTTGGTTTGTTCTCCTTGTAAAAATTCAGTTACAACAAGAAAAGACAAACGGTCAGTAGCTTTATAAGATAGCGTAGGGGCAATAAAGAAAGATTCTTTCATACCCGCATCTTGAAAACTGTTTTGTGTATGGTAAGCAGCATTTACTCTTAAAAGTGCTTTTCCTTCACTATCTAAAGGTGTATTTACATCAGCAGTAATTCTGTTTAATCCGTAGCTACCATTCGTATAAGATATTTCTCCTCCGAATGTTTCGTAGGGTTTTTTAGTAACGATGTTGATTAAGCCACCATAAGAAATTAAGCTACTTCCGTATAATGTGCCAGATGGACCTTTTAATACTTCTATTCTTTCGATGTTTGCTGGGTCTGGACTTCCGTTTGTAAGTGCAGGCAATCCGTTTAACATGGTTGGTTGAATGCTAAAACCTCTCAAAGAGAAATAACCAGCACCATCGCCACCTCTACCAGTAGACTCCCAAAGTTTTTGCAAACCAGGTACGTTGTTTAAAGCATCGTCAAAGTTGGTTACAGCTTGCTCTTTTAATAAAAATGCTGATACTACATTATAAACTTGTGGATTTTCTAAGTTACCTAATGGCAATTTAGATACATATGCGCTAGATTCTGTATAGAATTTATTGGTTTTGTTTCCTTCGATTACAACCTCAGACATTAATTCCGATTTTTCGGCTAAGGTCAAATTAGAAAGGCTAGTAGTGGCACCATCTGTTACTGTTACCTTAATTTCTTGGCTGTTATAACCCAAATAAGAAAATAGTAAAGTTTGATTTCCTGTTGGTACCTCGTTTAGTTTGAAAGAGCCTGTGTTGTCAGTTTGGGTTCCTATCTTCTTTAAACCTTTTACTATAATGTTGACACCTACTAATGGGTTGTTTGATTCGTCAGTTACTTTGCCAGCTATATTCCCTGATTGAGCTATGGCATTTATGCTTGCTATCCCTAGTAGAAATAACAGTGTGTAGAATTTCATCTCTTATATTAATTTAGACTAATTATAAATAAATATATCGCAAAGATATTATTAGATCCCAAAAAGCGAAATACAAGCTGGAGAAAATTGAAATATTTTATAATTAATCTGAGGTAGCAACTCTAGTTAAGCATAAATAGGTTTTATGAAAATTTATTTTAACGAATGTTAAATAAAATAATATATTTGTACATGCCTAAGATTTTGACAAATAGAAAAATATTACTAAAAGCATCATTAAAGGTGTTTTTAAAAAATGGGTATTACCATACCTCTTTTCAAGATTTAGCGAAAGCGTGCAATATCAAAAAATCGCACTTCTATTATTATTTCAGTAATAAAGAAGACCTAATGAAGGAGGTGTTGGTTTATGCGCATACATATGTAAAACAAAAAATTTTTAGTTTGGCTGATCAAGAAAATAAGTCTGCTAAAGAAAAACTGAACGATATTTTAAACCAGCTAAAACAGCTTTACTATAATCATCATTACGGTTGTTTAATGGGGAATACATTGTTAGAGTTATCTGGCAAAGAACCCAATATAGAGAAAGTAATTACTTCTTATTTTGATGATTTTAAGCAAACCCTCACTTCCATATATAAAGATAAGAATTCATCTGAAGCACCAGAAATTTTAGCCAACGATACCATAGCCAAATTGCATGGAAATATCATGTTTATGAAGCTTTATAAAGATCATTCTTATCTAGAAAATGCTGCTAGACAAATCTTAGAGCAGTTTTAATTTTTTTAAATTAACATTAAATAAAAATGAACGCGAAAATTGATTCTATTGGAGTTTATGTGCCCGAAAATAAAATTGATAATACCTATTTTGAAAAAATTCTAGATACAAGTCACGAATGGATAAGTTCAAGAACCGGTATTAATACCAGATATTTTGCTAACGAAAATGAGTACACAAGCGATTTGAGTATGAAGGCAATAGAAAATCTGGTCGAAAATTATGATAAAGATTTATCTGATGTTGATTTTATTATCGTCGCTACCAGCACACCAGATCAAGTAATGCCAAGTACAGCTAGTCAAATACAATACAGATTAGGTATTAAAAATGCAGGTTGTCTCGATTTATCTGCTGCATGTGCTGGATTTACTTATGGAGTTATTCTGGCAAAGGGCTTAATCGCTACATCGGCCTATAAAAAAGTATTGGTGATTGGTGCAGAAACATTGTCTAAAGTGTGTGATTATACAGACAGAGCAACTTGTATACTTTTTGGCGATGGGGCAGGAGCAGTTTTGGTAGAAGCGTCTGAAAGCAACCATTTATATAAACCGCTTACAGCAACCGATGGTGCTCATGGTAAAGATTTATACTTGTCGCAACAACCAGCACCAGTTAGTGGAGAAGTGATTGACTCTAATGGCAAGGTGCATCAAACTGGTAGAGTGGTTTTTAAATGGGCAGTGGGAACTTTAACCCAAAAGCTAGAAGAATTGGCTACATTAAATAATACTACTTTTGAGGCTATCGACTGGCTTATTCCACACAGTGCCAACATAAGAATTTTGGAAGCAGTGTGTAGCAATTTGGATATTCCGACAGATAAATGCTTAGAAAGTGTAAGAAATTTTGGCAACACTTCGGCAGCTTCTATTCCTTTAGCTTGGCATAGTGGCATCGAGTCTGGCAAGATAAAATTAAACGATGAGCTTTTACTTGCTGGTTTTGGTGGAGGTCTTACATTTTCGGGTATTTGCTTAAATAATCAGATAGAGAAAAAGTAAAAATAAGTATCAGTTATTATTGCCTTGTAGATTGCTTCAATTTATAATAAAATTGGAGTAATCTTACATTTACCAAATTATGATTATGTAAATAGAAAAATCTCAACAATGTACTTCCTGAAATAATAGAAAGCATACCCTAAAAACCAAGAAACTTAACTCAGGCTTGGCTATAACTATAAAAAGGTATTTCGGGGACTTAATAGTTAAAATTCCGGCTAATTTACTTCATCTAGAAATTAATTCTATTATGGTATAAAATAATTCAATTTATTACAAGTTTTATCTCCAAAACACACGAATATCTGTGTCACTAGAGCAGATTTTTTAGAATTAATTTTTCTGTTGTAATAAAAATAAGTCTTAGTTATGGTTCAAAGTAAAAAACTGTTTTTCAAAGAGTCTCATGTAATAGTTGAGCATGATGAAGAAGATAATATTCTTTTTACAAGTTGGATAGGTTTTCAGAAGCCTGAAAAGATTATAGCTTCTGGTAAAGAAATCTTGAAGATTTACAAAGATTTAAATTGCTCAAAGCTATTTAATGATAATAGCGAAGTTACTGGCCCTTGGAACGGTGCAGCAGAGTGGGTAAGAGATGAGTACTTTCCTAAAATGATTGAATATGGCATGAAACAATTTGCTTGGGTGATGTCTCCAAGTATTTTCGCCGAAGTTTCTGCCAAAAAATCTATGATGGAAACAGATGTGATTAAAACTTTTAAAGATCGTGATAAGGCAATTGAATGGTTGAGAACAGGAGGAGTTTAATTTATCTAAATATATTTTACAAAAGGCAGTTTTGGCTATTAGAGCTAATGCTGCTTTTTTGTTTTAGTAAACTATCATTTTTAAAGCTACAGTCCTGCACCAGTTTATGATTTCTCCTTGTTTGTTTAATTCTAAGTGGAAAGTAACAAATTTATCTTTGTGCTCTTCATAGATATTTACATAAACACGATCTCCCTTTTCTTTTACAATATGAGGACTTGTGATCTGTAATTTTGGGAGTTTGTTGCTATACTGTTTTTTGATTCGAAATTGCTGTATATCTGCTTGCCTCAAGTCAAGCTCAAAATGTTGCGAATCGATGGAAAGTTGTTTATTTATATAAGGTTGGAGTTCTTCGAAGTTTTTATCCCTGCCAAAATAAATATTTTCTAAGCAATGAGGAATATTAAATATGTGATGTAATTCTGCCACATATCCACATATATTAATTCTTTTATCTACAGGATAAGCTTTTAAAATTTGGGTTTGATAAAAATCAAAAACTAGCTGCTCGTAGAAAGGTTCTTTTTGCTGTGCAAAACATAAACTACTAATGAGTATAAAGCTTAAAGTGGATATGTAAAGTTTGGGTTTCAAAATAGTGTTTCTGTTAGTTATTCTTGTAAAACGGTTGAGTTAATTATCTCTTTTAGCTCGTCAATCATAGTCAACATTCTGTTTTTTTCGATAGTAAGTAGTTAAGAAAAAGAAATCGAGTATTTAGATCCATAATTCTGAAGAATTTCAATAATTTTTTGGTATAGTGTATTTTGAGATTGATAATCGTTCGGTTCTAACCAATAATATTTCATCTGTCTCCATAATATCTCTATTTTATTGAGTTCAGGGCTATAGGCAGGTATAAATTGTAGGTAAAGTCCTTTTTTGCGCCATTCGACTAACTTTTCTTTTACAATCTTTGCCTTATGCACTGGGGCATTATCTAATATTACTATCGTTTTTTTATTGATTCTTTCGCTTAAATTAGACAATACTTCAACTACTGTTTTTGCAGTACATGCCTCTGGCATCATATAACCGTAAAAGCTTTGACTGTGGATATTAAGCGTACCTAAAACTGTCCAATTAGTTGAGCTGCGTTTAGCAGGAAGCAAAATTTGCTGTCCTATTGGTTGCCAACCATAGGGCACATTTGGATTTAAGTTAAAGCCCGATTCATCCATAAATATCAAGTCTATTATTCCTTGTTTTGCTTGTTGTTCTAGGTAGCTTAATTCCGATTTGAAAAACTCAAAAAGTACTTCATCTCTTTCTGGTTTTAAGCTCTTTCTATAGCGTTTCCATACCAATCGATGCCTCTTGAAAATACCCTTTAATGTTTGTATATGGCAACTTTTACCTGTACTAGTGATCACTTCTTGAAGAAATACTTTTATCCTTTGGATGCCCAAACAGGCTTTTTGGATCATTTTTTTTCTTCTGTTTCTGTATAAATACGCCTACGACCACTTTTAGGAAGATTAGCAAGATTGGTCATTTTTCCTTGATCCCATCGGTTAAACCAACGAGATATTGTATCACGATTTACTTCTAATATATCTACAATTTGCTCCATAGTATAGCCTTTTATACTCAGCAGTAATCCTTCTATGCGAACAGATTCCTGTCGACTCATTGGTTTTTTTAGTTGAGATTTTAATAAATCAACTTCTTCTTTACTTGCTTTGATAAATCGGTGTTGTCTCATAACACAAAGCTATCTATTTTTTAAATACTTTATTTCTTTTTTGTAGTTACTTAATTCCAATTACAGGTATTAAAAGTACTGGTGCTATGGCAACAAACATTATTGGCGGAAAAATAATTGTTGCAGAAATAACTGCTAATAGAAAAAATGAAATAAAAAGAGTGGTTCCAAGAGGTAGTTTTCCAATTATAGTAATTGTATTGTTTTTATTAATTACACCCGTTCCTTTAAAAGGGAATGGAGTATTCAACCTGAAACTAAATATTCTAAATCTAGATAAAAAGTAAATTCTATTATTGGGCGAGAAATAAAACTTACCTTCTTTTCTTTTAAGCTTTAAATCATTAAGCTGCTTAATATTATTAGTTGGTATTTCTATAGTTCGTTCAAATGCAGTAATACCATTTTCAAAAGCAAACTTTGTAAATGAATAAAGTAAGAATGTTTCTATAATAATTATAAAAAAAGATAGCATACCACCAATTGCGAAAATTGTTACAAAGTAAATCATCAAATTCTATTTGTTTAAAATAACAACTTAAAATGAGTACTAAGATTTCCAACTCACATTTTCTTTCCTTTTACAAGTAACATAGTCTTTACAGATTCATTTTTTAAGTGAATAAAATTGAGTCTAGCATCATCATGCATAAACTGATTTAGTTGCTCTTCACTTTCGAATGAGACAAAGTGGATTTCGTAAGGTTTTTCTTCTTCACCAGAAATAAAATCTTCTTGTTTAGGCCTAAGTCTATAAATAAGCTTACCACCGTGTTTTTCCATTAAAGGAATTGCATGACTTTCGAATTCTAAAAAAAGTTCTTCTTTGCCTTCTTGTATAAATATTAACTGGGTTATGTAAATCATTTAGGTGTTATTTAATAAATGCATTTTCAGCTTTGAGACTTTGCGAGCGTAAACTAAATCTACTTAAACCTATTATAATTTAATACATGTTTAAGATATAATCTTATAGTAAAAGATTATAAACCATCTCATTGCAAGAGCCAGTATTTTCTGTTAAATTAAACTTTTGGTATCTGGTGATAAACATATACAATATATCTGTCAAATTAAATTCATTGCTGCAAGGCTCAGAAATAAGAATTAGATAATAAACAACCACTAAACCACCAACAAATATTATTTTATCATTTTTCTAGTTCACAAATACCACTAATATTTAGAACTATCTTAACAATTTCTTAAATAGTCTGAAAGGCATTTATGATAGTTTAAAAGATATATTTGTATGGCATGCCGGATTTTTAGAAAAAGCAAACTATAATCTTGGAAGATTTAATACTTATTCAGAAAATTAAAAAAGGTGATCAACATGCATTTGATGCATTGTTTAACAGGTACCACAAGCAATTGTGTTATTTTGCTTTTATGTACGTGTCAGACAGAGAACTGGCTGAAGAAGTTGTATCTGATGTTTTTCTAAAAGTTTGGGTAAAACGCGAAAAAATTCAAATCAAGAGTAATGTAAAGGCATATCTTTATACCATTACCAGAAATATTATATACGATTCTGTTTCTGCTAAATCTGTAAAATTTGCCGAGTTAACAGATCAGCATTATCAGGAAATATATACCCGAGAGAGTCCTGAGCGGACTTTAATCCACAAAGAGTTGGATGCAGAAATCAATAGTATTATAAATAAATTACCTACCCAGTGTCGCATTATATTTATGCTAAACCGACACGACGGATTGAAATACAGAGAAATTGCCGAGCTGCTAAATATTTCTATTAAAACCGTAGAAAACCAAATGGGCAAAGCACTTAAAATCTTAAAAGGGTCTCTTATTTACATTCTTCATATTGCTCCAATAGTCCTTTCTCAGTGTATAAATTTAATTTGGTAATACATACTTAATAATTACTTAACAACCTGAAATAGGGGTAAAACTCTAAAACTGCCGTCTTACCTAACAAAAAGCAGAATGAACGAAAAGGTAGATTGGACACTTTTAGCTAAGTTTTTTGCCGGAGAGGCAAATGAGCAGGAAAAAGATGCAATTGCAGTTTGGTTACAAAATCCTGAAAACAAAAAGGAATTTGATAAAGCCCGTGCTGCATGGGAAGGGAATTTTAAAATGGATATATCTTTCGATTCTGATAGAATTAAAAGATTGCTTAGCGAAAAGATCAATCTGCATGAAATGGAACAAGCTGCCGAGCAAAAAGAAGCTAAGCAGTACCAATTGTATCAGGAAAAGCAAAAGAATAGCAAGCAATTTTTGAGCATAGCTGCAACTGTTATTATGTTGATGCTAGTAGGCTTGGGTACTTATAATTACTTTTTATCAGCACCTAAGGAAGTCAAAAATGAATTGGCTTTGATAGAAAAGAGTAATCCTAAAGGAAGAAAAAGCACCATTAAGTTGCCAGATGGTTCTACGGTACATTTAAATGCAGAAAGTTTAATTAAAATTCCAGAACATTTTGCAGCCAACAAAAGAGAAGTCTACTTAGAAGGGGAAGCTTTTTTCGAAATAGAGCGAGATGAAAACAGACCTTTTTTAGTACACTCTGCTGATATGGTTACCAGAGTATTAGGTACTTCATTTAATGTAAAAGCTTTTCCAAGCGATAAGATTTTCGAGGTAGTTGTTGCCACTGGTAAAGTAGGAGTTTCTAACCTAGAAGCAAATGAACCATCTATAGTCTTAGTACCAAACGAACAAGGTTCTTTTAATAGAAATGACATTCAATTCTCTAAAAAAGAAGTAGACATAAAAAGATTTTTATGCTGGAAAGATGGCATTCTACTTTTTCAAGATGAAAAAATTGGCAGCATAATTCCCGAACTAGAAAGGTGGTTTGGTGTAGAAATTACTGTAAAAAATAAAGAGATCGAAGAGAAAAAATTTACTGGAGAGTTCGAAAATATGTCTCTTGAACATGTACTGAAGGGCATGAACTTTAGTCTTGGGTTCGACTATAGTTTTGAAAACGATACTGTTATTTTATTCAATAAAAATTAAGACTATGAAGCTAAATTTTACGAAGAACTTAATCGATCAATCCAGTATGGATTCAAGATAATATTACAAGCGAGATGCTATGATTTAATCTTATTTTAAAATACAAGCTATCAAGCTAATCCCGGGAGTTTGACAAGGCAATTTAATTTCTAACTAATTTTTTAATGATGACTTAAAGTTTCATTATGGACAAAAAATTTTTACTCAATTTTGAGTGTAGGACGCTTTATCCCGTTCTCACAGGAATATTATTATTTCTATTTTTTTCTACTGGCTTACAAGCTTCTGATAATCAGGTACCGAGCATCAAAGATGTTTTTGTTAGTTTGAATATCAAGAATGCAACTCTCAAAGAGTTTTTTATCGATATAGAAACCAAGACAGAATTTAAATTTGCATACGATCCAGACGTAGTTCGAAGAAATAAAGAAATCTCTAAATCGGAAGACAAAAAATCGCTATACGATTTATTGTATGAAGTAGCCGGAGAATACGGATTGCAATTCAAACAAATCAATAAAACCATTTTTGTAAAAGTACTTAATAACAAAGTACAAGTTACCGAACCTGTAGAGATTGATCTTTCTGCCAGACAAGACAGATTAATACAAGGGCAAGTAAACGACGAACTTGGAAATCCACTACCGGGAGTAAGTATTTTGGTAAAAGATTTAGGCAAAGGAGCCATTACCAATGTAAATGGTATTTATAAATTAAATGTACCTGCAGGCAGCAATGTGCTAGTTTTCTCTTATGTAGGCTACATCGCCAAAGAAGTTGAGATAGGTAACCAAACGGAGATCAATGTTCAGATGGAATTAGACGATACCCAGTTGGACGAAGTAGTTGTAACAGCACTAGGTATTGAACGTGAGAAAGAGCAATTGGGCTATGCTACTCAAAGTCTAGATGGGAGTGATATTAATGAAGCGCGAGAAACCAATTTTGTGAACTCACTTAGCGGTAAAGTTGCGGGGGTAAATATTGTATCAAACTCTTCTGTAGGTTCTAGTTCTAGAATTACCATTCGTGGAGAATCTTCTTTACAGTTTCAGGGTAACCAACCACTATTTGTAGTAGATGGTGTGCCAGTTGGTAACGATGCTGTACAAAATACAACTTCGGCAGATTATGGCAACAGTGCTGCTGAATTTAACCCAGCCGATATAGAATCCATCAACGTATTGAAAGGGCCTGCGGCTTCTGCTTTATATGGTTCAAGGGCCGCAAATGGCGTAGTTGTAATCACCACTAAATCTGGGAAAAATACGAGAGGCATTGGTGTGAGTGTAAACTCAAGTGTAACTTTCGAAGACATTTTAATTATGCCTAAATTCCAGAATGAATTCGGGCAAGGTTCAAGTGGTTTGTTCGAAGGTTCTAACTTTGGTTATCAAGGAAATTTAGATTTGTATCCAAATGGTATTCAAGATGGTTACGATGAAAGTTGGGGCCCAAGATTAAACCAAGGGCCAAACAGAGCCCAATTCGATTCACCAACTTTAAATGGATATAGAGGTGGAGATGTATATCTTAGAAACCGAGGAGAAATAATACCAACGCTTTGGATTTCACAACCAGATAATGTTAGAGATTTCTTCGACATTGGAAACACTTTTTACAACAACTTTGCTGTATCTGGTGGTAATGAGCACGGAAACATCAGGCTTTCTTATACCAATCTAGATCAAAAAGGAATTGTACCTAACAACGACCTTAAAAGACATACCATCTCTATTAACTCTGGCTATAAATTTACAGACAAGTTTTCGGCAAACATGGCTGCGAGTTATGTAAAAACTAACAGTACAAACCGACCAGATCAAGGATATGGTAGAAATACGCCTATGTATTTTATGTTGTGGATGGGTCGCCAAGTAAATATGAATAGCTTGAGAGACTACTGGCAGCCCGGTTTAGAAGGTATTCAGCAATATCAGTATAATTATGGTGAAAACCACAACAACCCTTTCTTCTATCAATATGAAAATACTTCTGGTCAAGATAAAGATCGTTTGTTTGGTAATATTTCACTCAATTATAAAATTCTAGACAACCTTACTTTAATGGTAAGAGGTGCTACTGATCTTTATAATGATTTTAGACCTCAAAAAATGGCTGTTAGCACTGTAAGTGTACTAAATGGTAGATATACAGAAGCCAATTTCTACTTCCAAGAAGTAAACACAGATTTCCTTTTAACCTACGATTATAGCAAGAGAGAAGACTTTGGATTTTCATTATCAGTTGGTGGCAACAGAATGAATCAGGAGAAACGAAACGAATCGACTACAGCTCCTGAATTATTGATTCCTGGCATATACAACCTTGGTAATACCGCAGCAGATTTAACAGTTTCTTCGAGCAGATCATCTAGAAGAATAAACAGTTTATATGCACTTGCCAGATTCGATTATAAAAACACAGTTTTTCTTGATGTAACTGGCAGGAACGACTGGTCTAGTACTTTACCTGCTGGCAATAATTCATACTTCTATCCGGCAGTTTCTTTAAGTACAATTATAAATGAAATTTTAACTTTACCTGATTTTGTAACACTTATCAAACTTAGAGGTGGTTGGGCACAAGTAGGTAATGATACAGGTCCTTATCAGTTATACAACTCTTATGGTTACCAAACTCCATGGGGCGATGATTTAGCACTGGCAGAAAACAGCTCGTTAAAAAATCCTCAATTAAAACCAGAGTTAACTACTACTTACGAAGTAGGTGCTGAATTAAAATTCTTTGATAGTAGATTAGGTTTTGATTTAACTTATTACGACATCCGCTCTAAAGATCAGATTCTACAAGTACCATTAGCAGAAACTACAGGTTATGGTTCAAGAGTGATTAATGCTGGTGAAATTAAAAACCAAGGAGTTGAAGTTGTAGTTAACGCCACTCCAATTAAGCTGCAAAACAGTTTTAAATGGGATATAACTTTAAACTTTGCAAAAAACATAAGTGAAGTAGTAGAACTAACTGATGGTATTGATGCAGTAGTACAAACATCTCCGGGTGAAGAAGCAACAGTAGAAGCCAGAGTAGGAGAAAGAATGGGTGCCATGTACGGTCCGGGATTCGTTCGTGTAGAAGAAGGCCCAATGGCTGGTGAAATTATAATTGGCTCTAGTGGTTTGCCGGTTAAAACTTCAGACCTCGGAATGGAGCCTGTTTATCTGGGTAACTTTAATCCAGACTGGACAGGAGGTATCTACAACAACTTCTCATTTAAAGGTTTTTATGCAGGTATTCTTTTCGATGTTCGCCATGGTGGTAAATTCCTTTCTAGATTTTTTAACAAAGCAATGGGAGCCGGTCAGCTTTTAGAATCTGCTGAAGGAAGATCAGCTAGAGCAGTTGGTACAGAATACGACGATCCTTATTACCATGCAGGTGCAGTGGATATGGGCGATGGAACTTACGAGCAAAACCTACAGATTTTTGATGGCACTTATAGTGCGGGTATTTATGGTACAAGTGCGAGAAACTTCCATAAAAGTTATTACGACCATAACTCAGAGTCTCAGATGTTCGATGCGTCTTTTGTAAAACTTCGTGAGATTAAAATTGGCTATCAGGTACCAAATGCAATTATGGGTAACCTGCCATTTAGAAATGTGTCGGTATCATTTGTAGGTAGAAACTTAAAACTGTGGACAAATAACCATCATTTCGATCCAGAAACTGGTGCAACTACAGGAAGCGGTCTGGTTCCGGGTTTCGAAAACATGAGTATTCCTAGTACCAAAAGCTATGGGTTTAACCTCAGCTTCAATCTTTAATAAATCAAGAAATTAAAAATAGAAGATATGAAAAATTCTTGGAAAAGAAGGCTATGGGCTTTTATGCTGGTACTTATACTTAGTGTTACAGCAGCCTGTACCGATGAATTTGAAGAAATTAATACCAATCCAAACGTACCAGAAAGTGTAAACAATCCCGGTTTATTATTGCCGTCGGTAATTAGAAGTACGCTAAACGACCATTACACTGGCTCATGGAGAAGAGGTGCAATTGTAGCCGATTATCTGGCAAACCAATTCGTAAGTGCTTTCGACTGGACACCTTCAGATGCTTCAGATTATTTTCTTTGGAGCTTTTATGGAGATATGCGAAATGTTCAAAACATCATCGATATTTCAGAGGAGTATGGTTACGAAAATTACAGAGGTATTGCATTAGTTTATCGTTCATTTTTGTTTCAATCGCTTACAGATATTTATGGAGATATACCATTTACTGAGGCGATAAAGGCAAAATCTGATAATATTAACTTCCCAAAATACGACACACAGGAAGAAATTTATGCAGGTTTATTGGCAGATTTAGAAGAGGCTAATAGCATTCTTGGTTCAGGAACAGAATCGATTACGGGAGATATTTTATTTGATGGAGATTTAATGAGTTGGAGAAAATTTGCGAACTCACTTCAATTAAGAATCTTGTTGAGACAATCAGACAGAGTCGATCCATCAGCAGGTATGCAAAAAATCTTGAACGACCCTGATACTTATCCGATTTTTACATCACACGAAGATCAGGCAGCTTTGCAATATTTAGATGAATTAGGAAATGAGTTTCCGAGATACCGAGTAACAACTTATGGTGGTTCTACCCATTTATCAACTACGCTCGAAACATATTTAAAAGACCTAAATGATCCGAGGTTAGTAGTTTTTGCTTCGCCAACTCCGGCTACGGCAAGTGCAAACGTAAAAGAGTATGCGGGCGTACCAAACGGAATAAACAACGAAGATACTTACAATGGAGGTTCGGCTTATCAGTCGCCTCCGGGTTTGTTGTGGGCACCTTTGGTTTACAGTGCAGAAGCTTCACCAACAGCGGCTCAAAGTTTATTAATGACCTATTCTGAACTACAATTTATTTTGGCAGAATCTGTGGAGAAAGGTTATATTACTGGCGATGCTGAAGCTTTTTACCTAAGCGGAATCGAAGATCAGTTTGATTATTATGCGAGTAGAATTCCTGAAAACTTCACTTATCCTCAAGTGGCAGATGTAATGCCTGATGCTTCTTACTACACACAAGAGTTAGTGGCTTATGAAGGTACAACAGAAGAGAAATTAGAAAAGATTGGCATTCAGAAATGGCTGGCACTTTTCAACTGCGGTTACGAAGGTTGGTCAGAATGGAGAAGAACAGGAATTCCTGATATTGTTCCTGGGCCAAATAGCTCAGGTGCAGTTCCACTTAGACATTTCTATCCGCTATCAGAAGGAAATCTTAACAAAGCAAACTATGATGTGGCTAATGCCAGACAGGGTGGCGATTTATTACAAACCAGAGTTTGGTGGGATGTTGATTAAACTAATTCAAACAAATGCTGATCAATTTCAATTATGAAACTTAAGATATTAAAAATATTTATTCTAATTCTAGGTCTTACGCAGTTTGCATTGGCTCAGGATCCGGTAGTATATCTACCATTAGATGAGAACTTGGAAGATGCTAGTGGAAATGGTTTACATGCTACAGATGAAGGAACTGAAAGTACAACTTTTGTAGAAGATTCTGAGCGTGGTATGGTGGCTAGTTTTCCACTTGCTGCTCATGCACAACTTCCTTTAGATAACAAACTTGCCTTTGGTGTAGGTGATTTTAGCTTTGCTTTCTGGATTAAGATAGATGCAAATGTTTCTATTCCGAGTGACCCTTCAATATTTAGTAATAAAGACTGGGGTAGTGGAGGAAATACAGGTTGGTTGGTAGCATTAGACGGAGCAGACGATCCTGGCTCTCACCAATGGACAGTAAACGTATCTGATGAAGGTGATGGAGGCCGTCTAGACTGGGATGCAGATGACAATGGTGCTGATGGCTTAAAAGATGGAGAATGGCATTTTGTTGCAGTAGTTTTCGATCGTGACGCAACTATGAATGTGTATGTAGATGGAGAATTAAAACAAGCTGATGAAGCAGACAATTCAAAAGATTTGACTTTAATTCCTAATAGTCTCGATTCTGGTTTGCCAATTACCATTATGCAAGATGCAACAGGAGCTTACAGTGCAGACTTTGCTGCTTTGCTAGACGAGATTCTGATTTACAATAGAGTAATTACTACCTCAGAAGTAACAGAATTATTTAACAATGGCTACTCAACAGAAGTAGATCCAACTTTTGGAGCAAGTTTCTATTTGCCTTTAGATGAAGATTTAAATGATGCGAGTGGAAATGAATTACATGCGACTGATGCAGGTACAGAAGGCACCAGCTTTGTAGAAGATTCTGAGCGCGGTATGGTAGCAAGCTTTCCTAGTGCTGCTCATGCGCAACTTCCTTTAGATAATAGTTTGGCAGTGGGAGAAGGAGACTTTAGTTTTTCTTTCTGGATTAAAATGGATGCCAACATATCGATTCCGAGTGATCCAGTAATTTTTGGTAACAAAGACTGGGGTAGTGGAGGCAATACTGGTTGGTTGGTTGCTTTAGATGGAGCCGACGATCCCGGCTCTCACCAGTGGACAGTAAATATCTCTGACGAAGGAGACGGAAGCCGTCTTGATTGGGATGCAGACAACAACGATGCTGTTGGTTTAAAAGATGGTGAATGGCATTTTGTGGCAGTGGCTTTCGATCGCGATGCAACCATGAATGTCTATGTAGATGGTGAGTTAAAGCAAACCGACGAAGCAGACGATTCAAAAGACATGACTTTAATCCCTAATAGTCTCGATTCTGAATTGCCAATTACATTAATGCAAGATGCAACAGGCGCTTACAGTGCAGATTTTGCTGCTTTAATGGACGAAGTTCGCTTCTGGAAAGGGAAAGTTTTAA
Organism: Chondrinema litorale; assembly: GCF_026250525.1. Taxonomy (GTDB): domain Bacteria; phylum Bacteroidota; class Bacteroidia; order Cytophagales; family Flammeovirgaceae; genus Chondrinema; species Chondrinema litorale. Next base: position 220,979 of record NZ_CP111046.1, read on the forward strand.
GTAGCTCAGAAGTTACAGCACTTTATAGTTTTGTACCATCTCCGGCAGAGCAAGATGCTTCATTTAGTGCAGATGTATATTTACCTTTTGATGGTGATTTGAATGATGCCAGTGGTAACGGCTTAAATGCAACAGATGCTGGTACAGAGAGTATCGCTTTTGAAGAAGATAGCGAAAGAGGAACAGTTGCTAATTTTGCTTCAGCGGCACATGCACAATTGCCTTTAGACGATAAACTGGCTTTTGGAGAAGGAGATTTTAGCTTTGCCATGTGGATTAAGATGGATGCGAATGTGTCTATTCCAAGCGATCCATCAATTATTAGTAATAAAGACTGGGGCAGTGGTGGCAATGTTGGTTGGTTGGTTGCATTGGATGGAGCCGATGATCCGGGTTCTCATCAATGGACAGTAAATGTGGCAGATGGCAGCGAGCGTCTCGATTGGGATGCAGACGAAAATGGTGCTGCTGGTCTAAAAGATGGAGCTTGGCATTTTCTTGCTGTTACTTTCGATAGAGATGCTACTTTAAATGTATATATGGATGGAGAGTTAAAGCAAACCAGTGAAGATGCTAGTTCTAAAGATCTTACTTTAACACCAGCTACATTGGATTCTGGTTTGCCGATCACCATTATGCAAGATGGAACTGGCGCATACAGTGCAGACTTTGCTGCCTTGGTAGACGATTTAAGAATGTGGAAAGGCAAAGTACTTACAGCCAGTGAAGTTTCTGAAATATATGCTTTTGTACCAGCTTCTGGCAATGGTGGTAGCGACGATCAAACATATGGTGCGCAGGTTTACTTACCGCTAGATGAAAACTTAAATGATGAAAGTGGTAATGGATTGAATGCAACCGATGCGGGGACAGAAGCAATTACATTTGGAGAAGATAGTGAAAGAGGTATGGTAGCATTTTTTGAATCTGCTTCTCATGCGACATTGCCTTTAAGTTCTACATTAGAAATTGGTGATCAGGATTTTAGCATCGCTTTTTGGATAAATATTGATGCAAATATACCTGTACCAAGCGATCCTTCAATTATTAGTAATAAAGATTGGGGTAGCGGTAGTAACCCAGGTTGGTTAGTAGCATTGGATGGTGCAGACGACCCTGCTTCTCACCAATGGACAGTAAACGCAGCAGACGGTACAAACCGCCTCGATTGGGATGCAGACAACAACAATGCTTCTGGTATTAAGGATGGTGAATGGCATTTTATCGCCATTGCTTTTGATCGAGACTCTACCATGAATGTATATGTAGATGGTGCCTTAAAACAGACAGATGAAGCGGAAGATTCTAAGAATTTAACTTTGCTTACTGAAAGCATGGATTCGGGTTTGCCAATTACCATTATGCAAGATGGAACTGGCGCTTACAGTGCCGATTTTGCAGCTATGCTAGATGATGTCAGAATTTGGGTGGGAGAAGCAATTACTTCGCAAACTGTTTCTTCTATTTATAATCCATATGATAAAGCATATGAAGCAGATGTTTTCCTTCCATTAAATGATGATCTGAACGATATAAGTGGTAATGGCTTAAACGGAACTGATGCTGGTAGTGCAGCTACTACTTTCGTAATTGACGATACAAGAGGTTATGTAGCTGAGTTTCCGGTTGCTGCGCATGTTCAGTTACCAGTAGATCCATTGCTAGATTTCGGTACAGAAGATTTTAGTGTTGGTTTTTGGGTGAGAATAGATGCCAATGTTGCTATTTCTGGCGATCCAGTAATTATCGGTAACAAAGATTGGGGCAGTGGTGGCAATCCGGGTTGGTTAGTGGCGCTTGATGGCGCAGACGATCCATCGGCCCATTTATGGACAGTGAATGTGGCAGATGAAGGAGATGGTCGTTTAGATTGGGATGCTGATGACAACGGAACAGCAGGTTTAAAAGATGGAAACTGGCATTTTGTTTTGGTAGCTTTCGATCGTGATGAGACAATGAAAGTGTATTTTGATGGAGAATTAAAGCAAACAGATGAAGCAGAAGACTCGAAAGATATGTCTATAGTACCGGGCGATTTACATGCAGGTTTACCACTTACCATTATGCAAGATGCAACAGGTGCATATTCAGATGATTTCTCTGCCAGACTCGATAATATTAGAATTTGGAAGAGAGTAGTAACCGCTTCAGAAGTTTCTACCATTTATGCCGAAGACGAAGGTAACAATGGAGGAAATAGTGGAGATGGAGAAATTATTCTAGCAACCGATGATGTATTTGAAGCAGGTACTTTAGTGGCTTATCCTAACCCATTTAACAAAGAAGTAAGCATCTCATACATACTTAATAAAGCTGGATTTGTACATCTGTCTATTTATAATCAAGCAGGGCAAGAAGTAAAAAATCTGGCTAACAATATGCAGTCTGTAGGTGAGTATAGCTTCCAATGGGATGCTACTGAATTTAATTCGGGTTTGTATTTCTACAGATTAAAAACTGCTGATTCAGTAAAAGCAGGCAAGTTATTATTGATTAAATAAGCATCTAAATATTATTAAAATGAGCTATTTAAAATTCATATTAAAATCATTACTAAGCATTGCCATTATTAGTTTATTAATTGGTTGTGATGAAGATAAGTCAAGCGATATTCTTCAAATAGAATTAGATGAGCAACAAGCAGCAGCAATTGGTATTAGAGGAAAATGGGGACAGGTATCAGATGTTGAACTTCCTTTTGGTACTACTCCAACTGTACTCGACGATTTGGTTGTTGAATTCAGAATCGATAATGATTACCGACCAAGTACATTTACAGTAGATGGTGCAGAATACTTTTTTGATGCAGAAGATGCAACTTGGAGTTGGGAAGAAGGTTCTTCAGAAAACATTGTATTAAGCAATGTTACACCAATTACTTCTATTAATGTGCTAAAAGATGAAAGTAAAATCAGACTGGTTTTTACCTATTCTAATGGCAGAGTTACGGGTTTGGGAGAGTATGGCTGTACGCTCACCAAAATTGCCCCTTGATATTTTGTAAATTAGGCTAAAAGTAAAAAATGCTTTTAGCCTTTATTTTTTTATTTATATGAGATTATCACTACTATTTATTTTATTGCTTGGCTTGTATGCATGTTCTGAGCCCAAGCGAATTGAAGAAGAACAAGTAACAGTAAAAAAAGGGATTGCGGAGCATGTAATTGTAATAGGTATTGATGGTATGAGTCCCAATGGGATTATGAATGCCAACACACCAAATATCGATTTTCTTGTAGAAAACGGAGCTGCAACTATGAATGCCCGTGCAGTTTTACCAACTAGTAGCAGTAGCAACTGGGCGTCTATGATTATGGGAGCTGGCCCTGAGCAACACGGAGTTACTTCCAATAACTGGGAAAGAGACGAATATACTTTGCCACCAGTTTCTACAGGAATGGAAGATATTTTCCCAACCATATTTAGTGTACTGAGAGAGCAAAAACCAGATGCTGAAATTGCTGCTATTTATCATTGGGGAGCTTTCGGGAGGTTGTTCGAGAAATCAGCAGTGGATTATGACCGACATGGAGAAACAGAATACCTCACTACTGAATATGCTGTTGAATATATAGAGTCGAAGAAACCGACTTTTTGTTTTGTACACCTTGATCATGTAGACCATGCGGGGCATCATTACGGACATGGCACACCTGAATATTTTGCTTCTGTGGAATCTGCAGATTCTCTAATTGGGCAGATTGTAGAGTCTGTTCAAACCGCAGGCATCGCAGAAAATACAGTAATCATTTTATCTTCAGATCATGGTGGTATTGGTTATGGTCACGGAGGCGAAACTCCCGAAGAAATTACAATCCCATTTGTGGTATATGGCAAGCAAGTAGTAGCAGGTAAAACTATTTCTCACGAGTTATTTACTTATGATAATGCAGCCACAGTAGCTTTCATTTTGGGTATTGAGCAGCCTTATGCTTGGATCGGCAGACCAATTAAAAGTGCTTTTGAGGGTTATCCTGATCCTAAAAGTAATATGAAGGTAATGAGTCTGGCGAAGCCTAACATTTTGCCTCTGCCAAATATGTATGCAAAAGCTGGTGGCTTATTTATAGACAAATCTCCCGAAGTTGTAATCGAAAAAGCGGTAGATGAAACGGAAATCAGATTTACATTAGACGGTTCTGAGCCAACAGAAAAAAGCACATTATATACAGAGCCTTTCATCCTTGAAAATTCTACTGTTGTATCGGCAAAAGCTTTTAATAAAGATGGTGAAGAAAGTCCAGTGAGCGTAGCCTATTTCAGAACGGTAAATTCGAGCAATGGCAATGGGGTTTCTTATAGCTATTATAAAGGGAATAACTGGGAAGATCTTCCAGATATGTCTAAGTTAAAGCCTGCAAAAACTGGTAATCTATATGAGTTTGAAATCTCAGAAATGGGTTCGCCTGAAGCGTTGCCACAGTTTGCTGTGAGAATGGATAGCTATATTAAAATAGATAAAGAAGGGGATTATACTTTTTATACCTATTCTGATGATGGAAGTATGCTTAATATCGATGGGGAACAAGTGGTAGATAATGGCGGACAGCATGGAACTATCGAACGTGGTGGAGGTATACATCTAAAAGCAGGTTACCATAAAATAACTGTTGATTATTTTAACCATGCGGGAGGAGGATGGCTAGAAGTTTTCTATAAAGGGCCAGATATATCGAAACAAATTTTATCTGCTGATAAACTCTATTTAAACAAACCAATCTAATTTACTGATTAATAATTTCATACTTAAAAATTGCAGGTTATGATTTTAGCCTGTAATTTTTTTTTGTACTAAGTCGGATATTAGATAAATAGGAATCTATATTGCTAAAAGGATTTAGTTTTCTTATTTTTGATTTAATTAATTAGAAAAGAAAATGAAAAAAACTTTAGTAACCTTCCATCATTCAAATAACCCAGTAAGCGGCAAAAGCTCATTTAGTTTTGATAAATCGAAACTAGTTTCAGCATATTCTAAAAGGATGAATTCCTACAATATGCTTTTTTATAATCAAATATTGAATCCTGTGTTTACCTGTACTTTATAATAGATATTAAGTACTAGATGTAAATGAATATTTAGTTTTCTGAAATCTATTTGAAAGATAAATGAGTAATTCTTTATCACTCAATTTTTTAATCAAAATGAATTTAAAAAAATACATCTACATTCTAATTTCAACCATATTAATTGCTTGTAATCAGTCAAAAATGCCTGAAATACAAGATATTATAGAAGAACCAGCCTCATATGTAAATCCATTTATTGGAGCAAGTACAAGCACTGATGCCGCCGGTGTGTATCATGGTTTAGGAAAAACATTTCCTGGTGCAACTACTCCATATGGATTGGTACAAGTGAGTCCGAATACCATTACTGGAGGTGATAATGGTTCTGGTTACAGTTATGAACATACAAGTATAGAAGGATTTGCTTTTACCCAAATGAGTGGTATTGGTTGGTATGGGGATTTAGGGAATTTCTTAGTAATGCCAACTACTGGCAAATTGCAAACTTCCGCTGGTTCATTGGCAAATACGGCTAGTGGTTATAGATCATCTTACGATAAAACAAGTGAAAAGGCCAGTGCAGGTTATTACTCTGTAAATCTCAGTGATTATAATATTAAAGCAGAAATGACTGCTGCTTCACACAGTGGCATTTTAAAATTTACATTTCCTAAAAGTGATAAATCGAGAGTACAGATTGACTTGGCAAGAAGAGTAGGAGGTACTTCAACTGAACAGTTTATAGAAATTATCGATGAGCAAACCATTAGAGGATGGATGAAGTGCAAACCCGATGGCGGTGGTTGGGGAAATGGTGATGGCAATGCTAATTACACTGTTTACTTTTATGCGCAGTTAAGTAAACCTTTTAAGAAATATGGAATTTGGAATGTCGAAATTCCAGACGATTGGACTAGGAAAAGAGAAGATATTGAGAGTGAGCAATATCAGCAGAAAATCGCCGAAGCAACGATTGAATATGGTAATAAAGAAACCGAAGGGAAACACCTTGGTTTTTTTGCCGAATACGAAACAGAAGAGGCAGAAGAAATCCTGATAAAATCAGGAATATCTTTTGTGAGCATGGCAGGTGCAAAAAAAAACTTAAATGCAGAAATTACAGATTGGGATTTTGCAAAAGTAAAAGCTCAGGCTTGGAAACTGTGGAATGATAACTTATCGAAAGTCAAAATAAGTGGTGGAACTGATGAAGAAAAAACGGTTTTCTACACAGCACTTTATCATACCATGATTGACCCAAGAATTTTTGAAGATGTTGATGGCAAATATACTGGAGGTGATGGCAAAGCACATGAATCTGAGCATTTTACCAAGCGCACTATTTTTAGTGGTTGGGATGTTTTTAGAAGTCAGTTTCCGCTGCAAACCATCGTGAATCCGACTTTGGTAAATGATATGGTGAACTCATTGGTAACGTTGGCAGATGAAAGCAACAGAGATTATCTAGAGCGTTGGGAGTTACTAAATGCTTACAGTGGTTGTATGATAGGTAATCCGGCAGTTTCTGTAATTTCTGATGCTTACACAAAAGGGATTAGAGATTTTGATGCTGAAAAATCTTTGGATTTGATGGTGAGTACTGGTGAAAAATTTGGCAATGGAGAGAAGGGCTATACTTATACATCTTTCGGTATTTCTAACACATTGGAATATGCCTATACAGAATGGTGTACAGCCAATATGGCTGAGCAAATGAATCAAAAAAATATTGCCAAAACATTTTATAAAAGGGGTAAAAGCTTCGAGAATATTTTTGATGATTCTGTTTCATGGTTTAGACCTAGAAAAGAAGATGGCAGTTTCGAAAAATGGCCTAAAGAAGGCAGATTGGTCGAATGGTATGGCAGTATAGAAAGTAATGCCTACCAACAAGGCTGGTTTGTTCCGCATGATATTGAAGGTATGATTAACCTAATGGGTGGCAATGAAAATGTGAAAAAGGATTTAGAAAACTTTTTTGACAAAGCTCCTGAAAACTTGATGTGGAACAATTATTACAACCATGCTAACGAACCTGTGCATCATGTTACTTATCTTTTTAATCACGTTGGAGCTCCTTGGCTTACACAAAAATGGACTAGACTCATTTGCCAGAGAGGTTATAGAAACAGTGTAGAGGGGTTGGTAGGTAACGAAGATGTTGGTCAAATGTCGGCTTGGTATGTGTTATCTGCTTCAGGAATATACCAGATATGTCCGGGCAAAAAACGATTCGAAATTACAAGTCCTGTGTTTGATAAGGTGGAATTTCAGCTAGATGATAAGTATGCAACTGGTAAAACTTTTAGTATTGAAACTCATAATAATAGCCCTAAAAATGTTTATATTCAGAAAATACTGCTGAATGGAGAAGATTATAACAAACCTTATCTCAGTTATGATCAAATCGTTGAAGGTGCTAAACTCGAACTTTTTCTGGGTGCGGAACCAAATTATAACATTGAGTAGAAGATGAAAAATATTGCATTTATTCTATTATACTGTATTACTTGTTTTGTTGGTAAAGCTCAGCAACTTTCTTTTGCTGATCCCTTAGGTTCTCATATGGTTATTCAGCAGAATAAACCTTTTAAAGTTTGGGGAAAAGCAAAACCCAATGCAAAAGTTACTGTATTTGCAGATTGGCTAAAGTCTCCAGTAGAAGTAAAAGCAGATGAAACTGGTAGTTTCTTGGGAATCGTTCCAGTGCCAGAAATTGCAAAAGGAGATTTTACAGAACATCAATTAATTATAGAAAGCAATGGAGAAAAGCAGAGTTTAACAGATATTCTTATTGGAGAAGTATGGATTTGTAGCGGTCAATCTAACATGCAATTTGGTATGGATGAAGTGATTAATTCAGCTGTAGAAGTGAGCAAAGCAAATTTTCCGAATATCAGGTTATTTTACGCGGGATTAAACTTTAGTAATGAGCCGATAGAAAATGTGGATGGAGAATGGAAAGTTTGTAATCCGGAATCGGTGTATAAATTTTCGGCAGTAGGATATTTCTTTGGTAAAGAATTATTTAAAGAATTGAATGTGCCGGTCGGAATTGTATTTACAGGCATTGGTGCTTCGGCGGCTCAGGCCTATGTTCCTAAAGCTGTTTTGGCTGCAGATAATTTACTTAATGATAAATACCTGCAACCCTATTTACGATCTAGCAAATCTAAAGAAGTAATTGATGGTGGCTTTTCTTTTGAAAAAGTAATTAGACCATTTTTGCTGTACAATGCACTTATTCATCCGTTTAAAAATCTTTCTATTTCAGGTTTTTGCTGGTATCAGGGTGAGTCGAATAGAAATGAGCGAACAGCATATACACACTTAATGCATACAATGATTAGCAGTTGGAGAGAAGCATTTGCTCAAGGCGATTTACCATTCTACTTTGTACAAATCGCGCCTTACTTCTACGATATTGAAGACCCAAAAAGAGCAGAGTTTGCATTCTTTAGAGAAGCACAAGAGAACATTTCCTCTGTAGCAAATACCGAAATGGTGGTTACTATGGATGTAGGAAATGCCAAAGACCTGCATCCTAAAAACAAAAAACCGATTGGCATAAGATTAGGTAAAACAGCTTTAAATCTTCATTATGGTTTGAATAATATTTCTTATGAAGGACCGATTTTCGATTCGGTTGATTTTAATGGCGCCAAAGCTTTGTTAAGCTTTAAACCATCTTCCGTAAAAAGTGGATTAAAAACAAATGATGGTCAACCACCGAAATATTTTCAGCTAGCTGGTGAAGGCCAAATTTTCTATGAGGCTGAAGCTAAAATAGTGGGTAATAAAATACAATTGAGTTCCAGCGAAGTAAGCAAACCTGTAGCTGTCCGCTACGCATTTACGAACTATCCGGTAACTAATTTAGAAAATGGAGAAGGCATTCCGGCAGTGCCTTTTAGAACTGATGATTGGCAAGAACCATCAGTAAAGTAATTGAAAAATTGATAATGAACGTGTGGCAATTTAGAGATATTAGATGTTTTAACAAGTAATTTGGCTTTAATTATCGCTTATAGCTATTCTAAGGCAGGGGTTTTAAAGTATTTTCAGTATTTTGCAGATTATTAGATAAATTTTTTGATCAATTGTAAAACTTTATTAATCAGCAATGGCGAAAACCAAGATTTCTATTAACGATATAGCGACTAAATTAAATATCTCTAAAACCACTGTTTCATTTATTTTAAATGGCAAAGCGAAAGAGAAAAGAATTAGCGATAAATTAGTTGCTAAGGTTTTAAAAAAAGTAGAAGAACTTGGTTATCAACCAAATCAGTTTGCTAAGGGATTAAGAACTGGCCGAACCAATATTTTGGGTTTAATGGTAGAAGATATTTCTAATCCCTTTTTTGCCAGTATTGCTAAAGAAATCGAAGAAAAAGCCTATCAAAATAAATATAAGATTGTTTATTGTAGCACCGAAAACGATAAGGAGCGAGCTAAAGAGTTTCTTACCATGTTTTCTACTCTGGGTGTAGATGGATGCATTATTTCTCCAACAATGGGAATGGAAGAGCACATCAAAAAAATGGTGGATACAGGGATGAATGTTATTCTTTTCGATAGAAAATTTGAAAATACGAGTAACAATGTAGTGAAGGTGAATAACATTGAAGGTGTGTATAGTGCGGTGACACATTTAGTAGATAGGGGATATAAGCAAATTGCTTTGGTGGCACTTACTTTGGATTCACCAGAAAAGGAAGAGAGAATTATCGGATACAAAAATGCAGTTACCGATTATGGTTTAGATGCACATATATTTCCGCTTCCATTTAAAAATGATTACCTAGATTATGTGGAAGACATTATGAAAATTCTCGAAAAGAATAAAAACTTAGATTCGATTATCTTTAGCACAAACTATTTGGGAATTAGTGGTTTAGAAGCTATTAATAATTTGGGTTTAAAAATCCCAGATGATCTGGCAATTATCTCTTTTGACGATCACGATCTATTTAGAATTCACAAACCGAATATTACTGTAGTTTCGCAACCAATTAAGCAACTATCTCACACTGCCATGGATATGTTGCTAGAAAGACTTCAATGTAACAATAAAGATAAAGAAGAAAGCGAGCACAAAACTGTTACGCTATGCACGAATTTGATTGTAAGAGAATCTACAGAATACAAAAAGAAATAGATAAAAAAAGACCTTACAAATGCATTTGTAAGGTCTTTTTTATTGATAATGTAGACCGACTAATTGATGTTAATTCCATTTATAGCGAGATAAGCATCTAAAGGAACAGGCTCGTTACTTTGAGCCCAAATACTCACACTGTTATAAGAACTATGTGCAGTTTCTGAGCTAAAGTCGAAAACACCGTAATAAGGAGCATCCGCAACATTTGGCACATACACATAACATCTGCTTGCTAACTCTGGATAATTATTAGCAATTCTAAGTAACTCATTTAAAAACGATTGTTGTGAAAGTGCATCAGTATCAAAACCAGCTTTCTCTAAAGTTACTTTTAGAATGTCTTCTCTAGTACCGCTAATTGATAGATAATCAAGTTCATCACTCCATCTTGTTTCCGTATTTTTTTGATAAGAAACTATGTAAACTGTATCAAAAGGTGCTTCGCGAATACGCTGGTATTCCATCACTGCATTTACAGGAATGTTTTCTATTAAACCTCCGTCTACATATATATTATCGTTGATTTTGATTGATGGAAAAGCTACTGGGAACGAAGTTGTTGCCATGAGCGATTCTATTAAATCTCCACCGATGTTGTCCAACTCAGTTATGTTAGAAGAAAACTCAATTTCTTTTAAATCTAAATTGGTACTGGTAAGCGCAGTTGGCATGAATAAATCATCAAAAGAAGTATAATTTAACTCTTCTAGCAATTTGGTTTCGAAAGTATTCCAAAGTGGTTTGGTATCTATCGGTAAATCGTTTCTAGAATTATCCAACACATCTGCATTGGTTAGATTCAATACAATGTCTTTATAAGATTCGAATCCGAAATCGTTGGTGTTGTCTAAAATGCCATTGAGCATAATTGCATTAATTCCACCAGAACTCACACCAGATACAAAATCAAGGTTGTTGAGCTTGTTCTGATCGTGAAGTCTCTCGATTAAAGCGATTTGTTGATTAATTCTGGCAGCAGCACCAGTAATAATTAAGGCTGTGCCAGTGGGTGTACCTGTAGTTTCTGGTACGATAGGAAGTTCTGAGTCTTCGCAGCCAAACAGCGCAAATATTGATATAAATAGTATATATATTGATCGATTCATTTTTAGTTTTTTTCAGATTGAAAGTCTTTAGTTAGGTATTTTCTTTTATACATCAATTAGAAATTTATTACCTTCTGGTTTTTCTATTTCGCTTGTTGTTTATAAAAGCATATTCCAGTTTGAAACTTAAAGAAGCGATTCGAGCGGCAATAAACTCATTGTCTTCCAGAATAGAATTGTTCTTAAACTGGTTGTTATAGGTTAAAGAAGTTTTAACCTTGCCTAACCGATAGCCCAAACCCATACTATAGAAACCTCCATTGGTTAGAAAGAATGAATAACCTCCATTTAGTCGGATAAAAGGACACTTTTCTTTTTTAGTAAAATTGAAATCGTATCGCACACTAATTGGCATAGCCAAAGAAATAATTTTCTGGTAGTAAACTATATCAGCTGCGATGGCGACAATGTTTCTTTCATTTAGACAAAAATTGAACTGGCCAGAAACCTCTGGTGATGGATACACAGATTCTCCCCACATGCGGTTGAATTCACCTTCTGCTATAAATCCTGGATCTAACAGAAAGGTACTTTGATTAACTCCTACACCAAAAGAAAGGTATTTTTTTGATTGAGCATTTGCGATTAAACTAGAGCAGATAAGTAGTAAAATGAAGATTTTTAATTTCATGTTATTTAGTTTTGAATTCCTAATTAATAGGGACAAAATTTTAAAGGTAAATCCTTTGATAATCCTAACGGTGCAGTTGATTCTAAATGATAATAATTGTAAATGTTTTTAGCTAAATAGCTTAAAAGAGGGTGAAAATAGAAGTAATTTAATAGGATTATTACCAAAAGTATCTTTGTGATTTATATGTCATCAAAAAAAGGTAGTAATAAAATATTTATATTAAAAAGTAAGTAATTTAAGAATAAATGCACAAGAAATATTAGAAGTTAAATACAAAGTGCATTCAGGTATTTCTTTTCCAATCTATTAAAAATCTGATTTGTACCTACAAAAAGCTGGTTCGTGTAAAAAAGTTTAATGTCTTATTTTGAAGCATAACTTTGAAACGGTTATTAAAATTACCAAAAATAAGTGATTAAATATTTGGTGATTTGCATTTATAGCCTAAATTTAGCGATAAAAATTAGAGTTTAGCTCTATTTTAAATCGCAATTATTTAATAACTACAAACTCAACCAGCATGTCAATTAACGATCAAATGGATCGATATTTAAAAATCGATCAACTCATCAGATTAAAATCAACTGGTTCTAGAAGAGAACTTAGTAACAAACTTGGCCTTTCAATACGCTCAACACAAGAGTATATTAACGAAATGAAGCTCAATGGAGCTCCCATTAAATTTTGCAAAATTTCTAACAGCTATATCTATACAGCAAATGGCAAGTTTGAGTCAAAATTTGGCTTTACAGATGTCTAGGCGGCTCAAAAAGAGATTTCGATAAAATGCTATTATTCATGGAATTAATCTATTTTATGATTTAAGTATAGTATTACTCCCCAAAAGTAAAATAGACCAATGCCGGATTGCTGTATTCATCAGTACCTTCAGCGAGTGTGAGAAGTTCTGGAAAGTGTTTAGTGAGTACAGCTTTTGTTTCTGCATTTTTATTATAATTTCTATAAAACCAGTTCATGTAAACAGGAATGATAAATTCATGTTTTTGATTCATTCCTAAACCAAAAATAGGTTTAAAAAATGCGGCCATATATGGTTCTTGCATAAGTGCTGGTTTATAGAGTTTCTTAGAAATCTTATCGTAATAAAAGGTGTGCAACTGTTGATCTTCTAGAGTTAAAGTAAAGATAAAAGCATTACTGTTTTCTTGAAATTGATAATAAGGATAAATGATTTTTGCTTCTTCAGACTTCATTTTAGCAAAAGACTTTATCCGATTCCTTTTTTCGTATGGCCAGATATGAGCGTTTCCAGTAATTTCATACTTAGGATAAACTGTACCGTCGTTCAATACTTCATGATATACTGGTGAAGATAGTTCATTATAAAGCATGCCGAAAGGTGTGGCTTTTATGCCTCCGATATCAAAAAATCCGGTAGTCACATCTTCTGTTTCTTCTGGGAATGGAGAATACTTTTCTTTTACATTGTAATCTGTATCGTATACCATTATATGATTGGTACTTTTGGAATATTTAGTAGCACCAAAGTAAACAGCATACTCATTTCCTTTCATATAACAGATTTGAATAGGGTTTTGGAAAAGATAACTTACATATTTTTTGTCTTTATCAAACTGTATTAGCCCATTTCTATCAATTACAACATAGCTTCCATCATCTAAAATTGTAAAGTCGAAAATACGATTAAACTCACCGGGTCCTCTGCCTTTTGCACCAACTTTAGAAAGGTAATTACCTTCATAATCAAATATGCTTAAGTTCGATTCAATATAGTCGCAGATGTAAATTTTATTATCTCGATCAATTATTTTTCTACTAGCGCTTATATAAGTGTCGGCATCTCCTTTTAGTTTAACTACCTTGGTAATTTTCAATTTGCTTATGAAAGCGTCTGTATCGGTAATCGCTTTTGAAATATCTAATTTTATGGTGTTTTCATTAGGAGCAAAGGGGTCTTTATCATTTGAACTAAATTGATTGAATAAGAACCAAGATGTGAGAAAGAATGAAATGAGTTTCATCTGTTATTTATTTTTTGTGCAAAAAAAATCATTCTCCAAAAGTAAAATAGACCAATGCTGGATTGCTGTACTCGTCTGTACCCTCAGCGAGTGTGAGTAGTTCTGGAAAGTATTTTGCCATATCTGTTTTTAGTGTTTCATCTTTATTCAATTTGCGATATAACTTATTCATGTAAACAGGAATAATAAATTCGTTTTTTTGATTTACACCAAAGCCAAATACGGTCCTAAAAAATGCATACAAGTAAGGTTCATTTAGTAGGTCAGGTTGGTAAAGTTTATTTTCTATTTTATCATAAAAAAAAGTATGCATTTTTTTATCTTCTAGTACTAGAGAAAATACAAAAGCATTGTTATTTTCTCGAAATGGATAGGCGGGATAGATGGCTATACCATCATTTGTTTCTTTAGCAAATGCTTTAAGTTTATATCTATCTTCGTGAGGCCAAATCTTAGAATTCCCCGTAATTTCATATTTAGGGTAGCTATTTCCATCTTTATGTATTTCGTAAAATATTGGTGAAGATGCCTCATTGAGTAATATACCAGAAGGCGTATTTACTATGCCACCAAGCCCAAAAAATCCTGCGGTATTAGTTTTAGTTTCTTCTGGGTATGGAAAAAGCTCATCTATAACCTTATAATTAGTATCGTATATTATTAGATTACTAGAGCTTCTTGCATATTTGGTTGCATCAAAAAAGACTACAAATTTATTATCAGGCCACTGACAAATCAGGCTGGGGTTATGATATTTAGAACTCACATGCTGTTTGTTTTTATCGAACAGCATAAGGCCTTTTCTATCGATTACAACAAATCTTCCATCATCTAAAATTGTAAAGTCGAAAATACGATCAAATTCGCCGGGTCCTCTGCCTTTACCACCGACTTTCGATACATAATTACCTTCATAGTCGAATATGCTTAAGTTAGACTCCTCATAATCGCATATATAGATTTTATTATCTCGATCAATTATTTTTCTACTTGAACTTATATAAGTATCCACATCTCCTTTTAGCTTAACTACCTTGGTAATTTTCAATTTGCTTAAGAAAGGCTCTGTCTCCGTAATGGCTTTTGAGATATCTAATTTAATAGTGTTTTCATTAGGAGCGTAGGGGTTTTCAGCACTATTTTCTGTATAGATATTTGTGAAAAATAAGAAACAGGTGGTAATTAAAAAAGATAGTACCTTCATAAATTGTAGTTGAAAAATTGTAATCTAACTCCAATTTAAAGAAGACAAACAATACCAACAATCAATATTTAACCTTTTTAAGGTATTTAAAAAATAAATAGCAAAGTGCTATAAAACTGCACTCTGCGGATATATATTGCGGGTTTTAACTAAGACTTTAGTTTAAGTCGTATAAAGATAATTTGACATGAAATTCATTATTAAAATTCTGTTTTTATTATTGCTTCTACAGGCATGTACAGAAGATAAGCACCCTGAAAATTACCATATTATAAACTTTGATTTCGACAGTTTTTCTGAAGTAGAAAAGCTAAAAGGGCAAAAACTTGATATTCCAGATTTTATAGATCCAAGAAGAATTTTAAACTTAAAAGATTATCTTGTGGTAAGTGACGATAAAGCTGATTTTCCGATCTTAATATTGGATAAAAAAACGAATACAGTAATTAACAAAATGGGAGTTAATGGTCGTGGCCCTGGTGAGATAGGTTATATTTGGAACATAAAAGATAGTGGAGCAGATACAAGTTTTTGGGTTTATCAGCTCGAAGAAAAACAACTGAGTGAATTCACAGTAAATCAAACTACAGCATTTACTAAAAGTGTAATTGAATTCGATAGCAAGAAAAATAAAATGTATTCAGGTGATAATATTGCATTTTCTTCAGACACATCTTATATGATGAAAATGAGCTATGGTAAAGACAAATTTGTAGAGTTTAACGAAAAGGGTAGACCATTTAAATTCTACGATACATGGGCACATATGAGGGATAATCCGACCCCAGATAATGTAATTTCAGCACTATACAATGGTACATTTAAAAATGATAATAGCCGGGAAAACTTTATTTTGGCATCAATAGATGTAGATGTAATAGAGCTTTTGAAAAAGAAAGATAACGAAATTATCTCGTTGAGAGGACCGGTACATTTTGAGCCAAAATTCTCCATAGATTATTCTGCTGGAGTTCCATTGTTAGCAATTGATAATAAAAGCTCTAAATATATGTATTTGGATGCTGCCTTTGGTAAGGAGTTTTTTTATGCCTTATTTTCAGGGGATAAAAGTTATCCTTGTGGAGATATTTTTGTGTTTGATTATGAGGGCAACCCACAGAAACATTATCAAGTAGATAGAAAAATTAAACAGTTTGATGTAGACGAAACAGATGGTAAAATTTATGCATTAACAGGTGGTGATCCTCAACCCAATATTATAATTTTTGATTTGTAGTAAGTAAATAATTTGCTTTAAGACTTCGTGTAAAATAATTGAAATATAAAAAGTAGTTTAAGTGGTAAAATTAAACTGAACTACTAGAAATAATTACGCAAAAAATACCTTTTAACTATAATTAAGCACTTTTTTTGTTTTGCTTACAATTGATAAGTCCTTAAAGTAAATCTATTAATAGCATATTATTCACCATGAAAAAACTCATTTTTTTATCTGTCACCATCTCACTTTTTATCTTCTCATGCACAAATGAAAAAACATCCAATGTAGTAGAAGAAGAAACTGTTAAAACAACATTAAGTGATAAGGTTTATACAAACTCGGAAGTAAGACATTTTTTAGAAAAATTTCCTTTTATTGAGAAAGAGGTTGAGCTAACACCTTTAAAAGAGATTGTATCAGCTCCTTATCAGTTGTTTAAATTAGATACCACATTAATTATGGTGGGTGCTAGCAATTCTGAGCATGCAGCCTCTGTTTGGAATATCAAAGATGGTTCTTACATCAAAAGTATATTACCAATAGGCAAGGGGCCGGGAGAGTATTTGCCACCATTGTTTTGTACCATGAATGGAAGAACTTTATCTGCTTATGAAGAATCTAAAAAATCCTTTTACAGATTTACACTTTCACCTCAATACGATGCTGAATTAACTTACAGATCAAAAGAGCTATTATCGCCACCACCGGCTTATGTTTATGAAATTGATAGTACTTCTTTTTTAAGCATTCCAAGAACAGAAGCAACCAGAATTATGATATATAATAACGATTGCGATTTGCTCTATAAAGGTGCAGATTTTCCCGATAATATGGAGCAAAACGATTTGAGTGCAGCTGTTAAATTTTTTGTTTATCAAGGTTTTTGCGACATTAAGCCTGATAAAACTAAATGCGCGATTGTATCTGTATTTACTGGAAATTTTGAAATCTATAGCCTAACCGATAATAAGGTTGAAGAGGTATTTGCAGAGGAAGTGAGCAAATCTATTAAGCTAGAAGGTTATGCAGATAATGAGCAGGGGCAATATGCAGCAGTAGATAGAAATCACCCAAGAGGATTTGAGAATTTGTATGCAGGTGAAGAGTATTTATACCTGTTATATATTGGTAAAAGTGATGCAGAAAAAGAAGCGAAATTTAATCCACTTTTGCTTAAATACGACTGGGAAGGCAAGCGAATTGCTGCTTATAAAGTTGATAGCAAGATACAAACTTTCACCATAGACGAAGCTGAAAATAAATTCTATGGTATTGATGCAAATGCAGAAAACCTAGTAACATTTGAGCTTTAAAAATATATTAGAAAGGGTAAATTTTAGGGAAGCAACTAGAAAATTAATAAAAGGCTACATTTTGGTCAAGGAAGAAATTTCTAATGAGTTGTTTTCTATCTGAGAAATCTTCTAAAATATCCATCAACTTGTCCTTCAAATCTGTCAATGATTTGAAGGCAAGATTTTTCAAATCAATATTTTTAATATACGCCCATACATGTTCATCCGGATTTACTTCTGGGCTATATGCAGGTTGTTTCACCAATTTAAGTCTTCCTTTTGGTAACTTTTCTAATAACTGATGTACTGCTTTGCAATCATGGACACTTGCTTGATCCCAAATTAAAGTAATGGGATCTGGTTCATCTGCTAATAGCTGTTCTAAGAACCAGACAATATCTTCCCCTTTGTAAGGCTGTTTACTGGTGGTATAAGTAAAATCTCCCTCACTACTGATGGCTGAACAAACAAAGATATGCTCAAAAGATTTTGACCATATTTCAACAGGAAAGGGATTGGCTTGAGGCAAAAAACATTTTTGTAGTTTTGGTGTAACAAAAAAAGAAGCTTCATCTCCATAATAGACCTTCCTGCCTTCTTTTTTAGCTGTTTTCAGTAAATTAGGCAATCGTTGTTTTTTCCATTTCTTTACGAGGTTAGGATTTTTTCTGGGTTCTTTCTTTGGAGGCTTCCGGTAGCTAAAACCCCATAGATGTAACAGTGTACCAATATGTTGAAGGCTATACTCAACATCAAAGAGTTGTTTTATCTGACAAAAAACTCTTTTCCTTGTTCATCCTTGGGTAGGAAAACCAGCTTTAGTAGCCCCTCTGACTAAATGAGCTTGGAGTTCTTGCTGTTGAGCTAGGGTAAGTTTTGGGCTAGCTCCTGGATGTTTTTTCTTTTTGATGCCAGAAATACCAGTTTGCTCATAAGTGGAAAGAACTTGACTAACTAAGCCTTGACTACACTCAAGTACCTCTGCAATACTTTGTTGTTTTAGTCCTCTCTTCGATAAGCGAACCACTAACTTTCTCCTATATTCTCTAATGTCGGTATCTTTTGTTATTCTATCCATAGTTATAAAATAATAAAAAATACCGACTTTATTAATTCTCTATTTTCGGGGCTATAATTGAGCCTTTCTTTACTTTTATGCTATTCAATTAAGTACAACATTCAGATTAGCCGCTTTCTTGAAATAGATATTAAACTGAAATTATGAAGCTACTGCCGATCCTTTCCATCATTTTACTAGTAATTGCTTGCACCCCAAAAGATGCTGATAATGCAATTACACAAACAGAAAGAGATGAAATCGTCAATGTAACAGACAAAATAACTGAGGTCGATTTAGATTCTCTAATGCTCGGAATGTCGCATTTACATTTACTAGATAGTTTCTTAATTGTTGCAGAAAACAAAGCTTTAAACTCAGAAGTGATACACATATTCAATAAGAATACTTTTAATTACATTACTAGCACTGGTGTACTTGGTAGAGGTCCTGGAGAGATTTCGAGAATTGGTAATTTAAGTATAGATGAACAGCGCAAAATAATTTGGGTGCCAGACCATGGAAAAGAAGTACTGTTTAAATTTCCCTTAGATAGTATTTTAAATAATCCATCTTTTTTACCTACAGAAAAGTTAAAGCTAGACCCAAGTTTATTTATCACAAATTTCAGTTTTTTAAACGATAGTATCGCTCTTGGACTTGGAATAGAACCCACTTCTAATAATACCTTTAACATGGCTACTGTTAAACTCAATGTTGTAAATAATACTACAGAAAAATTTGGTTTCGAATTTAATGAGCTTGAAAAGATTAGATTCAACTTTGCCATGTCTAAGTCAAAAAACCGATATGTAAAATGCTTTCGCAATGTCGATTTAATTACAATTTGTGATTTAGAAGGAAACCTAATTCGTAATGTATTTGGACCCAATTGGGGTAAGAAATTTAAACCCAGACATAGTTTTTTTTCTGGTGTAGAAATAACGGATACAAACATTATTGCTGCTTACATTGGTGATGAAAGTATTGTATTTGATGAAAGCAATACACCCAAAGGGAATATACCAACCAAACTCATGTTTTTCGATTTGGAAGGGAATTACCAAAAGACAATAGAAACAGGCAGCAAAGTGTGGAGCTTTTGTATAGATAATGAAAATAACAGAGTGATCTGCTTCTTTAACGATCGCTTAAATCCCATTGGGTATTTTAGTTTGTAGCTACATGCCTTAATTCAAAGCAGATACTCTTTTAACCACAGTAAAGAATCTAAAACCAACAGATAACCCGGTAATCTATTTAGTGAAGTTTAAAGATTATTAACTATTAAATTTTCAAAATGCAGTAAAACTGCACTTTGAATAACTAGTTTAGCCGTGTCAGTTAGTTACCAACTATATATTTGTCCATTTTTTAATAACAATTACCAGCTTGCTTTCAAAAAAATTAGCTAATGAAAAACAAGATCATTTTTTTAATTTTTATTTATATACTTAGCCTTTTAGGGTGTCAACATCAAGAAACAACGTACACTAAATTAGAAGCTGAAAATGCAGTGTTTATCGATATAGATCATCCATCTGAGGTTTCTTTTAAAGATTATTTTTCGAATATTGAAATTATACCTTTAGAAACTAATGAAAATTCTCTAATTGCTAGGCAGGGGAAAACGCTTTATCATGATCACAAATTTTTCTTATTGGATAAGAGCCAGAATGCGCTGTTTATTTTTACTGATAAAGGGAAATTTATTAAGAAAATTCAACGAGTTGGAAGAGGTCCTGGTGAATATACTTTGGTTTACGATTTTAATATTAATCCTTACACAAATAATTTAGAACTTCTTGATCCTAGAGGAGCTATTTTAGTTTACAATTTAGATGGAGAATTTATTAGTGAAATCAGCTTACCTAATGATAATAGCGCTTATCATAATTTTATAAATGTTTCTCCTGATACTGTTTTATTTTATACTGCTTCAAATGAAAAAGTATTTTCATTATACGCTAGAAGTAAAGATGAAATACTGAGACAGTTTTATGATGCTCTACATCATAATTTTCCTATAAAAACTCAAAACACGCCACTATATAAATCTAATGGTAATATTTATTATACTGATGCTGCTCAAAACCATTTTTATAAATATGAAAATGATAGTTTAATAAGTCAATACACGTGGGATTTTGGTAAATATAATTTCAATCTTTATGAAGAATTGCCATTAGATCAAGATGTTTTGTCTCTTTTAAAATATTTTAAAAACATTGAAAATAATAAAGATAATGCAGCTTATAATGTTCAAGCAAGATTAGTTACGAATAACTACGTTTTCACTTCATTCTTTTTTGTACAAGGTGGAGAGCAAAAGTTTGGCAATATTATCTACAACACTCAAACTGATCAGTCTGAATTTTTTGAACAGTTTAAAGAGGGTGGTAACTTTTATTCAGCAAATATATGTGCCGGTGGAATTTATGATGTAATACCACCTCAAGTAATAACAAATCAAGATTTAGGCATTATTGGACCATCGCTAGAAATGCTAAGTGAAACCGATAAAGAAAAGTGGAGCAAAATAACTTTAAACGATAATCCAGTGATTATTAGATATACTTTTAAAGAAGGTATGGTGAGTAAAAACTAAATTTTGTAACCTTATTTTAATCATTTGTGTATAGAAATGAGAATTTGTTTACGCATACTTTTTTGAAAGCCTTAATCCGATTTTTAATTAAAAACCAACATTTTTTCAGCAAATCATTTTTACATTAATCTCTATTAATGATCAAACATTTAAGTATCAGACTTACTACACTATTTGTTTTACTCTATATAAATGCTTTTAATACAAATCAGCATAACAATAATTCAAATAGCTCAAAAGTGATAAGTGTCCCTATCAATTTCGATAATAAGGTAGATCAAATTGCATTGTCAGAAATTGTATATTCTATTTATTACATTCCTTTAAAAACTAGTGATGCAGATTTAATGGCAGATGTTTCTAAAATTCTGGATTATAATAACCAATATTTTATTTCAGATACAGAAGATAATCTGTTTTGCTTTAATGAATATGGAGATTTTATATACAAGATTGATAGGCAAGGTAAAGGGCCTGGTGAGTACCTTCGGTTAAGAGATTTTACTATAGATAAAGCAAAGCAAGCTTTGGTGATCTCTGATGATGTTAGTTTGAAATACTATAAAATTGATAATGGGGAATTTATAGAAGAGAAGCCAGCACCAACATACAAAATGGAATATTTGGATAAAGGTAAGTATTTGTTAGATGCTTCATTTAATACAAATGCAAAATTGGCTCAAGAAGGAGAATTATATTCTATTATTCTGGCTGATAGTGAAGCTAAAATTAAAGACAGCTATTTACTTTTTGATGCTTCCATTAACTCAGAAGTAAATATGTATTTTAAACTCAATCAATTTATGAAATACAACCGAGAGGTTTTAGTAAATAGAATGCTAAGCGATACAATCTTTACTTTCTCGGAAAACGAATTACAGAGTAAGTACTTTATAGATTATGGTGATAAAACATTGCCTAAAGATATTTTAGACCCAGATAAATTGCAGAAGTATAAAGAGAAAATAGGTAATTATGCCATTGTGAGCGAAGTAATAGAAACAGATAAGCATCTAATTTTATATTCTCTTTATGAGAAAAGTCCAGTTATTTCGCTTTACAATAAAACAGATTTGTCTGTTAAAAACTGCGCGATTGGTGAATTGCCACCATTCAAAAATGACATAGACAGTGTGCCCATTTCACCTTTTGTAGCAACAACAAATGCGAATCATCTGGTTTCTGTAATTTATCCGAGTGATGTGATAGATGCTGCAAAAATCTCTACTTCTAGCCAGCTCCAAAACTTTGCAAGTACACTTACAGAAAATAGGAATCCAATACTTGCCATTGCTATTCCGAAATAAGTATTTCTATCGATAGGCATTTACTTAGGTAAAAAAAACGTAGAGTGCTATATAACTGCACTCAGTATTCTTATACTTGTATCATATAAACTTATCTGATTCAGTCAGTATTAATTTCTTACCAATAGTATCTAATCAAGAGAGATGTATATTCAGAATATCATCATTTATAAGAGCTCGAGCTAGTATATATATATTTTTTTTTAAATCATTTAAATTTTTCAATTATGAGAAAGAGAATTTTTATTTATTTTTCAATCGCATTAGGTATTACATTTAGTGGGTTAGGCTTTTCATCTAACACAATATCATCATCAGACAATGAATACTTATCTTTAACTTCTTTGGCAATTATTTCTGAAGCTGCTGCTTGTGGAGAAGATGATGGTGGGGTGATTTGTGAATTTGATCCAGATGATACGTGTAAAGTAGATTGTGCTAGTTTTATTGATATGGATGAGTTTGTTGAATATTAAAAAATGTACTTAACTAAGAATAAGCTGTCTGTTTATTGGTCTCAGAAATGGATTCAAAACCCTGTACTTTCAGTGCAGAGTGGTTTATTTTAATTTCAAAATAATCAACAATCCATACAGCTTTTAAATCAAATCTCCCAATACCTATAATTTTTAAAATTGAAGTATTGGGAGTTACAGTCTGTTATTTAAATACAATACATTGTAGACATTTTATCGGGATTATACTTATTTTAAAGAGATTATATGTTTGAAATTTTTTTATAAAAAATTACACTGAACAAGAAAGTGACTCTTTGTAAATATTTTAATACTCACAGATATTTAAAAAAAATGAAACTAAAGATTTATTTCTTACTTCAATAGGCTTCAACTTATTATTAATTTTCTTGTCTTGAACGTATTTGTGTCTATTTAAAAGTTTGTTTTAGTAATAAAACATCAAATAGCAATTGAGTTTAAAGATTAACATTAGAAATGTGGATGGAATACTAGAAATAGTATTTACGAAATAATCAAGGGACAAATATCTAAATCTATAGGGAAGCAGAAATTTCAAACCCATAATACAAAATAGTTATTGAGTTTTAATACTATTATAAATGATAATTAATCATTTATTGTAAATCTGATAAATAGAAAATTTTACTTTATAAGATAGCCTTAAATAAAAACTACAAAAAAAGGTAGAGTGCTATATAACTGCACTCAGTATTCTTATACTTGCATCATATAAACTTATCTGATTCAGTCAGTATTAATTTCTTACCAATAGTATCTAATCAAGAGAGATGTATATTCAGAATATCATCATTTATCAGAGCTCGAGCTAGTATATATATATTTTTTTTAAATCATTTAAATTTTTCAATTATGAGAAAGAGAATTTTCATTTATTTTTCAATCGCATTAGGTATTACATTTAGTGGGTTAGGCTTTTCATCTAATACAGATATATCATCATCAGACAATGAATACTTATCTTTAACTTCTTTGGCAATTATTTCTGAAGCTGCGGCTTGTGGTTCTGGTGGTGAAGATGATAGTGATGATCCATGTGAATATGATGAGTCAGATACATGTACAACAGATTGTGGTTCTTTTTGGAATTATGATGAAAAAGACTGATTTAAAAATAGTATAAGCTTGTCTGTTTATTTTAATTTCAAAATAATCAACAATTCATACAGCTTTTAAATCAAATCTCCCAATACCTATGATTTATAAAATTGAAGTATTGGGAGTTATAGTCTGTTATTTAGATAAAATACATTGTAGACATTTTATCGAGATTACATGTTTGAAATTTTTTTATAAAAAATTACACTGAACAAGAAAGTGACTCTTTGTAAATATTTTAATACTCACAGATATTTAAAAAAAATGAAACTAAAGATTTATTTCTTACTTCAATAGGCTTCAACTTATTATTAATTTTCTTGTCTTGAACGTATTTGTGTCTATTTAAAAGTTTGTTTTAGTAATAAAACATCAAATAGCAATTGAGTTTAAAGATTAACATTAGAAATGTGGATGGAATACTAGAAATAGTATTTACGAAATAATCAAGGGACAAATATCTAAATCTATAGGGAAGCAGAAATTTCAAACCCATAATACAAAATAGTTATTGAGTTTTAATACTATTATAAATGATAATTAATCATTTATTGTAAATCTGATAAATAGAAAATTTTACTTTATAAGATAGCCTTAAATAAAAACTACAAAAAAAGGTAGAGTGCTATATAACTGCACTCAGTATTCTTATACTTGCATCATATAAACTTATCTGATTCAGTCAGTATTAATTTCTTACCAATAGTATCTAATCAAGAGAGATGTATATTCAGAATATCATCATTTATCAGAGCTCGAGCTAGTATATATATATTTTTTTTAAATCATTTAAATTTTTCAATTATGAGAAAGAGAATTTTCATTTATTTTTCAATCGCATTAGGTATTACATTTAGTGGGTTAGGCTTTTCATCTAATACAGATATATCATCATCAGACAATGAATACTTATCTTTAACTTCTTTGGCAATTATTTCTGAAGCTGCGGCTTGTGGTTCTGGTGGTGAAGATGATAGTGATGATCCATGTGAATATGATGAGTCAGATACATGTACAACAGATTGTGGTTCTTTTTGGAATTATGATGAAAAAGACTGATTTAAAAATAGTATAAGCTTGTCTGTTTATTTTAATTTCAAAATAATCAACAATTCATACAGCTTTTAAATCAAATCTCCCAATACCTATGATTTATAAAATTGAAGTATTGGGAGTTATAGCTTGTTAATTAAATATGGAACAGTAGGTAATTTATAGGTGGGAATAGAATGTAATAGCAAATTTAACAACGTATACACTAAAAGAAGAAATACCTAATCTAATAGAGTAATAATATATTTCATATAATTGGTTGCCCAATTTATTGTAACTTTTACTAAGTGGAGATAATAAGTTTAATCTAAAGTAAAAGGATGTCCATTTGTTTTTAAACACATATTTATATTCGATAAACAGCAAGTCTAATTTATTAAAAACTTTAGTATTAAATTCTTTCTTTGAAAAGGAAACATACAAGCACTTATTTCATAATATTTATATCAATAGCTTAAAGATTACTTTTTGCATAATTAGAATCTAAAATAATTTTAAATTATCAAATTTTATGAAGAATAGATTTTTTATAAAGGAAATGAAAATATATACCATATTAGTTGGAATTATATCCATATTATTAAATTCTTGTAGTCAAGACACAAAAATTGAATCTGATGAGTCATATTTTAGTGAATTTAATAATATTGATACATTAAAATTTAAAGTTTTATTTAAACCTCATGATTTTATACCAAGAGATATTCATCCTCATGATTCTTTATTAATTATAAAATCTGATATCCGTGGTCAAAAATTTTGGTTTCAAATTTATTCATTGAAACAAGAGAAAGTTATAAAAAGTATATTGCCATATGGTAGAGGGCCTGGAGAGGCGTTAGGCATTTCATCTTCAGGTATAATAAATAATACTTTCTGGGCATATGACATTACAAAAAGAGAAATTCTTACATGTAATTTAGATAGTTTATTGGAATCACAAAACGCAAGCTTTACCACTATTGATGCAGAAATATCAAGTTATCAAATAGATTATTATGATACATCTAAAGTTGTTGTTTCTCTTGTAGATGAAGAAACAAAGTATAAGATGTCAATTATTGATTTGGAGAAAAATAGGAATGTTGAAAAAATTGGATTATTTGATAATATACCTAATACTGAAACGATAACCGGGTATAAAGATGCACATTTATTTTACATTAATGTTAAACCTAATAAATCTGGAAATCTTGCTATTTTATATCGCTATATGGATTTAATAGAAATTTACAACAATGGTAAATTACAGCATAAGTTACATGGACCTGATCAATATAAAGTTGACTATGAATTAGGTAAACGAGGTAATACATCATATATGAAAAAGACTGATAAAACTAAGAAAGCTTTTGTCTCTTCAGTAGCGACAAATCAATTTATTTATGGTTTGTATTCTGGTAATTTAAAAAAAAGTAAATTATGGTCTTATGGTAAATACATCTTTAGATATACATGGGACGGAAAACCGGATAAAAGTTTTTTTTCTGAATCAGCAATAGCAACTATAGGTATTGATAAGAAAAAATTATATGCTTATTTACCTGAAGAAGGAGTTTTATCATATATAAACTTAGACAATAAATGAAAAAATTATATTCTAAATTTATTCTTGTTATACTTATTATAAGTGTGATTATATCATGTACGAATGAGAGAAATAACTTAAAATTTCAAAAAGTAGAAGAACATGGTTTAAGTCTTCTAGGAAGAATGATTACTTTTCCAGAAAGCCTTAAAAGACTCACTAGAATGAATGGTGAAGAAGGTAAAGCTATTCCAGAAGAAGCGTCAAACAAATCAAAAAAAATTGTTAGTATTATTGATTCATCTTGTAGTTCTTGTGTACTAGAGTTAGAAAAATGGTCTAAGTATGTTAAAGATAAACAGACAATTTCATTTATTTTTATCATTATATCAGATGATAATTTCGAGTTATTCAAATACTTTTATTTGGATACTGATTTTGAAGTTCCTCAAAATATTCCAGTTTATTTAGATTATGATAAAAACTTCTTATCACAAAATAAACTTGAATATGAATATTGTAACACATTTATGTTAGATGAATTTAATAATGTTATATTATTAGGCAGTCCGACTTCGAATAGTGAAATAAATCAACTGTATAATAAAATGATAATTAAAAATGTCAACTTTTAAAGTTTTAAAATTCAGTTTATATCTAATTCTATTTGTTGCGATAATTATTTCTTGTAAAATTTTTGTGACTCAGCTTTTTTTTATTCCAAGTGACTCTATGAAATCATCATTGCAAAAAGGAGATATTATATTAGTTAATAAAATTAGTTATGGAGCTCGCTTGCCAAAATCTATATTAGAAATTCCAGTAATAAATATTATCTCTTTTATTTTTTTTAATGAAGAACAACTAAAAAATGCTAGTGATGTAGGTTGGTGGAAATACTATCGAATGCCTGGGTTTTCTATAGTGAAAAGAAATGAGATTATTGTTTTTAATATGCCTAACAATGAGAGCAAATTTGTTGTAAAACGAGCTGTAGGTCTTCCTAAAGATACATTAAAAATAGTTGATTCAAATGTTTTCATTAATAATACATTGATTAATGAAGCTTTGAGTGTCAGAAAAGTTTATTCAATTAATTACAATAATCTATTTGAAATAAATCAGCTATTAGATTCACTATCTATATCTCCTATTTTCAATTCCACTGAACTTAATCAAATAATTTCTGTAGCATTAAATCAAAATCAAAAGTTAACTCTACTGAAAAACAAATCAATTGATTCTCTTACTACTGAAATTGAAAAGGTTGATACTTTAAATAATAAATTTTATCCCAACAATGTAAATTTTGCATGGTCTGCCAATAATTTTGGTCCTATAATAATTCCGTCTAAAGGAATGCATATTGAGTTAAATAAAGAAAATTATATTCTATATGAGAAAGTAATTAATAAGATAGAAAAGGCACATATAGAGGAATTAGAGAATAAGTATTATCAAAATGGCAAAGAAGTAAATTCGTATTCATTTAAATACGATTATTATTTTATGATGGGTGATAATCGATCTTTTTCTGAGGATTCTAGATTTTGGGGCTTTGTACAAAAAAAAAATATTGTTGGTAAAGTTGAATTTATATTATTTTCAAAAGATCAGAAAGGAATAAAATGGGAACGTATGTTTAGTGAAGTGATATAAAAGGCATAAACAAAACTAAAAGTTTAGTTATAATTTTAAGCAATGCTTATGAAAATACTATTTTTTTAGTATAATTGAGAATAAAATTCATTTGTTTGAATACTGACAAGATAAACTTACTAATGAAACTATACTTTCAACCACTAACAGTTTTTCTGTTCATCTCTTGTTGGCTGGCAGCGTGTTCGGCTAAAAAGTCCCCCACAGAAGAAGATGTGAATAAAAGAGTCTATCTAGAAGAGAAAAATCCGGTATCGGTATTGGTTTTAGATAAGGGTACTTTTTCTAAGCAATTGGTGAGTAATGGTAAATTGCACGCTTTAAAAAAGAGTGAGTTGTCATTTTCGTCGGATGGAGTTGTGAGTACCTTGCCATATAAAAATGGTAGCTCTGTGCAAAAGGGGAGTATTATTGCTCAGTTGCAACAACAAGAACAAAAGTTATCTTTAGCAGAAGCAAAAATTGCCATAGAAAAAGCCAGATTAGAGCTTGAAGATTTTTTAATTGGTCAAGGTTACGATTTAAAAGACTCGACCAATATACCTGATCAATTGTTTGAAACTTCTAAAATCCGTACAGGTTACACAGAAGCTCAACAACAACTTTCTAAAGCAGAGCAAGATTTTAACAATACTGTTTTAATTGCTCCTTTTTCTGGTAAAATTGCCAGTTTAAGCAACAAACTTTACGAACATCCCACTGGTGAAGCGCCTTTCTGTATTTTAATAGATGATTCCAGTTTTGAAGTTGAATTTCAGGTAACAGAATCTGAGTTTCATGAATTAACTGTGGGATTAGGTATCACTGTAGTTCCATTTGCCAGCAACGAAAAGTTTGAAGGAACGATTACAGCAATTAATCCACTGGTAGACGAACACGGGTTAATTACGATACAAGCCACCGTAAAAAATACGGGTGGATTGCTAGAAGGTATGAATGTAAAGGTGTTGATTGAGCAAGAAGTTTCAGATCAGTATGTGGTGCCAAAAGCAGCTGTGGTGATCAGGCAAAACCAAGATGTTTTATTTAAAGTGGTAGATGGTAAAGCGTATTGGACTTATCTTCAAATTTTGTATGAAAACAGTGATTCTTATGCCGTAGTCGCGCATCCAGATAAACAAGCCAGCCTAGAAGTCGGTGACACTGTCATCATCTCAGGCAACTTGAATCTAGCCCACGAATCGGAAGTAGCAGTGCAGTAAGTTTCAGTGAACAGTGATCAGTTAACAGTAGACAGGTATCAGTTAACATAAAGCAATAAATAGTTAGCAGTTGACAGTGATCAATGAGCAGATATAAAATAATACAGCAATAAAAAGAAAACTCAAATAATTAACTGTTTTTAGTTACATAATTCTTTAATTTGTTGACTGCATTTTGCTAACTGTATTCTGAAAACTGTAAAAAGATGATTCCAAATAGTATTGCATATAAAAAGGCATTTGATTTGGCAGTGGAAATTGTAAAAGTATATAAGAATTTAACAGAAGATAGAAAGGAGTTTGTAATGAGTAAACAACTTTTAAAAGCAGGAACATCTATAGGTGCAAATTTGGCAGAAGCAAATGGAGCAATTTCTCAAGCAGATTTTTCAGCTAAAATATCTATTTCCTATAAAGAAAGCTTAGAAACAAAATACTGGTTAGACTTACTAAACACAACCCATTTTTTAGAACAAACACTATATGACAAGCTTTATCAAAAAGCAGATGAACTTTCAAAAATATTATTTAGCATCTTAAAGAAAACGAGAATAAAACAATGAGTCAACTAGCAGTGAACAGTCTACATTTAACTGTGAAGGAGATATCAGACTACAGTGGACAGTTTTCATATTTGTTTAACCTGATTACTGTTAACTGATCACTGAAAAACTGTAATGGTAAAATTCCTACTATATCGCCCGATTGCTTTAACGATGAGTTACATTGCTGTGCTGATGCTTGGTGTGGTAGCTATGCTCAATCTGCCGGTTTCTTTGATTCCTGAGATGGACATTCCTGTAATTACCGTGCAGGTAAATGCAGAGAACCTTTCTGCTAGAGAATTGGAATCAACAGCGATAAAACCACTCAGAAATAGCCTGATGCAAATTGCTCATTTGGTAGATATTCAAAGTAACACCAGAGATGGCTTGGGAGTTATCCAGTTGCAGATGGAATATGGTACTGATATCGACTATGCATTTATCGATGTAAATGAAAAGATCGATCAGGCAATGAACGATTTTCCGAGAGAGATTGACCACCCCAAAGCCTTAAAGGCCAGTGCTTCTGATGTACCTGTTTTCTACCTCAATCTAGCTTTAAAAAATACAGGCACACCTTTTAAAACTACCAGTGAGTTTTATCCTGTTCCGCAAAGATTTGTGGAGCTCAGTGGTTTTGCTGATAACGTGATCAAGAAAAGACTGGAACAGCAAGCCTCTGTGGCAATGGTAGATATGAGCGGTTTGGTGACTCAAGAATTACTCATTATTCCCAATTTAAACAAACTCAATGCGCTGGGTATCACTTTAACTCAATTCGAAGAGCAAATTAAAAGTATGGAGTTGGAGCTGAGTAATCTCACAGTAAAAAATGCGCAGTATCAATATAATATCCGCTTTGCTAACTCTTTGCAAAACAAGACTGATATTGAAAACATCCATCTAAAAATAGATGATCACCTTTTGCAACTCAAAGATGTAGCAGAGGTAATGGCACATCCGGAAAGCATGAATGGCATGGTCACATCCAGAGAACAAAACATTGTGACACTGGCCATTATCAAACAATCTGATGCCAAGATGGAAGATCTAAAAGAAGGACTACATGAGCTAGTTAATCACTTTGAGCAAGACTATCCAGATATTTTGTTTTCTATCAATAGAGACCAAACGGCTTTGCTAGATTATTCCATTTCTAATGTGGAACAAAGCCTTTTCTGGGGTGCTTTTTTTGCTTTTATTGTGATGTTTTTCTTCTTGAAAGACTTAAAATCGCCTTTACTCATTGGCATTACCATTCCAACTTCTTTGGTGGTTTCTTTGCTATTTTTTAATCTGGCAGGCTTGTCTATAAACATCATTTCTTTGTCTGGTTTGGTACTCGGTATCGGGATGATGATCGATAATTCCATTATTGTAATTGACAACATTACCCAACATTATGAGCGCAGCAAAGATTTAGTAAGTGCTTGTATAAATGGTACCAATGAGGTAATTAGACCGATGTTGAGCTCAGTACTTACTACTTGTGCGGTGTTTATTCCATTGATTTTTATTAGTGGAATTGCAGGTGCGATGTTTTATGAGCAAGCCCTTTCTGTCACTATTGGTTTGTTTGTTTCGCTTATTGTATCCATCACACTACTGCCTGTTTATTTTAAATTATTCTATGAACGAAAATCTAAAAAAGACAATCTATTAACAGCTATCAGTAAAATCACCTTGTTTAACTATGCAGATGTGTATGAAAAAGGATTGAGGTTTACTTTAAGAAATCAACTGGTAGTTTGGGTGCTGTTTCTAAGCATGTTAGGCTTATCGGTACTTTTATTTGTTACAGTAAAAAAAGAAAATTTGCCAGAAATCGCTCAAACTGAAACGATTTTAAAGATAGATTGGAATGAGCCTGTACACATTGAAGAAAACAAAAAAAGAATATATACAATATTGAGCCAAGTGCAGCAGCTTTATATTGATGAAGTTTCGCAAATTGGTACCCAACAGTTTTTGTTAAATAGCGAAGCAGCAGCCAGTGCTTCAGAATCACAAGTGTATATTAAAGCCAATAATACAGAAGATTTAGCCAGGCTTACTTCAGACTTAACACAAAGCATCAATCAAAATTACCCAGACGCAACTTTTGAGTTTTTAGCCTCCGAAAACATCTTTACCCTTATTTTCTCTGGGGATTCTTATCCACTGACAGCTAAATTGAGACCTGTTGATATCACGCCCAATACCAATGAGAATTTACAGGCACTGCTTTTAAAGTTGCATCCAGTAATTAAAGAGAATTATGTGCAAAGCACCGCTTGGCAAGAGTATGTTCAAATCAATGTAGATCCGCTTAAGTTGATGCTTTACGACATTTCACTGCAAACTTTATATACCAAATTAAAAAGTGCTTTTGGTGAACATGAAATTATAACCATTAACGAAGGGCAACATTTTATTCCGGTGGTATTTGGTGGCAGGCCTAAATCATACAAAGAAGTGATTGCTTCACTTGAAATTACCAACGAAGATAACAAAGTGATTCCGGTAAGTTCGCTACTCAGAGAATCTAGAAGTCTGGATTTGAAGGATGTAAGTGCTGGAAAAGAAGGAGAA
This sequence comes from Chondrinema litorale, assembly GCF_026250525.1. GTDB lineage: Bacteria > Bacteroidota > Bacteroidia > Cytophagales > Flammeovirgaceae > Chondrinema > Chondrinema litorale. The sequence continues at coordinate 253,742 of NZ_CP111046.1, forward strand.
TATTTTCCTTTAAACCTGCAATTACCAGTTGAAGCAGGTGAGCTAATGATGGATGAAATTCGCAAGGTGGTGAGCCACGATAAAAACTTTGAAGTCTCTTTTGAAGGGGAGATTTTTTCTAATCAGGAGCTAGTAAAAGAATTTGCCACGATTATGCTTATTTCTGTGTTGTTGCTCTATTTTATTTTGGCATCCCAATTTGAGTCTTTAACGCTTCCATTTATTGTTTTACTAGAAATTCCGATCGATATTTTTGGTGTATTGCTGGTTTTAAGTGTTTTTGGAGAGTCTTTAAATTTGATGTCTCTCATTGGTATTATTGTGATGTCTGGTATCATTATCAATGATTCAATTTTAAAAATCGATACTATTAATCAACTAAGAAAAGAAGGATATCCTTTGATGAAAGCACTTGTAGTTGCCGGACAAAGAAGGCTAAAACCAATTCTGATGACTAGTTTAACAACCGTTTTGGCATTGGTTCCCTTTCTTTTTACAAGTGGTTTGGGAGCAGATTTGCAAAGACCTATGGCCATTGCCATTATTGGCGGCATGACGATTGGTACCATAGTGAGTCTTTATTTTATCCCCTTATTTTATTTCTATCTGAACAGAAAAGGAACTAACTCAAATGCAGCAGTTTAACTTTCAACATAGCATCTTTAAACCATCAAGGTTGATAGCCATCTTCCTGTTAAGTGTTCAATTTGCCTTTGCCCAACAAACTGATCAAATGAGTATTGAGGAGGTAATTGATAGGGCTACCACTACTTCACTATTGGCATTAAAATCTACTAATATTTATCTGGCTGGTTATTGGCAATATAATTCATACAAGGCTTCCTTGCTACCTCAAGTCAACCTAAAGCTTACTCCAGTTGATTATAATCGTTCTTTTTCTCAGCAATGGAATAGTAATGAAGAAGCATTTGCTTATTACGAAACACAAACACTGAACAATTATTCCACTGTTTCCATCGATCAAAATTTGGCTTTTTCTGGTGGTACACTTTCTCTGCAAAGTAGTTTAGATCATTTAGAAAACTTGACAGACGATCAATATTCGGCTTTTAATGCAAGTCCAGTGCAACTGGCTTACACACAGCCAATTTTGGGCTTTAATGATTTCAAGTGGAAAAAAAAGTTGAGTCCGTTAGCTTACGAATTGGCAAAAAGAGAGTATCTGGAAGTAATGCAGCAAGCAAGACTTTTTGCGATTAATTACTATTTTGATTTGCTCATAGCACAAGTCAGTTTAGAAATTGCAAAAAGCAATCAGGCAACATCAGATACTTTATATCATATTGGTTTAAAGCGTTTTGAAATAGCTTCCATCACTAAAGAAGATTTACTCAATTTAGAACTCAATAAGTATTCGGCTTCTATCGAGGTAGCAAGAACAGGCAAAGAAGTAAAAGTGGCTCAATATAACCTTACTTCATTCTTAGGCATGAGTAAAGATGCGCTCATTACACCAATGATTCCTGAAAATAACTTCGTGAAAAATATCCCTTTAGAAAAAGCTATTGAAAACGGGATGAGGTATAATCCTGAGCCATTGCGCTTAGAAGAAAGTATGTTAGAAGCAGAAAAAAATCTAGATCAGATAAATAAAGACACTCGCTTTAATGCCAATGTAGTTGCGCAGTTCGGTTTAAATAATAGTGATAAAACGCTTAGGCAGACTTATAATAATTTAACCAACCGGCAGGCTGTGGCAGTTGGTATTCAAATACCATTAGTAGACTGGGGGCAAGGAAAAGGAGAGAGAATGTTGGCATTAAAACAAATGGAAGTAGCTCAAATTGAAATGGAACAAAGTAAAATGGATTTTGAGCAAGAGATTGTCTTGAACGTAATCGATTATAATTTGCAACATCAACTTGTTGAGAATGCTTTGCGTGCCGCTGAAATTTCTGAGGAGGCTTATCAACTTACCAAAAAGCGCTTTATACTGGGCAATGTAGATGTGCTTAAACTTAATGCTTCTGCTGAAGCGAGGCAGCAAGAAAAAGAGTCTTATATTGATGCTTTGTATAACCTTTGGCGCGTGTATTATGAGATTCAGGAGCTCACGCTATTTGATTATGGAAAAGATACACCACTTTCGGCTGATTTTGATAGTATGATAAAATGAAGCAGCAAAAAACTACCATATCGGCATTTTCAGTACTCATCATCTTCTCGATGCTCTGTATAATCGGTGCATCACTCATTCCTTTGCTTGATATTCAGTTTACACCTTCTCGAAGTTTACCTTCTATCACTGTAAGTTATCGCTGGCCAGATGCTTCTGCAAAAGTAATTGAGCAAGAAGTAACTGCTCCACTAGAAGCATCATTATCTAGAATGCGAGGTTTAAAATCCATCAATTCAGTTTCAAAAAAGGGAAGTGGTGAGATAGAAATTGAATTTAAAGATGAGGTGGACATGGATGCTGCTCGTTTCGAAGTGGCGACTTACATCAGGCAGCAATATCGAAATTTTCCTGAGCAAGTTACTTATCCGCAAATTTCATTAGGGCAAACTAATAATAAATCGGCTTTAATCACTTTTACCTTGAATGCCAATGCTCCACCTTTGTACATACAGCAGGTAGCCGAGCAAAAATTAAAATCGAAGTTGGCTTTAATTAGTGGGGTAAATGAAGTTTTGGTTTATGGAGCAACCCCTTTCGAATGGGAAATTAAATTTCAGACGGAAGTAGTACAGCAGTTAGGAATTAGCGGTGATGAAATTGCATCTGCCATCAACAATTATTTTAAGAAAGAGAATTTGGGTTTAGGTCTTATAAAAGGTATTAATACTTCTGATAGAAAGATCAGACTTGAGCTCAAAACCAATGTGCCAGACCAGATAGTTTGGGATCGAATTCCAATAAAGAAAGTAGAAAATAGGATTATTCAGTTAGGAGATATTGCACATGTCCGCTATGTAGAACAAGCTCCAAGCAGGTATTTTAGAATCAATGGATTAAATACCATCAACATTGTGGTTTATCCGGAAGATCATGTAAACACCATCCAGTTGGCTGAAGCTGTACTTGAAAAAATGGAAAGTCTTAAGCAGGAATTACCAGTCGGTTACAGTGTAATAACTATGTATAATACGACTGAATACCTGAAAAAAGAGCTGGAAAAGATTAGCTATAGAATGCTGTTTTCAATGCTAATTTTGCTGCTTTTTGTTTGGATAGCTAGTAGAAAATGGCAGTATTTAATGCTGATATTATTGAGCTTACTAGCTAATTTACTACTCAGTTTTATTCTCTATTGGGCATTTAATTTAGAAATTCATTTGTATTCGCTGGCGGGCATTACCATTTCTTTTGGTATCATGATCGACAATAGTATTGTCATGCTAGATCATCTCAGGCATCATGGAAATAAGCATGCTTTTCTTTCCATTTTGGCAGCTACACTCACTTCTATTGGCGCAATATTAATTGTATTTTTATTAGATGAAGCGCAGCAAATAAACTTGTTAGACTTTGCTTATGTAATTATTATCAACCTGAGTGTATCACTGCTGATTGCTTATTTTCTTATTCCAAGTCTATTTGAGAAAATCCCACTCAAAACCAAAAAGAATAAAACATACTTTAAAAGGAAAAAGAAGATTCTCCGATTTGAGAAGTATTATGGCAATTTTATCAGGTTTGAGAAAAGGTTTAAATGGATCGGAATTATCATTTTTATTCTGAGTTTTGGTTTACCAATTTACATGTTGCCAGAAAAATTGGGCGAAGAGGGAACAGTTGCACAAGAACAAGAAAAGGAAGAAGATTTTTGGACAAAAACCTACAATCAGGTTTTCGGGGCAGATTGGTACAACGACGAAGTAAGAGAATATGCCGATTTAGTTTTGGGCGGCAGTTTAAGACTTTTTACAGAGAAGGTGTACAATCAATCGTATTATAGCGAGCCAGGTCAAACTACACTATATATAAGAGGTAGTATGCCAGAGGGTTGCACGGTGAATCAGCTTAATGAGGCGATTGAAAAAATGGAAAATTTCATTAGTAAATACGATGAAATTGAAAAATTCCAGACCAGTATTTATAGCTATAACAGTTCTAGTATTACGATTACTTTTACAGAAGAGGCAGTTAATTCAGGTTTTCCTTTTTATCTCAAAGCGATGGTCGAGTCGAAAGCTATTAGCTTAGGAGGACTAGATTGGAGTGTTTATGGAGTGGGGCAAGGCTTTAGTAATTCGCTTTCAATGGGTTATCGGAATAGTGCCATTATTTTAACTGGTTATAATTATGATCAGCTCTATCGCTATGCAGAAACTTTAAGAAAAGAACTCTTAGTGAATCCTCGGATTAAAGAAGTGGATATTGAAGGAGATTTTAGTTGGCAGGCAAAGGTATTATACGAATTTGGTTTGGATTTAAACTTCCAATCTTTCGTAGCGCAAGAGATCAGTCCATATCAGTTTCATGGCTTTATTAAAGATGCTACTTATAGAACTAGTTTGGGCAATATTTTCAATCAGAATGAAAGCCAATATGTGACTTTAGTTTCAGACAAATCAGGAATTTTTAATGTCTGGGATTTAAATAATGCGGCTATTCAAATAGAAGATAAAAGTTTGAAAATGAGTTCTTTTGGTAAGCTAGAGAAAACAAAAACTGGTAATGAGATTTACAAGAAAGACCAACAATACCAGTTAGTAGTCGCTTACGATTTTATTGGTCCTGGAGAGTTTGCTTCTAAAGTGATGAAGGAACATGCGGAAAAAACGCAAGAGAAATTACCTTTGGGTTATCAAGCTAAAAGAAGAAGTTGGTATGGTTGGAACAAAGAAGATAAAAGCCAGTATTACCTACTATTCTTGGCCATTGTAATTATATTCTTTGTTTGTAGTATCGTATTTGAATCGCTGAGTCAACCATTTACAGTCATACTTTTAATTCCGATTTCATTTATTGGCTTATTTCTCACCTTTTATCTCTTTGATCTCAATTTTGACCAAGGTGGATTTGCCGCTTTTGTTTTGCTCAGTGGCATTGTAGTAAACTCAGCATTGTTTATCATCAACGATTTTAATAACTATAGAAAGAAGAATCTGAGGTATCAGAATGATTATTTAAGAGGATATTTGAGAGCTTTTAACAGTAAAATTATTCCTATTATACTCACTACCATTTCTACGATATTAGGTCTAATTCCTTTTATCTGGCAAGGGCAAAATGAAGTTTTCTGGTTTTCATTTGCCGCAGGCTCGATTGGTGGATTAGTATTTTCTGTGATTGCAGTGCTGGTTTATTTACCACTTTTTTTGAGGTTAAAAACTTAAACTTTTCATTAAGCATTATTAAGTTAAAGTGCATGAATATTTTTATAGCGATTTTTGAAAAATATTCATTTTAGTACCATGTGAGAAATAGTATGAATTAATAATGAGCTATAATAGAAAGTGTAGCATGCTTCTAATACAAAGTTTTCATCAAACTAAAAATTCGCAAAAAAATACACTTTTAGTATAACAATCTATTACACATAGTTAAGTATTACTAGTAATTCAAAAAACTCAAAATGTTACATATAAAATGAATAATTAATTTTGAGTATTCTATTTTGAGCATTGCATATAGAGTTTTAAATGATGAAAGATCTATTAATCTATTTATATGATAAAGATAATTTCACAAAATTCTAACCTTGTAAGATTTTCTTTTTAATTATCATTTTCCTTATGAATAAATATACTAACCATACAGTGTTTCTGCATCATTACTAATTTTAATTATTTGCACAATATTGATCTGTGAATATACAGCAAATTTAATTAGGCAATTGTAGTTAAATTATCAGTCAAAAGCTATTTGGAGTATTTTGCATATAAACTACTAAACTAATTATGAATAAACTTTCACCCATTGCCATTATCGGAATGGCATGTAGATTTCCCAAGGCGCCAAATATTAGAGCCTTTTGGGACTTACTTTCGAGTGGAGGAAATACAATCGAAGAGATGTCGGAAAAAAGGTGGAACTTCGATTTGTTCTACGATCCAGATCCGGCCACTCCGAACAAATGCTATCAAAAGCATGGTTCTTTTCTAGATAAAATTCACGATTTCGATCCTTTATTATTCAATATTTCTCCTGCTGAAGCCATCGAGATGTCACCCTCTCAAAAGCTGATGTTGGAACTCACCTGGGAAGCCATCGAAGATAACAATCTGTCTTACGATGAGATTGTGGGAAAAAAGGTAGGCTTCTATCTGGGCAATGTCTGGAATGACTTTGAGCACTTAAGAAAACACCTCAATGCCAATACCACTCTGCACTCTGCCATCGGGCAGTCTACCAGTGTGATTGCCAACCGAGTATCTTATACTTTTGGTTTTACTGGACCTAGTTTGGTGGTCGATACTGGTTGTTCTTCTTCACTGGTGGCATTACACCTTGCTTGCCAGAGTATTTGGGAAGGCAGCTCAGATATGTCTTTTGTGGGAGGTATTAACCATATCTTAGACCACGATCAATATATCTTGCTTTCTAAATTCGGTGGTCTTTCTAAGAAAGGGCAGTGTAGTACTTTTAGTGATGATGTAGATGGTTTTGTCAGGGGAGAAGGTGCTGGCATTATCCTTTTAAAAAGACTAGAAGATGCCCAAAGAGATGGAGATAACATCATCGGTTTGGTAAAAGGAAGCAGTATCAATAACAATGGATTTAATGTAAACTTGCCAGCTACTAGTACCAAAGGTCAGATTGAAATGCTGGAAGAAGCCTATAAAAACTCCGGCATTGCTCCTTCAGAAGTGCATTATGTAGAAGCCCATGGCACAGGAACCAAACTGGGAGATCCAACAGAAACCACCGCTATCGGTCGCTTCTTTGCCAATGGCAGACAAGAAGAAAGACCGCTTAAAATCGGTTCGGTAAAAACCAACATTGGACACATGGAAGCCGCTGCCGGTATTGCTGGTTTGCTCAAAGTATTGCTGGCCATGCAGCATGGAAAAATCCCTTCTAACCTCAACTTTAGGGCCCCTAACCCAGATATTCCCTTCAAAGAACTCAAACTAGAAATCAACAATAGCAATAGTGAGTGGGGGACACTGGAAGGAGAATCTAAAAAAGCCGGTGTCAACTCTTTTGGCTGGGGAGGCACCAATGCCCATGCAGTGATTGAAGAATACATTCCAGCTGAGGTCAAAGAAGAAACGGAGCCGGTACTTGCTACCGATGCTTTCTTGCTTTGTCTTTCAGCCAAGAGTGAATCAGCACTAAAAGCTTATGCAAAAAACTATGCAGAACACATCGGCAATGCTAGTTCGCTAGAAGAAGTAGCAGCCCTTTGTGCGGCCACCATCATTAATAAACCCAAGCTCAATTACAGAATCAGTATTGCCGGAAACTCTCAAGAAGAGCTGCAAGAAAACTTGCGTATCTTCTACGAGGAAGGAGAAGAGGTACCGCTAGCAAAACTCAGTGGAGAGGCCAAAGTAGTTTTCATCTTCCCGGGACAAGGCAGCCAGTGGGTAGGCATGGGAAAAGAACTCTACCAATCAGAGCCGGTATTTAAAGCCATGATTGATGCTTGTGATGCTGCTTTTGCTAAATACACCGATTGGTCTTTAATTGAGCAGTTGCATGCGGAAAAAGAAGCTAGTAGACTCAAAGAAATTGACATCATCCAGCCCTCACTTTTTGCTATCGAGATTGCCCTTGCCAAACTTTGGATGAGCAAAGGCATTATGCCAGATGCCGTAGTGGGACATAGTATGGGAGAAGTAGCTTCTGCTTTTATTGCCGGAGCCATAGACCTAAATGATGCGGCTAACATCATTTGCAGCCGATCTAAACTGATGAAAACAGTTAGTAACACTGGAGGGGCCATGGGTGTAACAGAACTAACTGTAGCTCAGGCAGAGGCCACGATTGAAAAATACAATGGCAAGCTGTCTGTAGCAGTAAGTAACAGCCCAAAATCTACGGTGATTGCCGGAGATGAAACCTCACTCTTGGAAGTACTGGCAGAACTGGAAGCCAAAGATTTATTCTGTCGCCAAGTGAAGGTGGATGTTGCCTCTCACTCTCCACAGATGGATCCATTGATGGGACCACTAGAAACTCAGCTTGCAGAGCTGAAAGCAGTAAAAAACCCGATTACTTATTATTCAACGGTATTGAATCAAGTAGTTCCGGGAGAGGAATTGACTAAAGAATACTGGGTAAAAAACTTAAGAGGGATGGTCAGGTTCTCTGAGGTGATTGGCACATTGCTAGAAGAAAACCATACGGTTTTCATTGAAATGAGTCCGCATCCAGTGCTGACCAATGCTATTAATGAGTGTGCACAGGGCAGACAAAAAGAAGTAGTCACGGTTGGTTCTACTTTAAGAGATAAACCAGAGAAACGCTCATTCAATGGTTTTGTGGGGAAACTCTTTGAGCAGGGTTATGCCATTAACTGGAAGGAGTTTTACCAAATAGAAAAAGCACCAGCCATGCAGCTGCCAACTTATCCGATGCAGAAGAAAAGGTATGCTTTGGAAGATAGGTCAGCGCAGAAAAATGGAGAGATGGGTAAAAACCCACTTTTAGGTCGCAGAATCCAATTGGCAGGTATTGATGATATCTTCATCTGGGAAAACAAACTCAGTTTAGAGCATTTGTCTTTTGTCAAAGACCATGTGGTCAACAATGCGACAGTACTTCCAGGAGTGAGTTATTTGGAGATTTTGTATGCCGCTTTGCAAGAAGCTTTTGGCAATGCCTTCCATCAGGTAGAAGACTTGCATTTTAAAAGACCAATCTACTTATACGACAATGAAACCATTGATACCCAGCTGAAAATCACCCGAACAGGTGCCAATAGAGCCGTGTTCAACTACAATGTAAAAACAGTTTCAGGGGGCAATATCAAATGGGTCACCACTGCAGAAGGCAACTTAAGAATCTGTGGCAGCAGGGAATATGTCTCTGATGATTATATCTATAACCTAGTCAGGTCAAAGGATGATACCTTCATTAAAAAGGAAGATTTCTACAAGGTGACCAATTCGATTGGCATCCAGTATGGCAGCATCTTTCAGGGTATCAACTGGATATTGATCAACAATACCCAAGCCATTGCCCATGTGACACCCAACTCCCTGATTGCAGGTCATGACAACAAGTATTTCATCCACCCAGCCATCTTGGATAGCTGTTTTCAAACTATTTTTACGCCGATTTTGGCTCCGGATGTTAAAAACACAAAATACTCTACCTTCTTATCCCAGTTAAAAGGATTTAGGTGGTTTAACAAACCAGAACCGGGCAATGATATTTTGGTAAAAGCAGAAACCATTGATACCATCATTGAGCCCAATGGCATCACCAAACAACAGGTGGCTTTGCAGTTGTATGATGAAAGTGGCAACTTCTTAGCTGATATTGAATTCATTGAGGCAGTCATCATCGATAATGATCAGCTCTATTCCAACAAGGAAACCGATTGGTTGTACCACACCAATTGGGAGAAAGTACACATTCAGGCAAGAAAACAGGAAGCCCTGGTGGAGGAAGAATCTATCGAACTCCAAGAAGGCAAGCTAGAGAAAACATGGCTCATCTTTGAAGATCATTTGGGGGTAGAAAAGAAACTCATTCGACTATTCAAAGAAAGAGGGCACCGATTGATCAAAGTAGGTTTTGGTGATGAGTTTACCAAAATTGATGAAAACCATTTTCAGGTCAACTATTTAGAAAAAGAGCGCATCAAGGAGTTATTCTCCCACTTGCATGACAACCACATTTACTGTGAGGGCATCATCCATGCTGCTTCTTTGAATGACCATATCAATTATGAAAACCTGTTGGTCGAAGACCTGGATTACTTCCAGAATGCAGGTAGTATTCTTTTGATCAACCTGCATCAAGTGATGAGTGGGCGCTATCAAGATGCCATGCAGGATGCTTTCCCTAATTTGGTGGTGTTGAGCAATGGCCTATTGCCAGTAGCTAACAAAAGTACTCAGCTCAATATCACACTGGCTCCAATGTGGGGACTAGCCAAGGTACTTTTCAATGAAGAACCTGCTTACCATTGCACCAGAGTCGATTTGAGTTATTTCCCTGATGATAGAGAAGTAGCCAAGTTATACGATGTTATTTTTGCGGAAAGCAAAGATGAACCAGAACTGGTTATCAGAGAAGAAGCTATTTATGCTTCCAGACTGGAAAGAGAAAACCTACCTGTTTTCAATTTGGAAACAGTCGAATTCCAAGACGATAAAACCTTTGTGGTCACTGGTTGTGGCACAGCCATCCATACCATGATCAACTGGATCATCCAAAAGGGTATCCACAATATTGCTTTGATCAACGATTGTATAGATGCCAAAGAAAAACATCAGGCTTTCATTGATGAGCACAGTGGAAAAGGAATCAACTTAAAAATGTTCAAAGCCGATATCACAGATATCATTCAATTGAACAAAGCCATCAATCAAGTGCAGGAAGAAATGCCACCGATCAAAGGTATCATTCATGCAGCTGGATTAATGGAAACCGCTTTGATTAGTGAGTTGGATACAAAAGCATTTAGGAAAATGTTGGCACCGAAGATGATGGGCACTTGGAACCTGCATACCATCAGCTTAAACTTGCCACTCAAACACTTCATTGTTTTTTCTTCTGCCAATTCTTTAATTGGTTTAAATGGACATGGAAGTGCAGTAGCTGCCAATACTTTTGTCGATTTCTTTGCGCATTTTAGAGTAAAACAAGGTCTTCCTTGTGTGGCCATCAACTGGGGAGCTATTGAAGATGCCACCACCGAAGATGAAACTCCAAGCACAGAAGTATCCATTGTCAATGAAGGATTCATTCCTTTCAAAATGGAAAAAGGACTGGATATTTTAGATAAATTATACACCCTTGCCCCAGCCCAACTCAGCATTGCTTTGATGGATGTACAAAAAACCATTGAGCATTATGATACCCTGGCAGAAACCAATTATTTCTCTAAACTCATTTCTGCACAAGCCACTTATCACTCTGATGAAGAGCTGTTAAGAACGGCACTGGAAACAGGAGAGAAAGAAGCCACCATTGCCCTAATTGCGCAGATTGTCACTAAAAAAGTAGCGGCCATTACCAAGGCTTCACTCGACTTGATTAGCAACAGTTCTACCTTCAAAGGTTTGGGCATTGATTCCTTAATGGCCATCAAGCTCAGAAACCAGTTGGAGCAGACCATGGGCATTAAAATGGCCGTGAATAACTTCTGGAAATATGCATCCATCGGACAGTTTTCAGCTTTCACTTATGAGGCCATCTTAAAAGAGGAAGCAGGTAGCAATAGCGATCAATCTCCATGGTGGGTGAGCCATCAGGAAAAAGATGCAGGATTCTATTTGTACTGTTTCCATGATGCTGGTGCGAGCAGCACTTTGTATGATACTTGGGAAGAATTGCATCCAGCAGTAGAACTAAGAGCCATTGAGCTGCCAGGAAGAGGTTCCAGAACAGGAGAGCAGATGTTTACAGATATGACGGAGTTAGTGAGTAAGTTGGCAGAAGAAATCTATCAGCATAACAACAGCAAACCTTTTGTATTCTTTGGGCATTCTATGGGAGGAGCCATTGCTTTTGAAATTGCAAAGGTGTTCAGAAGAAAGCAGCAGCCATTACCAGAAATGATATTTACTTCATCCACTCCAGCTTTGTTTAGTTACGACAGAAATGACCTGACAAACAGGATGACAGATGAAGAGCTCATCGGTAGATTCCCTCATTTGAGTAAAGAAAGTATTCCAGATGAGGAGTTGAGACAAAGTCTGGTAAACATCATGCGAGCAGATTTGAAATTGTTAGACAGCTTCAAATATGAGCATGAAACTCCATTTGAATTCCCGATTATCTCGCTAAGAGGTAAAGATGATCCGGGAGTAAGTTTAGAGCAAGTAGCAAGATGGAAAGAAGAAACCACATTGCCACACACAGTTATCGAAAGAAAAGGTGGTCACAGATACCTAGTCGATGACAGTGAATTTGTAAGCAATCTGGTAAAAGATAAACTAAGGAAAATTATCAAAACTAAACCACAAACAATTAATTAGTATGTTAGAATTAGTAAAAGAGAAGGTAGGAGCTCGTATTTTGGGATCTTGGAAATTAATCAGTTGGGTATATGAAACTGAAGCAGGAGAGGAAGTTGATTTTTATGGTAATTCACCGCAGGGTATGCTTATGTATCAGGATTCTGGATACATGAGTGTTCAAATATTCAAAGAAGAAAGAGCTCCTTTTAAAAGTGTTGGACTTAATACAGGAACTTTAGAAGAAAAGGCAAATAGTTTTGCCTCATTTTCTGCATATTATGGCAAATTTAATGAAGTAGAACCAGGTGTTTTTAAACATGATGTTGAAGGTTCTTTACTGCCAAATTGGTTAGGAACTACCGAAACTAGATATGCAAAAATAGAAGACGATATCCTTGTATTATCTACTCCTCCTATGGAAACAAATGATGGGACAAAAATATTTAAAGTTACTTGGAGAAAAGTGGCTTAATTGAATACTAGAAGTAATATTAAATACAAAATGCTGCTATTCTCATAGCAGCATTTTTTTTAGTCAAATTGTTAAACCATTAGAAATTTGATCCACCAGTATCCCACCATAAGCGAGTACCGATTTCATCTGGTCCACCAAGCTTAGAGGTTGCATCAGCAACTCCATCTGGATTACCAGTACGCTCATTCGTAGTAAAAGGCATTCTTCTTAAGAAGTCGTCTGCTGCTATTACTCCCCAGTCGGCGTTACTATCGTTTTTATAGTTAAATGGAAGTTTTGGATAGTCTGTTCTACGGTGATCAACCCAAGTTTCAATAGAATTCATATATCCAGAAATCCATTTTTGAGTCATAACTTTTTCAAGTTTTGTTTCGTTGTCATCTGCTTCATCCCACATTACAGTAACCAAAATTCTACTAACAAAATCATTTACATCACCGTCTGCTTTAGGGTCATCATAGTTAAGTGGAATGCTGGTGTCATCCAATAAATATTCATCAACTCCACTTGCTCCCCACTCAGAAAATGAAGTTCTCACACCTTCTTCATAGTGGTATTGAGCTGATTGTGTGCCTGCCCAACCTCTTAATGCAGCTTCTGCTAATAAAAACTGCGTTTCAGCCGCTCTAAAATAAGGGCGTTCTGTCCAAGCTTCAAAGTCTGAACTGATGGTAGAATAAGTAAGTCTATCATCTTTAGAGACTAAAAGAGCGCCATTTCTAATACCTTTATAAGGAGAATCAGGATGATCTGGGTACAATGTATCATCTGTAGCAGGGTCAAAAAAGGCTGAGATTCTATTGTCTTTATAACCAATCAAAACAGATTCCATAGTAGCACTCATACGTGTATCATTCCATTGGAAACAGATTTGAGCTGGGTGGAAAAATGCACCATAAAGTGAGATGTTGAAGTTTTCATCATTAGTTAAAATTAATCCACCAGCATCACTTATTGCTTTTTCACCTTCTTCTTTTGCCCATTCAGGATCAACTTTAGAAAGCCTCATAGCCAATCTTAATCTCATGCTGTTTGTCACTTTAATCCAGCTACTAACATCACCACCAAAACTAGCATCAAAGTTTGCCATACCAGTATAATCTAGGTTAGCATTAAAAACAGCAAGTATTTCGTCTAGTTCATCAAAAAATTGTGTATATAATTCTTCTTCACTATCGTACATAATAGTTTGTTCTGAAGAACCATAGTCTGAATATATAACTGGGCCATGGTAAGCAGTTAACCTAGACATACCAAGAATCTGAATTAATTTTGCCCAAGCAACAAATACATCGTAACCGCCTTCTTCTGCAATCTGAATAACTTGTCTTCCTGGAGCCATTATATTATTATAAATGCGATCCCAGTAACCATTCCATCTAATGTAGTATGTAGTATTATTAATTCCTCCAACGAAAGGAGTTGGTGTTCCTAAATGACGAACAAATGAATCATTCACCAAATTGTGGTTTACCTGATTACCAAAAAGATTGCTCAACATTGAAGGAAAAAACGCTCCAACGTGATTGAAATCTTGTTGCAAAGACTTATCTGAAATTTGGTAAGGGTTAATATTAGCTTCTTCGAAGTTTCCAGTACAAGCACTGAAAATTAACAAGCAGGTTGTAGTAAGAAATATATATATCTTCTTCATGTATTTCATCTTTATGAATTACTTAGCGTTTTATTAAAGAGTTAATTTGAGGTTAAAACCGAATGTTCTTGTAGAAGGTAAGTTGAAGTTATCCAATGATTGGAAGTCTGTACTTGTACTCATAGCTAACTCTGGATCAAATGGAGCTTTTTTGTAGAAAAAGAACAGGTTTTGACCAACAAATGATATTGACGCTGCTTTTACAGGAATGTTCAGTGAAGTAGTGTTGATATTATAAGATAGAGAGAACTGAGTTAATCTTATATTAGTTCTATCGTAAACATAAGGCTCTTTAATACCATTTCTATCTCCAATTGTAGTATAGTAAGAACGTGGGTCAATGGTTGTTACAGGAACATCGTCTTGTACTGCATCGATTGTAACACCACCAGCATCTCTTGCATCTCCAGATCTTTTAGATACGCCGTATCCATCTAACATAGCTTCAGTTTGGCTAACTACTTTACCTCCAATATTAGCATAGATCAAAAAGTTTAGAGCAAAGTTTTTGTAAGAAACACCGTTTGTCCAACCTAAGCTAAATTTAGGATTTAAGTTGCCAATGTATTCTGGTTCTGCAGTTTTTAATGGAGTACCAGTACTAGAATCTAAGATGATGCGGCCTTGATCGTCACGTTGGAATTTATATACATAAATATCATTAAAAGAACCACCTGCCTCTATAACTGATTGGAAACCTTCTGAATCACTTAAATATATTTTGTCTGATAGATCAGGGTGTAACTCAACTATTTCATTCACGTTTCTTGAGAAGTTAAAGGTTGATGTCCACTCTGCATCTTGAGAAGTTAACGGAGTTGTTTCGAGTGTAATTTCAACACCTTTGTTTACAACTTCACCAGCATTTACATAGTAATAAGAATATCCAGATCCTGATGGTGCAGGTAGGCGAATAAATTGATCTTGGCTATTTAAGTTATAATAAGTGAAATCAAATCCAACTCTACCATTTAAGAATCTCCAGTTTGTACCTAATTCAACACTGCGGATCATTTCAGGTTTTAAGTTGGTAAAAGGTCTTTCAGTATTTCTATCAACACCACCACCAGAGTTAATAGTATGTTGTGGGTTTATTCTGTTGAAAGGTACTTCATTACCAACCTCAGAATAAGACACACGAACTTTAGCAAAACTGATAAAATCTGGTAGAACAACCATATCACTAATAATACCTGTTAAACCTACAGCAGGATAGAAATAAGAATCGTTACCAGTACCAGCCAGTGTAGAAGCCCAATCATTTCTACCGGAGAAATCGAGGTATACTACCTCTTTAAATCCTAAAGTAGCATTTAAAAATACAGCTTCTTTAATAAGTTTGCTTGTATAAACAGATTGTACTTGTACGTTGGTTGGTAGATTTTGAAAGAAGAACTCATTTGGGTAAAGCAAACTGTTTGTTTCTGTATCTACACTTACTCCATCACCATAAGTTGATTGCTGATAACTTGTACCGGCTACACCATTTAAGCTAAAATCTCCAAAAGTATTATTATATGTAATTATCGCATCACCATAAACCAATTCATCATTGTATTTTTGGTAGCTCCAACGACCATTTGCTCCAATGTTTGTAGCGTTACCACCTGCATAAAACTTTTGCTCATTTAATTTTTCAGCATAATCGTAGTTTCCTCTAACTTGTACGCTTAATTTATCATTAAACTCATATTTGATAGGAATACTGGCAATAACACGCTTAGTTGCATCTGTTCTTGGCTGTTTGTTTATTAACCAATAAGGGTTTGATTGATGGTGATCACTTACAAACCAGTTTTGCAAATTCATGTTTCTAGTCTCATCAAAAACTTCGTAATTATTTTTGAAAGATTCAAAATCTCTGTCACGAGGGAAGAAATATAAACCTGTAAGTGGGTTTAAGTAATAACCAGCTGGCGGTCTATTTTTAACTTCTTCTTGCATTAGCATGATACTAGAACTTATGGTCAACTTGTTGTTAGCCATTTTAGTAGACTGCTTTAATGTGAAGTTATTTTTCTGATAAGTATTTTTAGGTATTATACCTTTAGACGATGTATTACCATAAGAAAAATAAGCAGTTGTTTTATCGTTTCCGCCACTTATTGTTATTGTATTAATAGCATTTACACCAGTTTGGAAAAAATCATCTACATAGTTATCTGCATAATCTCCTTTTTCATAAGACCAACTTTCTTTAGCTCCCCCAACACTTCCGTAATCGAATTGAAGTTGAGGCTTTGCCATTACATTTTCGAAAGTTACACCGGTATTAAATGTTACTACTGCTTTGCCTTCTTTACCTTTTTTGGTTGTTATAAGTACTACACCATTTGCACCTTGGCTACCATAAAGTGCAGCAGCATTCGCACCTCTTAAAATACTTACACTTTCAATATCGTCTGGGTTTATTTGAGAAAGACCATCGCCTTCGTCGTTTCCACCCCACATACCGGGTTGGCCACCTTTATTATTTGCCATTGGTATACCATCAATCACAAAAAGAGGCTGGCTATCTCCACTTAACGATTTATTACCTCTAAGTACAATTTTGGTTGAACCACCTGTACCTGAGCTACTTTTCTGAATAGAAACACCTGCTGCTTTACCTGCTAAACTATTAACAAAGTTTACATCGCGGGCTGTTCTAATGTCGTCTGCACTAATTGTTTGCTGTGCATAAGAAAGTGCTTTTTCGTCTCTTTCTATACCAAGAGCTGTAACAACAACTTCATCTAGTTGTTGCGCATCTGGTACTAGAGAAACATCAATTGTAGTTTGTGTACCTACAGTTATACTTTGTTTTAGATAACCAATGTAGGAAAATAGCAATACGTCTTCGCTGGTTGCCTGAACGGAGAAATTACCATCCAAGTCGGTTGTAGTACCTTTGTTGGTACCTTGAACAACAATACTTACACCCGGTAGGGGTTCATTGTCTTCTGAGCTGGTGACTCTTCCTTTAACAAGATCTTGCGCGAGCAGTATTTGACTACAGGCAACAAGAAAAATCAGACTAATAATTAAGCCTTTTTTCATACTAATAGATTAAGGGGTTAGGGTAAATAGATAATAATTGGTACCCAAATAAGGTATAATCTTGCAATAATCAAAACAAACTCAGTAAAAAAACTGCAAAAATGTGCGCGAACACACTTGCAATCTTGCAAGATTTAGCAATTAATACTCCTTTTTTAGTAAAAACCATTTGTTTTTATTTGCTAGAGTATTTTTATTTAGGGAAATTGAAGATGAAACTATATACCTTATCTATTCAAACGTCATGCATAAAGAGGAAAGACACCACTTTATAATAGAAGAACTAAGAACTTACAATAAAGTAAAATCTATAGATCTAAGTGAAAGACTTAGTGTTTCAGAAGACACTATTCGTAGAGATTTAAAAGAATTATCTGATAAAGGACAGCTTAAAAAAGTACATGGTGGTGCAATGTCTAGCTCCTTTTCTTCTTTTCAATCTTCTCTTGAAAATATATATGCGCATAGCAGTAAAGTAAAGATAGTTAGAAAAGCACTATCTTTAATTGAAGATGACCAAGTAATTATTATAGATGGAGGAACAACTAATTATGAGTTGGCCAAAATTATCCCTTACGAGTTAAAAGCAACAATATTTACAAATGCCCTTTCAGTTGCGCTTGCGCTTTGTGATCACCCCGAGCTCGATGTTTGTTTATTGGGTGGTAAACTACACAAAAGCTCTAATCTTACAATTGGTTTAGATGTAATTAACTATCTCTCAGATATTCATGCTGATATTTGTTTTGTGGGCATGACAGGTTTACATACAAAAGTTGGCCTTACTGAAAATGATAGGGAAGAAGCCATTACTAAAAGATCGATGATTGCACGAAGCAATAAAGTGGTTTCACTTTGCATTTCAGAAAAACTTGGAAAAGTACAACCTTTTAAAATAGAGACTTTAGACAAACTAGATGTTTTAGTAACTGAACTTGATAACAATCATTACTCATTAGCACCATTTAGAAGAGCTGGTTTAGAAATCTTATAGGAGACTGATATTAGCTTCTAATAGCTAATTAGCACTATAATTATTCCATTTTTTTAGTAGAGGTGAATTTGTCTTTTGTGAAAACGGTTTTAATTTTCTTTAAATCTAGTCATTAATTTCTTTATAATTAGCTTTAATGTTTAAATTATAAAATCTGTATACAAATAGGAATAATGCTATTTGTAAAGGGTTGATCAATTAACTATTTATAAGATAGGAAACTAAAAATGATATTTATACAGTTTATGTGGCATTCTTTAATTCAATTAGTTTCTATTTTCTGAATTATCAATTTTTTTGCATAAACTGCGATTGAGTACTATCATTAAGTTCTTAAAATAACAATAGCTTTTATGATTAAACAAACCAGTATTTTTTTACTCATAGTATTACTTTCAGCTTGTAATCCTATGCTAAAGCCTTCTACCAATGTAAATATTAGAAAGTATCCTGATAGCAAAGCAGAATTGTTAGGCACCGCAGAAGAAGGTGAAAAATACACTTTACTAGCTAAAACATCATTTGCAGATACACTTAATTTTAAAAATGGAGAAAAGCCATCTTCGCCTTGGTACCTCATAGAAACTAAAGATGGTGTTGATGGATGGATATTTGGCTATTTTACTGATAAGATTCGAAAACCAGAAGAGGTACAAACAGTACAAAAAAGCTTATTTTTAAACGATTGGGTTAAATTATCTCCACTTTCATTAAAAGATACTATTCGCAGAGAATCAGTAAAAAACATGAGAAAAGAAACTCTGCAATTGTCTTTTTCTACTGCACCTTCTTTTCCATATCCACAAGCAACTATACCGGGTAAACAAAACAAACTTGGTATTGTAGGTGCAGATTACGATCGTAACGTAGGTAAAGTGTTATATGCTTTGCGCTTTTTACCCATTACTACTGCTGTTGAGGAAAGATACTTTTTGCCTTCGGGTTTATTGCTCTGCATGATAATACAAGAGAGTAGTGGCTTGCCATTTTTACCAAATAGCCTAGACGATGGTGGAATTGGTTTATGCCACATGCAGCCTTCAATTGCTAGTGAATTTGGGTTAGTTTGTTTCGAAAAAGCGACCATGCATCGCGATGAGGAATTCGGAAGAAAGCTGAGAGATTTGGTTGAAAAAAATAGAGAGTATCCATTTTCTCTTTTTCAAGCAGATGAACGCTTTAATCCATTATTAAATTTAGATGCTGCCGGTAGAATGATGGCAACTTATATGGCAGCAGGGGCAAACCCTGCTTATGGTGGACCTTTACGATCTGCTGTAGCACGTTACTCTGGCAAATACAATTTTAAGCACTATTGGGAAAGCCTTATTATTTATATGTCTTTGCTGCACGATACCTCATTTCTTAACAAAGCAGAGGCGATGTTTAACTTCGAAAACTCCATTACACTAAAAGAATATTTGTTAGCTTGGCAGGCTTACCATCAAGATTATTTGCAATTAGAAGAATACAAAAAGCAAAAGCAATTTTTACCAGAAAATGCTCCAATAGTAATGGAAACTTATTATAGGCACATGGTGAAGTGATAGAAAAGTCTTAAAATAACCAGACTTCACGTGTACCGTACTGTCTGGTTATTTTTAGCTTGAATTTTTATAATTAGCTAAAAAAAAATATCTTCCTCAAAATTTGATGAAGATGAAAAAACACGTTACTACCTATTCTATCTTAGCTATAACTCTGTTACTATTAGCTTGTAATAAAGAAGAAGCTGAAGAACCGCTAGATAAAATTCCTCAATGGAGCACTTATGAGATTACACTCACTTCCGAAGGAGATTATAAAAACCCTTATACCGATGTAGAAGTCTGGGCAGTTTTCGAAAATCAAGATAAAGAAACATTAAAGAGACCCGCTTTTTGGGATGGTGATAAAACATGGAAATTGCGATTTGCACCACCAGATTCTAATGCTGTTTGGACATGGCAAACTTTTGCTTCTAATGAAACAGACAAAGGACTCAATGGCAAAACCGGTAAAATTCAGTCTGTAGCATACGAAGGTGATAATGAGCTACTAAAACATGGTTTGTTACAAATGTCTCAAGGGAAAAGGAATGTGGTACATCAAGATAAAACTTCGTTTTTAGTAGTAGGTGACACACCTTGGTCGATTCCGTTTAGAGCTACCAAAGAGCAGGTGGAGATTTATGCAAAAGATAGGCAGCAAAAGGGATTTAATGCAGCTTTATTGATGTCTGTTCAACCAGATATGAAAGCTGAAGGACCAGATAAAAGAAATACAGAATTGGGCTTTAAAAGAGGATTTACTGATTTATCAGATGGACATATCAATAATCTAGTTCCAAGTTATTTTCAGTATATGGATACTCTAATGAACATACTCATAGATCATGAGATTGTGCCCGTTTACCAACCAGTATTCCATGGTTTTGGCTGGAAAGGCTTAGATGTGTTAGGCAATTATGTAGAGCCAGAGGAATATGTGAGATACTGTAAATACTTATTGGCCAGATATGGCAGTCAACCAGCTTTTTGGCTAATTGCTGGCGATAACGGGGGAGACGATCCCGGTGTAAAAGAAAGTGGAGAAATGCTCGAAGAATGGGATGCTTACCACCAACCTACAGGTTTGCATTATAACCCTTGCGACGATTATGTAGCTCCATGGGCAGTAGACAATCCGATTAAAGATTGTGAACATTATAACAAAGTACACCAAGCAGAAACATGGTTAGATTTCCAGTGGGCACAAACCGGGCATAATGGTGAGCATCTGTATCATAAAGTGGAAAGGATGTATGAGAACAAACCCACTAAAGCAAGCATGAACGGAGAACCAACTTACGAAGGTGTAAATTTTGGACAAAACGGTTTAGGTTGGTGGCAAGGAGAAGAAGCTTGGATGCAACTTATGTCTGGCGGTACAATGGGAGTAGTTTATGGAGCGGCAGCTTTGTGGCAGTGGAAAGTTTCGCCAGAAGAAGAAGGTTGGTCTGCATGGGCAAGCCAAAACAAATCTTGGAAAGAAGCCATGCATCAAGAAGGTGCCAACTATGTGGGTTTGGTATCAAAAGCACTAGGTAATTTAGACATCGTCGATATAGAAAAACGTTGGGATTTAACAACCAATAATCAACCTTTGCTCGCAAAAGAAGATAAGCTATACATTAGCTATTTAAACAATGGAGGAGAAATAAAAATTAACTCAATCCCTGCCGGACTAAAATACCATTGGTTTAACCCAAAAAATGGAGCTATTGAGCAACAAGGAACAACAGATGCATCCCAATCAGTTTTTACTGCGCCAAGCAATGCGCCTTGGGTTTTAATTATTGGTGGCTAATAGGTTTAAGCAAAAACAGCTATAATTGAAAAGTAGGAAGGCTAGTATTTGTACTAGCTTACCTACTTTTTTTATTTACATAACTCGTCCATTCTTTGTGCTCATTTTCTAAGATTTCTTCTACACGCTGAACGAGTAAATTAAATCTGGAATCGTCTTCATGGTATGGCTCAGAATGTGTTGCATACATGTATTTTTCGTGGTTGAGCTGCTCACCTGTTTTGCGATAAGTAATCCAATTCTCTTGGTATTTCATGAGTGATGAAAGCCCCGTAACCACTGCGATTACAATACCTAAAAAGCCAGTAATTTGAGTGCTATATGGAATGGCTGTTAAACCCGATAAAAATGGAATAAAGGCAGAAAGGGTAATTACCAGAATATTTACAGTATAGAACTGCTTCTTGTTGTTAGAGCTTTTTTTACTGTACCATTTTATCTGATCGTCTAACCTTTGTTTTATATAATCGGCTTCAGAAAGCGCATAATTATTTTCTAATATAGTTTCAGGTTTATCTTTTGGTGGTGTTTTAGTCATGATAAAATAGTTTGTTTAAAAGTATCTATGACTCTAATATCATAAATTATTCAAATACTTAATAATGCCCAAATAAACATTCCAAGCAAATTCTTTCTGGTAAGCAGGGTCTTTTAAAATAATGTAATCATCCCAACAATCGAAAAACAATGCTTCGATGAGTACAGCGGGACATCTAGTTTTTCTGAGCACATAAAAATCTAGCTCTTTATCAATATCACCATCACTTATATAATCTTGTCTTACTCTCAGCCCCATTTCATCATAATATTTTTTTACAGAGTCGCCAATACAAGTAGCCAAGCCATCACTTTTGGTAATACCTTTCGTAGTGTAAATTTCGAAACCCCTAGCTGTATGCTCAAAAGAAGCATTGGAATGCAAAGAGATAAATATGGTTTCTTCGGGATTAAACTCATTAGCCACTTTAACCCTATAAGATAGGTGAACATCTCTGTAGTCTGTAGCTTTTACAGTGGTAATAACATTGTATTGAGGGTAATGCGATCTCAGATATATCTCAACCAATCCACCAATTTGCCTATTAAAAAAACCTTCGTAAGCTACTTCTCCAGTTGGGTAAGTAAACATTTTGTGAGGTGCAGTGGTGTATTTTCCGTAACTATCAATACCACCATGCCCGTAGTCTAGTACAATATTCATATTAGAGCAATTTGTCAGTTTAGATAAAAAAATTTTAAATAATAGAAGTTATTATTCTAGTTGAAAATACGGCTGAAAGATTGATTTAAAATTCCGCTGAAAGCTTAGTTGAAAATTCGATTGAAAATACGTTTGGAGTGATTTTGATCAATTTATATAAAATATCATTATTAATCAAACTCGATTGGTGCATATTGTTATTAGAAATCAAGATTACCTGCTTACAGGTATTTTTATATATGGGAGTGAGACATTGCTACAAAATCTAATCCTCAAAATTGGATAGTGATTTTTAATATTTAAATTTGGCTCGAATCCAAGGGAACTAGCTCTGATCATTAGAAGATGAAAATAAATTTAAGTGAAACGATTCGCCCTTTTATTAGTGCTGCTTGGATATGCCGCTATAGTTTTTTCTCAGGATAAACTCTCAGATGTAAAATTATTAAAAGACATAAATACTGGTGCAGGAGATAGTGAAGCCGACCAGTTTGTAGTGATGGATGGCATTCTTTATTTTGCTGCCAACGATGGAACACATGGTAGAGAATTGTGGCGAAGTGATGGCACAGAAGCCGGAACCTACATGGTAAAAGACATCAATCCGGGTTCTGGAAGTAGTTTTTTAAGTGAGCTCACCGAGATTGATGGTACTTTATTTTTTGCTGCTTATAATAAAACCTATGGAGGTGAAGTCTGGAAAAGCGATGGCACCACAAGCGGTACTCAAATTGTAAAAGACATTAACCCTGGAAGTTCGAGTATAAATCCTGTAAATTTTACTGAGTATAAAGGCAAGTTAGTTTTTAACACATATGTAAATCCTGAAAAACAAAGTATCTGGATTACAGATGGCACGGCAGGAAATACTACCATGCTTGCTGAATATGAGATTATAGAAGAGTTGACGATTAGAGGCATAGCGAGTACAACCAACTATTTGTACTTTATAGTTAATGGAGATATTTGGAGGACTGATGGACCGAGAAACTATTTAAAGAAAGTGGTTGATAGAAATCCTAAAGATCGATATTACTATTTAACTGATTTTGAATTCGAACAAACTATTAATGATAGATACTATTATAGTTATAGAGAACTAAATAGTTATAAGGATTATTTTATCAATTATATCAGTGATTCTGATATTGAGGAAGAGGTTTATTTTTATTCAGGGAATGATTGGCAAACATTTGATCTAAATAATGAGCTACATATCTTTTGTAGATTCAATGATGGCTTTTTTTATTTCCCAATAGAGTTCAAAAAAATCTTAGATAGGATTAATAAGATAATAATTAAAAATGATGGCACTTTACCGTCATATTCACATAGCAAAAATGATATTTTCAATTTTAATGACTCCACAATATTAATAGGAGGAAATGAAATAAAAATATCTGAAACATATGAAAGTATTGGTGTCTATCCTTATGAATCTAGTGGAGGGACTGGTCTATGGAAATACAATTACAATACAGGATCAATATCAAAAATTAAAACAATTCTAAGTACTGAAGAAAGATTAAATTATCCCAACCTTTACGCACCTAGTTATTTAGGGAAATATAATAACAAAATATTCTTCTCTGCTGGTCAACAAGAAATTGGTAATGAACTCTGGGTAACAGATGGAACAGAAGAAGGCACTCAACTTTTTGCAGATATTATTCCTGGAGAAACAGGAAGTAATCCTGAGCACTTAATTAGTAATGGAGAAGTCTTATTCTTCATTGCAGACGATGGGGAACATGGTAGAGAATTATGGAAGTATGCCCCCAATCAAAAACCAACTTCGGCAGCATTTAATATTTCTATTCCAGAAGATAATACATACACTTTCAATTCGAGTTCTTTTCCTTTTTATGATGAGAATCAAGACGATGAACTTGAACAAATTCAGGTTACAAGTTTACCTGCTAAAGGAGATTTATTTTTAGATAATAACAGTAACAATTCAGAAGATAGTGGTGAGGCCATCTCGATCAATCAAGAGATTTCAAGCTCAAATATCAGTAAGCTAAAATTTAAGCCTGTATCAAACGAAAATAAAGAAGAATATGCCTCTTTACATTTTAAAGTTAGTGATGGTTTTAGTTATAGTGATGCAGCATATAAGATCACCATTACAGTTACACCTTTAAACGATGCTCCAATATTCACGCTAAGTAATTCAACCATCGAAGAAAATGAAGATGCAAGCTTAGTTACTGTAAATGGATTTTTACAAAATATTGCATCAGGTCCTTCTTCTGCAACTGACGAATCAGCTCAACAATTAAGTTATCAGTTATCTAAAATAGCTACTTCAGGATCGCTTAGTTTTAGTCAAGCTCCTCAAATTGATCTCTTCAATGGCAATTTGTCTTTTCAGTCCGCTACAAATACATATGGAGAAGCAACCTTCGAAATCCAACTTATTGATAATGGATTATCAGAAGGTGAAAATGAAAATACTAGTGATAAAGCTGTTTTCAAAATCAAAATATTACCCATTATCGATGGAGCTCCATCAGTAACTAATGCAAACACTTCCATAAATCAACAAACCAGAAGTGGCCTTGTAATTAAACCCAATGAAGTTGATGGAGAAGAGGTCACTTTTTTCAAAATTACTGAAATACAAAAAGGAAAATTGTTCTTAAACAATGGAACAACTGAAATTCTGAATTCATCATTTGTTGCTGCATCAGAAGTAGTAAAAGGCTTAAAATTTACACCTGATAAAGATTCTAAAGAAACGGGTTCATTTCTGGTTCAAGCATCATTAAGTAATGATAATGAAGGATTAGGTGGTACAACTGCCAAAGCTGAAATTACAGTTGTAGAAAATCTTGTTACCTTTTCCTTCGAAGACACAGAACAAACCTACGATGGCTCTGCCAAGCAAGTATCAGTTACAAGTGATCCAGAAGGAGTTGACTATTCCATTACTTATAATGGTTCAACAAGTTACCCTAAAAACGCAGGCTCTTATGAGGTAAAGGTTAATTCTACTAGTAACTTGTACACGGGCTCAGCAACTGCAACTTTGCTTATCGATAAAGCAACAGCCAAAATTACTATCTCCGATTTGGCACATACAACAGATGGTTCTCCAAAGTCTGTAAATGTTAGTACTGAACCAGTAGGCTTAAATTATTTAATCACTTACAATGGTTCCGAAATTCAACCATCTGCAGTAGGTTCGTATCAGGTTTTTGTTAGTATCGACGAAACAAATTATGAAGGAGAAGCTTCAGCAACATTACTAATTTCAGAAAAAGCAGTAGTTACAATCAACATTACTGAGACTGAGCATACTTATGATGGATCTACAAAAGAAGTAAATGTAAGCACAAATCCCGTAGGATTAACTTACCAAGTTTTATATAACAATAGCGAATCTCTCCCAACAAATGCAGGTACTTATCAAGTACAAGTTTCTGTAGAATACGAAGGAGAAACCTTTACGAAATCAGCTACTTTAAAAATAAAACCTATGGTAGTAAGCTTTGCTGTTAGTGATCTTTCGCATGTTTACGATGGCAACAGCAAAGCTGTAAATATTACAACAGACCCTTTGGGTGTAGATGTTATTACAACTTATAATGGTAATATGAGCAAACCTGTAGATGCCGGAACTTATGATGTAGTAGTTGAAACAAATGATGATAATTACACAGGTCAATTCAATGGTGAATTAGAAATACAAAAAGCAGGTGCAACAGTAACTTTGTCAAATTTGGAACAAGTTTATACAGGCAAACCTACTTATGTAAGTGTAAATACCAATCCGGTAGGTTTGTTGGTAGAAATACTGTATAATGGTCAGCAAGAATCTCCAAGTGCTTTAGGTAATTATCTGGTAGAGGCAGATGTAATTGATAAGAATTACCAAGGTTCTGCAACAGATACGCTCAAAATTTTAGAAATAACTGGTATTGAAGATAAAGAATTAAATAGTCAGTTAACAGTATATCCCAATCCAACTTCAGGTAATTTTATGATAGAAGATTCTTCTGATGAAGCCGAAAAAGCCAGTGTTTTAGTTTTCGATATAAATGGCAAGTTTATATCATCACACCTAAAAGCAAAACAAACAAAAAATATAGCTATAGACATCTCTAATCAGGCAAGTGGGGTGTACATTATCTATTACCAAAAAGCTAACAAAACAGGTATTTTGACAGTATTAAAGGCTGGGTGATTTTAAAAATTTTGTTACGTACACACAAATCCCCCTAGTTCTAATTCATATCAATTCAACCAATTAAAACTAGGGGTAAATTATATTATTTTTTTATCGCATACTTTGTTATCTTAAAGTATATGGTGTAACAGGAATTTTTTTCAAATAAATGAGCTTTGGATTAAAATAATACTGAAACTTACAGTTCTAAAAATAGGAAACTTAATACACGACTAAACATTTTTAACTTTAAAGTGAGATTTTTCTGGTTTGTATATGAAGAGAGTTTTTAAAATCTTCTTTATTACCATATTGGTATTATTAACCCTATTTATAGGGCTAATAGTAACTGCTTTGGTAATGGAAGATAAAATCACAAAACTTGCAGTTTCCGAGGTAAGTGAATATTTAGATGCTCCATTGGGTATGGAAAGTGTATCTTTCACGCTTATAAAAGAATTTCCTCTGGCTACTGTGCAGTTTAATGGATTATGGTTGGGAAGCAGATTAAACGATAGTGATTCCAGTGCAGTACAGTCTATAGATACTTTAGCCCGCTTCGATAAGCTATATGTTTCAGTTTTATCAGAACCTTTGCTAGATAATATTTTTAGAGTTCGAGAAATAGAGGTAAGTGGCGGATATTTAAAATATGAAGTTGACACAGCAGGTGTATCATGTTTTGATTTCCTCATTAATCAAGATACCACAGTAACAACTGTAGAAGACACCACATCAACAGCATTAAACTTTGCACTTAAAAAGTTAACTCTTAAAGATTTAACTTGCTATTACAAAGACGATCTAAACAAGGCTGAAGCAAAAGCTTATATTCAAGATATAAAGGGTAGTGCTTTTCTAGATAGCCTTAGAATGGACATTGTATCTGAGGGAATTATACAATTGACAAATTGTAAGTTTGATGATACCAATCTGTACAAAATGGCTCAGACAGATTTGGACTTTTCCATCAAATACATTTCTGATTCCATCGCAATTGAAAAACTGCAAATAAATACAGAAGGTGCAGCACTTGGGTTAAACGGAACAGTTGTACTCAGAGAAGAAGGTGTAACAGACACCGATTTAGCAATTACAGCTACAAACTTTAATCTGAAAGAACTAATCAAGTACGCGCCTCAACAGTATATTACAGAGTATCAGCTAAGCCAATTAGCCGGAATACTGAACCTACAAGCAGATGTAAAAGGCATTGTTTCTGACACAAAATTGCCTTTGGTAAATGGTAAATTTGATTTTTCAGATGGACATGTTAAGTGGGCAGACTATCCTGCTATAGATAACTTCTTTATAAAAGGTTCTGCAACAAATGGTTACTTGCGAACTAATGCTAGTACTTCCATCACGATTGATACATTTAACCTCACCACCAATAATGATATGCTGGCTCTAAAAGGCTCTGTATCAAACATAGACCATCCTGAATATGATGTTGTCACTAGCCTAAATGTGAAGTTGGGTAAATGGAAAGCTTATGTTCCAGATTCTTTAGTAAAAGATTTCGATGGTTACATCAATTTGGCGATGAAAACAAAAGGTGTTTTGCCAGATTCAATCACCGATGATTTTACAGATTATGTATTGCAAAACACACAAGCATCATTGCAATTTGATAGTTTAAATGTAGATTTAGATTCATCACTTTCTCTACAAAACCTAGCAGGAAAACTGAGCTATGAAAGTAATGAGTTACTATTAGATGGATTTGAAATTGATCTACCAGAATACGATCTTTCTCTTAAAAATGAATCTTTAAGAGCTATTTGGGAGGGTTCTATCAATAAACTGGATCAGCTTAAACTCAATCTGTTCGTAAAAAACTTTTCTACTCCCGGTTTATTAATGAATGGAAAAGTCTCTGTAAAAAACCTGAACCATCCGACCTTTGTAGTACAAGATACCTTTATGGTAAACTTGCCGAAGCTAAAGAAATTTATTCCAGATTCTGTGTTGAACGATATTGATGGAAATATTTATGCTTTTATACATACACAAGGTACACTGAACCTAGATTCTATTTCAGAGCAAATTATGGATATTGTTTATGATAACAGCACTTTATATGCTGAATTTGAGGATATCTCAGTTGACTTGCCTGAAACAGATATGGATCTAAAGAAACTTTCTGCAAAGGTGAATGTAAATCCAAAGAAAGTTTCTATCTACAACCTCTCTGGTAGCTATAGCGATATTCCCTTTAAATCTGATACCACGCTGATCACCAACTTGTATAATACCATTTTAAAAGATAAACCTGGTACGCTGCAAATCGAAGGTGTTTGGCGATTAGAAGATTTAAATTATGCTGAATTGATGGAGACATTTGTTGGTTCTGATAGTTCCAGCGAAGAACCAACTTCAGAGACAGAAGTAGTAGTAGGCAAAGATGGCAATGAGGTTGATAAAGAACCGACTTGGGATATGGATTACGAAGTGAAGGGAAGGATTTATGTAAATAGCTTCCAATACAATAATGCATTACTAGAAAAAATTACCACTAAGTTTAAAATTACACCCGAGACTTATGTGTTTGATCAGTTATTTGTAAATGCTTTTGATGGTAGTATGAATTCATCTATGAATATCATTCTCAGAGAAGATACCATGAAAATAGATATGAGAAATCAGATTTATAAGATGGATATCAGAAAGCTACTGCACGATATGGATAATTTTGGCCAGACAGATTTAATGGATAAGCACTTAACCGGTATTTTGTCTACAGAAGCATTTTATACTCAGTTTCAGATGGTTGGCGATTCTATATACTATCCTAATATGAAAGTGTCGGGTGATTTTACACTTGAAAAAGGAGGCTTTTATAATTATGAGCCTGTAAGCTCTATGTCATCCTTAATTCCTGGTGTAAAAAGTCTGGATACCTTAGTTTTCGAAACTATTGAGAGCCACCTATTTATCTTAGAAAATAAAATGTATGTTCCCAAAACTAGCATTAACACAAATGCATTTTCTGAAATTTCGGTGGTTGGTATGCAAAGTTTTGGAGAAGATTATACGTATCGAGTAGCTGTTCGTTTGCGAGATTTCATTATAGGAAAGAGTAAGAAAGACAAGGATAAAAAACCTAAATACCTTAAAGCAACTAGTATAGATGGTAAAAGCACGAATTTTTTTGATACAGAAGAAAATCAACAAAAGATGGGAATAGATATTAGATCGAAGGAGCGGTTATTAAAACTAAGATTTTATCCTTCGATGTTTGTATTTGATACTGGCGTAAAATAACCTTTTGCAAAAAAAGTTAGTATAACTATGCATTCTTAAAATCTGCTATAACTATTAATTAACATAACTCTGATCGAATGAAGTTTTATTTAATCTTGGCATTTAGCTTTTTAACATTGGCTGTATCAGCTCAAGAACTCAAAGTGGGAGATACAGCACCAGACATTATTATGAAAGATGTAAATGGTCAAGAAATAAAATTATCATCTTTAAGAGGGAAAGTAGTCTTAATAGACTTTTGGGCTGCTTGGTGTAAGCCTTGCCGAATGGAAAACCGCAATTTGGTAAAGGTTTATGAAGAATATAAAGATGAAGAATTTGATAACGGACAGGGTTTTACCATATTCAGTGTTTCGCTTGATAACAAAGAAGCCCCTTGGAAAAAAGCAATTGCAAATGACAATTTAGTTTGGGAACACCATGTAAGTGATCTGCAAGGTTGGGATAATGCAGCTGCTCAATTATATCAAGTAAGAAGTATTCCGCAGAGTTATCTAATTGATGGCTCTGGTAAAATAATTAAAATAAATCCTAGAGGTGGAGCTTTGGAAAGATCACTCAAAAAAGTAACTAAATCTTCAGGTTTTTGGAGTTGGTAAACCAAATGGTTTACCAACTCTATAATTTTTTCTTCAAAATGGAATAATTATTCTAATCCACTTCTGGCTCTCGCTACCAAATCCAATAATTGTAATTTTACCTCCTCCAAATCTGAATTAGCAGCATATCTACCGCCAGAGGTTGTACAACCTAAATCTTCTGCCAATTGGTCTAATTCGCTTTCTTGATATTCTTTTCCATCATACTCATAAGTACAAGAAGTCTCATCGCAACAAGCTGTTACATTTTTTGCTGTGCATATTTCATCCTGAGAGCACGATTCAACTGGATCCTCTTCGCTATCGCAACTGTTTAAGCCAATAATAATAGCTGCAAATACAAATAGTAGTTTAAAGAAATTGCTTTTTTTCATAACTGTGTAAAAAATTAAAAATGCATTTAGACTACAAAAACGAACTAAATGAGTCATTGATATTTTCAATTTTAAGAAAATCTCGAAATGGCTGTTATAGTTTATTTTACCTAAACTTCAATAAAAAATAGAGCGAAATATATTATCAATTACAAAAATTAAACCTTAAGAATCAAACATCAATATTAAATTAATTCGATAATTACTTTAATCGGAAACACATATTTTAAAAAGTAAACCCATAGATTTTATCTATTATCGAACATCCTTCTCACTTAGTTAAAACATCTTTCTCAAAATCATAATTCTGCTACAAAAACCTCAATCCAGATAAGGGCAAGTTCATTCCTAAATATGGCAGTTTCCTTACGAATTCCCTTAAACCATGCCCAATACCCTGCTAGCATTGCAGAAACAGATAATTTAACTATGAAGAAAAGAACTGTACTTATAATGACAATGCTTATAGCATTTGTCTTGCAGGCTCAGGCGCAAAAGTTTAATCTCAGCGGCAAAGTAGTCGATGAGGCAAACGGAGAAGCCTTAGCCTATGCCGCAGTAGGTGTAAAGGATTTAAGCATTGGTACAACCACCAATGCAGACGGCTTTTTTACACTACTCAACCTGCCCTCAGACGATCTCACTTTAACCATTCAGTATGTGGGTTACAATACCTCTGAGGTGGCCATCAAAGATGTAAAAAATCAAAATCCACTGATAATTAAACTGAGTATCTCTGAACAGATGCTGCAAGAAGTGGTAGTGAGTGGTTCAAATCTGGATAACCAGATGATTAGAGCCACTGACAAAATTAGCCAGATAAGTATTTCTCCAGAAGCACTCAATGCTTTGCCAAGCATGGGAGAAAAAGATATCTTCCGAAGTATACAGTTATTACCGGGAGTAAGTGGCACCAACGAAGCTTCATCTGGACTGTACGTTCGCGGAGGTACACCTGATCAAAACCTGATTGTGTTCGATGGTTTTACAGTCTATCACGTAGATCACTTTTATGGCTTTTTTAGTGCTTTTAATCCAAATGCAGTAAAGAATGTGCAACTCCACAAAGGTGGTTTCGAAGCCAAATATGGTGGACGACTTTCTAGTGTAATGGAGCTAACAGGTAAAACCGGAAACCAAAATAAATTTTCTGGCGGAGCTGCCATAGGAGCCATTAGTGCAAATGCTTATTTAGAGATACCTATTGGCGATAATGTGAATTTATTTGTAGCAGGTAGAAGGTCATACACAGATATTATCACCAGTGGAATCTACAACGATATTTTCGATTTGTATAATGATGATGATTCCAACATTGCTTCACAAGCTTCTCAAAATCAAACGCAATCAAGATCAGGAAGGGGAAGCACTCAGCAAGAAGAAACTGAGCCAACTTTCTTTTTCTACGATGCCAATGTAAAATTAAGCTTTAGACCTTCTACCAAAGATGTAATTTCACTTTCGTACTACAGCGGAAAAGATGATCTGGATAACTCTCGATTTAGCTCAAACAGTTTCGAAGATAACAATGGAGAAACTTCGCTTATCGAAACTGATGTAACCGATTTGCTGCAATGGGGAAACGTAGGAACCAGTTTGCGTTGGGCTCGCCAATGGAATGACCGATTCTACTCCACAGTAGTAACCAGTTTTTCTAATTATTTCAGTGATCGTGACCGTATTAGTGATGTTTTGATAGACCGAGAAGATTCGGTGATTAACCGCAGTGTTGGAACAGTAGAAGTAAATGACCTTTTCGATTATTCATTTGCCATCAACAACGAATATCTCATTAGCCAAAAACATACAATGGAGTTTGGTGTACAATCGATTTTCAATGATATCTCATACTCATTAACCGCCAATGATACATTAAACCTGATTGAAGAAGATAACGATGGTGTACAAGTAGCAGCCTATTTACAAGATACTTGGGAGGTTAATAATCAGCTTACTTTAATAGGAGGTATTCGTTCGAGCTATTTCGATGTAACAGACAAATTCTATTACGAACCTCGGGTTTCAGCTGCATTTAAAGTAACTCCAAAGTTCAAATTAAAAGCGGCATGGGGCAGATATTACCAGTTTGTAAACCGAATTGTGCGTGAAGATGTATCTCAAGGTAGCCGCGATTTTTGGCTCTTAGCAGACGACTTAAACAGCCCAGTAAGTTTCTCTAGGCACTTAATCGGTGGTTTTAGCTACGAAACAGATACTTGGCTTTTTGATGTAGAAGTCTACGATAAATCGCTTGATGGAATTGTGGAGTACAGCAACCGACAAGCTGCCACCAGTTTAGATGAGCTAGAAGATACCGATTATTTCTTTGATGGAACAGGTGTAGCCAGAGGTGTTGAATGGATGATACAAAAGAAATCGGGCAACTTTAAAGGTTGGGCAAGTTACACATTGGGCGAAGTTGTGCACGATATTCCCGGAATTAGCGACGATCCTTACTATGCTTTGCATGACACTAGACACGAAGTTAATCTGGTCGGAACTTATGAAATCGGCAAATGGGATTTTGGAGCAACTTGGGTATTTGGTACCGGAAAACCTTATACAGCTCCTTATGGCGAGTACCAATTAACCACACTCGATGGCACCACCTACAATTACATCAGTGTGGGAGCGAAGAACTCTTTCCGATTGCCAGATTACCATAGACTAGACATGTCTGTAAACTACAAATTCAAACTAGGATCAACAGGAAGTGGTCAAGTTGGTCTTTCTCTTTTCAACCTTTACGACCGCAAAAACATCTGGTACAAAGAATTTTTGGTAGAGGAAGAAGAAGTGATTGAAACCGATGTAAACCTAATTGGATTTACGCCAAACCTTAATGTAAGTGTAAAATTTTAATGAGCATAAAAATGAAAAACAGCCTATTCAAATTCCTTATAATCATTATTTCTGGTTCATGGATATTGGCCTGTGAAGAAGTGCCAGAATTCGAATTAGATGATACCTTGCCTGTTGTAGAAGCATTTCTGTACATGGGAGATGAGGTGGACGATATAAAAATTTCAGAAGTAGTTCCTTTCGAATCATCAGTAGAAAATAATGAAATTGATGGTTTAGACATAGAAATCATATGGAAAGGTCAGTCCTATGCCTTGGTAAATGCAGATAGTGGAGGTGGAAAATATTATTATCCCGGCGATGACTTGGAGATTCTCAGTGGTGAGACTTATGAGATTAGTTTTCTGTACGAAGGAGAAATGATTACTTCTAGTACTACTGTTCCGCCGGCACCAGATAATTTAGAACTATCTACCGATGCGCTTGAATTACCACAGTTAGTCGACATATTCGATATCAGAGATTTGGCTCAGAGTGGAAATAGCAACGTAAATGTGGAATGGAGCAATCCAAATGGAGATTATTATTATTTGGTAATCGAAAACATAGAAAGTGATCCAGAACCAATTGATGTAAATGATATTTTGAGTTTCAACTTCGAGTTTACATCTGTTCCAACTCAAAACGATTTCTTCACCTTAATTCCCTTTGTGCATTTTACACAGTTTGGCACACATAGAATTATTCTGTACCGAGTAAATGAAGAATATGCCTTGCTTTA
Source organism: Chondrinema litorale (assembly GCF_026250525.1). GTDB lineage: Bacteria > Bacteroidota > Bacteroidia > Cytophagales > Flammeovirgaceae > Chondrinema > Chondrinema litorale. The sequence continues at coordinate 288,477 of NZ_CP111046.1, forward strand.
CGAGACTATTCAACAAGACTCGCGCGACTTAAACGAACCTTATACCAATATCGACAATGGTGTAGGAATCTTTTCTGGCTTTGCCAGCGATACCGTCTATCTGGAAATCAACATGCAATAACAACCTGCAAAATGAAAGCACAAATAATAAGCGCGATCTTGATTATTATACTAGCACCTTGTCTTATTTATAATTTGAGTGCGCAAGATTTGCCCAATCTAGACATAGAAGGTGCCATTTACGGTGAGATTAGAGATAAGGAAAGTAACCAACCTATGGAATATGCGACAGTAGCACTTTATAGCCTTATGAAAAATGAAGCCGTAAAAGGTACTCTTACAGATGCCAAAGGACAGTTTGCACTCAAAGATTTAAGTCTAGGAATTTACAATTTGGAAATAAGTTTTATTGGCTACAAAAAGACAAGAATCAATCAGATTTTGATACTGCCGAAGAAACCAGAAATCTACTTTGGGGAGATTCAACTCGAGCCAGATACAGAGCAATTAGAAGAAGTAGTAATTACTGAACAAAGAGAAGATGTGGTATTTAAAGCCGATCGAAAAGTGATCAATATCAGCAATATAATTACAGCACAGGGAGGCACATTGGTAGAAGCTTTGGAAAATCAACCCTCAGTAAAAACAGACATGAATGGGAATATGACACTCCGTGGGAGTTCTAATTTTACCGTGTTGGTAAACGGAAAACCTACAGCTTTAAGAGGGAGTGATGCACTACAGCAAATTCCGGCAAATACGGTAGAAAGCGTAGAAATTATCACAAATCCATCAGCTAAGTTCGATTCTGAGGGAGAAGTGGGTATTATCAATGTAATTACAAAAAAAGACTTCTCTGAGGGATTTAGCGGTGTTGTAAATGCCAGTGGTGGATTTACAGCTAATTGGCTCACAAGGTATTCTTCTGATGCTAGCTTCCAATTAACTCGGAATAAAATTACTTTTTCTACAGGCTTTAACATCCAATATACGCCTATGGAAGGTGAGGGCTCACGAATTAGAGAAAACTATGGCGAGAGTGATACTTTAATCAGAAATTCAGATATGGATATCGGTATCTATCGGAAGAATTATACATTTAAAACTGGTCTAACTTTCAATGTAGATACTCGAAACACTTTCACTTGGGATTTAAATATTGGCAAGTTAAAATTCGAACGTGAATTTGATTCTCAAACAACTGCCTTAACCAATACTTCACAAAATACAATTTCTAATTCTATCGCAGAAAATGACCGTAATTTCATTTCTTCATCCTTTGGCTACGATCATTTATTCGATTTGTCTTCGGGTCATAAATTTAGTGCGAATCTTTTCTATAAGGTTTCAGATGGAAATAAAGAAGATGTATTGATCGAAGAAGTTGCTAATACAGACTGGACAACAGGAGATTTAATTGTAGATCAGCTTTCATTAGAAGATGGAACAGAAGATGAACTCAGGCTAAACCTCGATTATGTAAAGCCATTTGGCGAAGGGAATAATAGGTTAGAGTTGGGCTATCAACTTAGGTATGAGACAAATGATTTAGACCAGAACATAGCTGTTACTTCAGTGGATGAAAACACTTCAACTGATAATAACATCCAACTAACAAGAAACATCCATGCTTGGTATTTACAGTTTACTGGTGAAAAAGAATCTTTTGCTTATCAAATAGGTTTGAGACCAGAAATCACAGATCGGGAAATTGATCAGGCAGCAACAAGCAATACAGAAAGCTATTTCAATATATTTCCATCAGCCAATATCTCTTACAACTTTTCACAATTTAACCAGATAAAATTAGGCTACAGTAAACGTATCAATCGTCCTGCTGTGCAACAGTTAAATCCTTATCTGCAATTAATTGACGAAAAGAGTCAGCGAAGCGGAAATGTTGAATTGCTACCAGAGTATGTACATTCTTTAGAATTAAGTGTGATCAAAAGATTTATGATGTCTTTTCTATCTGCCGAAATATTCTATCGACAAACAAATGACAAAATTAGTCCTGTATGGTTGGCACAAGAAAACGATTTGCTGTTGCTCTCTTACGATAACCTCGACAAAGATTATTCTTATGGTACGGAGATTCTGGCAAGTATGCAAATTAACGATTGGTGGCGAGTTAATGGCAGTACCAGCATTTATCGCTACAACATAAATGGAGATGTTTCTGGCGAAGAAGTAAATAACTCATCCAACTCGTGGAATGCACGTTTTGGCTCAACTTTCAGAATCTCAAAAACCAATACGGTTATTCAGTTTAATGTAATTTATAACAGTGAACTAGCCAGCTCACAAGGGCAACGCAAAGGCTTTTATGCAACCATGCTAGGTGTAAAACAACCTTTGTTTAAAAGTAAGTTAGATGCTGCTTTACAAGTGCGAGATGTGTTTAACATGATCAAATTCTCTAATGTGAGTAGCAGCGAATACTTCTTGAATAGCATGGAGTTTTTGCCCTATACACCCGTGGTTTCTCTCAACCTGAGTTATCGCTTCAATAATTATAAAAAAAGGAGGAACATCAACGCTTCCGACATCAACGAGCTTGATTTCCAAAACGATTTCAACTTTTAGTTCAACCCCGAATTTGTTCGGCTCATGGGCTCATTTAGCAGCTTTATTTGCTTAGTCTCTTTAGTGTAAATCAATAACAATTAACTATGTATAACCATAAAAATCAGTAAAAATGGAAGATCAAAAAAAGAAGAGCATATTAAACTTTAAAGTATTATTTAACCTCTTATTTGTCTTTTTTCTGGCTAGCTCAGCCTATGCGCAAAACGGTGCAATGGCAGACATGACCTCCGAAGAAAAAGCCGAACTGTTAACTGAAAAGCAAAAGGAGAAAATCGAGTTTTACGACGATCAGGAAGAAAAAATGTACGATGTAAACCTGAAGTATGTAAAAGAAATGGAATCGATTGTGGCAGAAGGAAGGTCTATGTCAACTCTAAATAAGTTGCAAAGTATGAGTGGCAAAAAAGATAAAGAAGTAAAAGAAATACTAGATAAAGACCAGTATAAAACATACCTCAAAATGAAAGAAGATGTAAGGCAAGAGATGAGGAATCGCCGTGGTTCAGGCAACTGGAAGTAGCAAAAACAATCGCCAATTTCTTTTCATGTAATTGGTTTCCTTTCCAGGATAGAGACCGCTTCGGTCTCTTCCTTTTATAAAATCTACCTCAATAAAATTCAACCATGCTAAAAAATATATTTACTATTCTGTTGCTCCTTATAATCGGAAACAGCTGCTATGCTCAGCGAAATAGTGCTGGTCAAATATTTAGTTACTTTAAAAAAGGTGTTGGTATTAGCTTTCTGTCTCCGATTAATGCAAATGATTCGGGTGTAAGAGCTGGTTTCCATTTGGGTTTTGCCCCTTCATTTCCACTTGGTGAAAATACGATTCTAAAACCAGAGCTAGCTTTTTCTATGAAAGGCGGCAAAGCAGGATACAACCCAAGTAATTTGGGTGTGTTCGATGGAGACATTACTTATAAAATTAACTATCTGGAATTGCCAGTCGCTGTCGGTTATAAAATAGGCAGACTCTTTCAAATAGAAGCAGGAGCTTATGGCGCTTTGCCAGTTGGCACTTCTTTCGACTTTGACGGGCAATTTGTAGCCGGCTATGGCAGCTTTGATAAAGATGATATTCACGACTTCGATTATGGACTAATTGGAGGAATTAAAATTGGTCCATTGGGTATTAGGTATTATCACGGATTAACCACAGTGGCAGCAACGGATATTTCAGAAGTGTTTTTGGGAGATGCTTCTCAATATACTGTGCAGATTTATTTTCAAAGAAGTAAAAACAGGGGTTTCTAACAAATTAATACAAAGAGCAAGGAGGTATTGTGAGAGTGCTTGAATTGGAAAATAATTGCGAATACAATCTAAGTTATGAGATAAAAATGAAGCAATTTTATACGCGTGTAATAGTGGTGATGCTCACAGCTATGATCATCACTTTTATGATGGGTCTCTCTCAGGTAAATGTAATGATTCGCCTAACAGAGCTAGATATTTACAAATTCGATGCTTTTGATTATATCCGCAGAATTGGGCTCATTTTTATGGTTTCGCTTTTATTCTTGTCGGCTAATATTTTCTATAATCAGATCAATATTGGGAAGCTGAGTTTTAACCTTACCAAGCCTTTGGGCATCATTACATTTAACCTCCTCATATTTATTCCACTACAATTTATACTGGTTGTACCCAGAGCAGAAAAGATAACTTCTATTCCCAGAAGAGCCGAATTAGATTACAGTAATGGCGGTATTTTAATTGGTTTGATGATGTCTAGCCTTGTGCTCATGTTGGTCTCAGTGCTAATCGGAACGGTTTATCGATTTATGCGAGATAACTACCAAATGAGGTTAAAAAATGAAATTCTTCAAAAAGAAACAGCCGAAGCTAGGTTTGCCAATTTAAAAGAACAACTCAATCCACATTTCTTATTCAATTCACTTTCAACCTTAAATGGATTGATCGATGAGTCTCCCGACAAAGCAAAGAAATTCTTATATGATATATCTGATGTGTATCGCTATGTATTGAAAAATGAAGGTGTAAATCTGGTTTTACTTACTGAAGAGATGGATTTTGTAAATGTGTATTTGGGAATAATTAAAGAGCGATTTGGTGATGCTGTAATGATAAAAAAGAACATCGACTGTAAATTTATGAGGTCTAAAGTATTGCCACTTTCTATTCAGATGCTCATAGAAAATGCCATCAAACACAACAATTTTGATTCTTTACACCCGCTTTGCATTAGCATTCACTCGAATGACGAACAGTTAGAAGTGGAGAACAATCTAAGACCAAGATTTGTAGCTAATAATCATTCATTAGGTTTATACAATATCAACCAGCGATACAAATATTTATCAGATAAAGAAGTAATCATCAAGAAAACAGACTCATTGTTCAACGTGCAAATCCCTCTTTTAAAATGAATGTATTGATTATAGAAGATGAAGTAAATCTTGCCAGACAACTAGTAAAACTGCTTACAGAAATTGATCCTAAGATAAAGATTTTATCGGTTGTCGATTCAATACAATCGGCTGTTGCATTTATTTCAAAAACTGAAAATATCAATCTGATCCTGGTAGATATTTATTTGAATGACGGGCTTTCTTTTGAGATTTTTGAACAGGTTGAATGTAAATCGCCAGTTATTTTTTGTACAGCTTATGATCAATACGCACTTAAAGCTTTTGAGCTAGATAGTGTAGATTACCTTTTAAAACCAATAAAAAAATTATCGTTGCAAAAGGCGGTAGATAAGTATAAGCGCTTGTTTTTAGATAATAATCCATCTGAGGAGCCACATAATTTCTCCGATACCGTCCAACACCTTTACGATCAACTAAAACAAGAAAAGCGTTATCAAAAGAATTTTTTATTACCCTACAAAGATCGATTAGTACCAGTTGGAGTTTCAGAAATCAGCTATTTCCAAGCAGATTATGGCATGGTGAAATGCGTAACGGATGATAGCCGACTTTTCCCCTTAGACCAAAGCCTTGATGCAGTAGCTGAGAAATTAGACCCAAATAATTTCTACAGAGTAAATCGCAGATTCATTGTAAAGCGAGATTCTATTGTTGATGTTGAATATTATGTAAACCGTAGATTACATCTTAACATCTCGCCCAAACCCCAAGAACCAGTAATAATAAGCAAGGCCAAAGTAACAGAGTTTAAGCAATGGATGAATGTTGTATAGCTTTTAATATTCATTCTATAACACAAAAATTAAAGCTCTTAAAAACTAAATGAAATTATTTTTGCTATACCTATTAAACAGGTTTAATAGTATAAATACTTGTGTTTTAAACGATATTTATAATATTATATCCATAATAATAAATAATATTAAAATTATATATGGCTTATAACTTAGCTATATTGAAAGACATTCATTTGCATTTCTTCTGTATTTTTTAGTAATTGCAGTAGTTATCTCCTCTTCTTTAGAATCTATTAGTGTAATTATACGCTTTTCAAAATATGAAAATTGATATAGAAAGAATTAAGAAGAGAATTGCCTCTCATAATGATAAACTTGCTTTTAGAAGTTTTTACCAATATTATTTCGAAAGACTTTTTGCCTTTGCTTTGCGCTTTTTAAAGTCGAGAGAATTGGCAGAAGAAGTGATTTCTGAAGTTTTTCTGAAAATATGGAATAACAGAAGTAATCTTTTAGAAATAAAAAATATAGAAACCTACCTCTATGTTTTAGTAAAAAATCATTCACTTAACGTCATTAAAAAATCATTAAAAGAGCAAAATACCCATCTGTCTTTAGATGATGCGCACTTCGAATTAGCGATAGAAAACTTTACTCCAGAAGCCGCCTATTTTGCCGAAGAACTTCGCGATGAGATAGACAAAGTAATCGAAACATTGCCTACAGCCTGCAAAAACGCATTTTTTTTAGTAAAAGAAGATCAGCTCAATTATGCGCAAGCTGCCGAAATTTTAAATGTTTCTCCCTATACTGTTAAGAATCAGGTGTTAAAAGCTGTAAAAAGAATTAGAGAACATTTAACGCAGAAAAGATCTGATGAAAATCTCAACTCAACCAACATCAGAAACATCAATAATCTCATATCTTTTTTAATAGTGATAGAAAATTTAATTTTTTTTCTGGACTGACGTAGTCTGCTTTCCAAAAACTTTTGTCCTTTCTATGAGGAGATAATTAATGCAAATTTAAATACTACAGATTTGAACTGTAGGCTGGTACGCTTGTACAAAATTTTCAAACCTATTACGATTTTCGAATTAAATATATGTCAGATATAGATGAAATATTGGTCAAGTCTCTCACTGGAGAAGAGCTCAACGAGCACGAAAAAGCTTTTCTAGAAGAATGGCAAAAACAGTCTGAAACAAACACTGATACAGTAAAAAAACTAGAAAAATACTGGAGTCATAAACGGAATGTAAATAAAGATTCCATGGATAAAGTGTGGAATACTTTAGAAACCAGTATTGACGATGAAGCGCCAAATCAAAAAATAGCAAAGAAAAATTCTTTCTTTAAATTCTATTATTACATAGCTGCTTCTGTAACACTAGTACTTGGCTTTGTTTTTTATCAACAGTATTTTCATACAGATAACCCAGACGGAACAGATACAAAAATCGCATTGGTTTCTAGAAAAAATGCTAAAGGAGTAAAAAGAAATATTACCCTTTCTGATGGGACTTTTATAAAACTAAATGCAGATAGCGAGATCAAATTTCCAGAAAAGTTTAGTGGCAAAACCAGAGAAGTTTATCTAACAGGAGAAGCATTTTTTGAAGTAGAAAAAGACCCTAAAAGACCTTTTATTATTCACACGGGGAATATCTTAACCAAGGTTTTAGGTACAACATTTAACATTCGTGCCTATCCGGAAGACCAAGATGTAGAAATAGCTTTGGTAGAAGGTAAAGTTGCTATTAACAAAGAATCAAATTCGGCTGAAAATACAATTTACTTGCAACCTAGCGATGTAATGAGCTATAATAAAGCACAAGATAAAATTACTACTACGTCGAATGTAGATTTATCTAAAATAATATCTTGGAGAAGCAATCAACTCATTTTTGAAAATGCATCTTTTGATGTAATAGTAAAAAAACTGGAAAGATGGTACGGAGTAAAATTTACTATCTCTAACAAAGTAAATACGCAAGGAGGCTTTACCGGAAAATTTGAAGATGAGTCTTTAGAAATGCTCCTAAATAAAATCAGTCATTCAATAGAGTTCAATTATCAGATTAATAATAAAGAAGTAATTATAGAATAGGTAGGTATCCATTAACAAATCTAATAGGGGAATGAAGATTAAAGAAAACACAAGTTAAGAAAAAAGCCAGGTTCATACACTTAAGAAGAACGCTGGCTTAGCTTAGAATGCAGTGAAATTGTTTGGTCGCAGTTAGACTACTTTCTAAGCACGTTATTGACCTTTTTACAATCAAAAACTAGTTAAAAATATGAATTTGAAATTACTTAGACAAATTGCATATATGTCTAGAATAGTACTATATGGAATAATTTTACAAGCGACCTTAAGTGCTGTGTTGCTTGCAAATGATGGAAACGCACAAACTAAAAGTGTAGAAGAAATATATCTAACACTTCAGGTAAAGAATGCGACCTTAAAAGAAACCTTCCACAAAATTGAAGAAGAAACAGGTTTTCTCTTTGCTTATACAAAAAATACAATCGACTCTAACGATAGGGTAAATTACATGTCGCAAGCTAATTCTCTTGGAGATATGCTGCGGTTTATCTCTAAAAATGCAGGATTGAGCTTTACCCGAATAGGCAAAAATATTCTGGTAAGTAAAAAAGCCACATCAGATACAACCGATGTAAAAGAGGTAATTCAAGAAGCCCAACAATTTAAAGTGAGTGGAAGAGTAACTTCTGTTGATGATGGTGAACCACTGCCAGGAGTAAGTATTTTAATCAAAGGCACAACTACCGGAACTACTACCGATATTGATGGTAATTATTCATTTGCTGTTTCAGATGAGGCTGCTACAATGGTAGTTTCGTATGTGGGATTTAAAACACAGGAGATCAATGTTGGTGGCAGATCAATTATTAATATCGGTTTAGAAGTAGATGTTGAAAGCTTAGAGGAAGTAGTAGTTGTGGCTTATGGTTCTCAGAGTAAGCAAAAAGTAACTGGTTCGGTTCAAAAAGTAGGTGAAGATGATTTAAAAGACCAACCAGTGGCGCAGGTAACACAAAAGCTTCAAGGTAAATTAGCGGGTGTACAAATTACGCAAAACTCAGGTATTCCCGGTCAAGGGATGACGATTCGCGTAAGAGGTCAAACATCCATTTCTGCTGGTAGCGACCCTTTATATGTAGTAGATGGTTTTCCAATTACTGGCGATATTTCTAACATGAACCCAGATGAAATTGAGAGTATTACGGTGTTGAAAGATGCTTCTTCCACTTCTTTATATGGTTCAAGAGCGGCAAACGGGGTGGTAATTGTAACTACTAAAAGAGCCAAAGCAAATAGGTCTGAGTTTTCATTTAATGCATATTATGGCCTTCAACAAATACCTCAAAAAGGCAGACCAGACATGATGAATGCCAGAGAGTTTGCGCAGTTCAAAAAAGAAGTTGCAGAAGAAAATAATCAGGCAGTAGGAGATATGTTTGCCAATCCAGAAGAATATGGTGAGGGTACCGATTGGTTTGATGTTGTAACTAGAGTAGCTCCAATAGAAAATTACTCAATATCCTTTAAAGGGAGTAATGAGAAGTTCAGTACTTCGATTGTAGGGGGATATTTCAGGCAATCGGGGGTATTACTCAATTCTCATTTCGAAAGAATCTCGTTAAGAGCCAATTCTGATTACAGAATTAATGATAGGGTAAAAGTAGGACTCAATTTAGCACCAACGTTTACCAATAACAGTACACCTCAAAGTGATGGTATTTGGTACAACACGGGTGGTATCATTCAGTCAGCCATGCTTACAAGCCCATTGGCACCTTACAAAAATCCAGATGGTTCAATTCCATTAAGTGTGAGTGATGAATATGGTACTGCAGCAGCGCCTAACTGGTACAATCAAGTTCAAATTGTAAAAAATACGGCTAAAAATGTGGGTTTGTTGTCTAATGCTTTTGCTGAAGTAAGCATACTTGATAACCTGATTTTCAAAAGTTCAATAGGTGTAGATTTAGGTAATACTGTGAGTGATTCTTTTTATCCATCTACAGCAGGTAGTTTATTCAATCCACCAAACGAAGCAGATGCTTCTCGCATTAGTGGGTCGCATGGCAATAGTTATGCGTATTCTTGGATGTTTGAAAATACGGTGAGTTATAACAATACTTTTGGCGACCATAGTTTTGATGTGTTGGCTGGTTATACTTCACAAGCAGCACGCTCAGAAAGTGGTTCGATGACTGGTACTGGCTTTCCAGATAATGAAGTACAGACTTTAAATGCAGCCAAAACCATTACTGGTTCAACAGATATACAAGAGTGGAGTTTGGCTTCAATCGTAGGTAGAATCAACTATAGTTTTAAAAATAGATATATCATTTCTGCAGCTATTCGTCAAGATGGTTCTTCTAAATTTGGTTCTGATAACAGGTGGGGTAGTTTTCCTTCAGTTTCAGCGGGTTGGGTTATTTCAGACGAAGCTTTTATGCAAAGTTTAACACCTGTTTCATTTGCTAAGGTAAGAGCTAGCTACGGTATTACGGGTAATAATAATATTGGTAATTATACCCAATATGCCAACATGGTAAATACCAATAATCCATTTAACGATGTGTATTTGAGTGGAAAAAGTGTGGATGGATTGAATAACACCGAACTCGGTTGGGAAACCACAAAACAATGGGATATTGGTGTTGATTTTGGTTTGTTTGATGATAGAATTTCCCTTACTTACGATTACTACAGAAAAGTGACAAACAATCTGTTATACACTGTTGAAATTCCTATCTCTTCTGGCTTTTATAATTTTGCTACCAATGTAGGTGAGCTTGAATTCTGGGGACACGAAGTTGCTGTGAGAACCAAAAACTTTACAGGTCCATTCGCATGGAACACAGATTTTAATATTTCATTCAACAGAAATAAAGCGGTAAAACTAGGTACAGCCAATGCTGCAATTTATGGAGAATACACCATTACAGAAGTTGGCCAGCCACTTGGTCGTTTATATGGTTTAGTTTGGGAGGGAGTTTATAGAAATCAGGAAGAATACGATGCACTACCAAAACATCAAGGCTCTGATGTAGGTACCATCCGATTTAAAGATGTGGATGGTGATGGAACAGTTACTAATGATGATAGGGATAGAACCTATATTGGTAATACTGCCCCAAAATTTACCCTAGGTTTTACAAATACCTTTGCTTATAAAAACTTCGACTTGTCTATAGTAGCACAAGGTGCATTCGGTAATAAGATTGCAAACATCAGCGAAAGATTTACTGGTAACCTCGATGGTTCATTTAATGTAATTAAAGACCTTCAAAATAGATGGAGATCGCCAGAAGATCCCGGAAATGGCAGATACGGAACGACTAAGTCTGGTACTACAGGTCCAGAGAGAGACTGGTTCAGTTCAAAATTTGTGTACGATGGCTCTTACCTCACCATTAAAAACATCACATTAGGTTACACACTACCAGCTGAAAAAGTAAAACTCTTTAAAACATTTAGGGCCTATTTGAGTGTGCAACAAGCATTTGTATTTACAGATTATCCCGGTGGAAATCCAGAAGTATCTGCCGCAGTGGGGCTATACTCTGGTGCTGATGTAACTACTTATCCGGTTCCGAGAACCTTTACATTGGGTGTAAATATGACATGGTAAAACTTTAATTGTGAAAATGATGAATTACAGATTTATATATATCCTTTTAATTGTAAGCACATTTTCAATGTATGCTTGCAAAGATGAATTTCTAACTAACTTACCAGAAACTGTTGTTTCAGCAGAAGATTTTTATCAAACTGAATCAGATTTTGAACAGGCGGTAATTGGTATGTATGTGCCTTTGAGAACTTTATTTGGTTCTGGTTTGGCAGATTATGGCGCTTGGGCAATGGGTGAAATGCGATCAGATAACACCATTTTCATTTACAACCAAGCAAACAGAGGTTATGCAGACCGTGAGTATGTAGACCAGTTTGTAGATGATGCCAACGGTGGTGCTGTTGCAAATAAATACGAGAATAACTATATCTTAATTGGTAGAGCAAATCAGATACTTCAAACTATAGATGATGCTGATTTTGACCAAACTCAGAAAGATAATTTTAAAGGGCAAGCATTGTTTATGCGTTCTTTTGCATATTTCGATTTGGTTCAGTATTTCGGTGATGTACCATTGGTATTAGCACCACCAACTTCTTACGAAGAAACAGCTAATCCACGAGTTGCTACCGAAACTATTTACACTCAGATAATCGAAGACTTAACACTAGCTGCTGAGCTTTTACCTGCTAGTGCAGATCAAGATGCAGGTTTTGTTGCCAGTGGAGCTGCTTATACTTTACTTGGAAATATCTATCTTGTATTGGAAGAATGGGCAAATGCAGAATCAACATTGCTTCAGGTTACAGGCTATTCACTGCTCGATGACTATGCAGCTATTTTCGATCCATCTAATAAAAATAATGCAGAATCTATTTTTGAAATTCAGTATACTGATGATCCGACAGCGAGTTCTGCTAGTAATTTTGCCTATAACTTTTTACCAATATTGTCTGATCCCGGAGTGATAGAAGGCTTCCCTAATGGTAGCTCAAACTCTTATGCAGGTTGGAATATTCCCACACCAGAAATGGTAGCTGCTTACGAAGAGGGTGATTTAAGATTAGATGCATCTGTAGGTTTTTACACTGGTGATGGTTATGAGAATATTCCTTATGTAAAAAAATATGTGCATGGAGCAGACATTGCGCCGAATACCAATGACGATTGGCCGGTATATCGCTACGCCGAAGTTCTATTGATGATTGCCGAAGCTAAAAATGAACAAGGTAAAGGTGATGCACTAGATTATTTAAATATGGTACATGCGCATACCCGAACTGGATTAGAAGCAATTACTACTACAGATCAAGCTGAGCTGAGAGAACTGATTCTACATGAAAGACGCATTGAGTTAGCATTTGAAAATAAACGTTGGCTAGATTTAGTGAGAACCGATAATGCCGTAGAAGTTATGACGGCACACTTTGCCAATATTCTTGCAGACCCTGTAACCTATTATTACCCAGAAGGAGTCGATCCTGTATCAGGCTCATATCAAATGTCTACTGATAGATTGTTGTTCCCAATCCCTCAAAGAGAGATTAGGGTAAATTCAGAAATCAGTCAAGACGATCAAAATCCGGGATACTAAAATAAATATAAAGCTTCTGTAGAGTTCACACTTTGCAGAAGCTTTCACACTCTTTTTTAAAGCTAATTCGGAATTAGCCTGAGATAATCAGGTCTAAAAAACCAGTAATTGAACACAAAACACTATCATAATGAAACTAAAATACTGCTTCTTAATCGTATTACTTTGGGCAAGTAAATCTTATGCACAACAAAGTATTGATGTAAATTCTGTCATTCAAAAACTAACGCTAGAAGAGAAAGAAAAACTAGTAGTAGGTAGCGAAATGGAAAAAGCCTATTCCGAAGGTGGGGCAACCGGAGTAGGAGAAACCGAAGATAAAGTTCCTGGTGCAGCAGGCACAAGCCTTCCAGTAGATAGATTAGGAATAAAAAAAGTAGTTTTTGCCGATGGTCCGGCAGGTGTAAGAATCAATCCACATAGAAACAACACACCAGATAAAACCTATTATGCAACAGCATTTCCGGTGGCCACCATGCTAGCATCCACATTCAACTTAGAACTGATGCAACAAGTAGGTGAAGCTTTTGGTGACGAAGCCAAAGAGTACGGGGTAGATATTTTATTGGCTCCGGCTTTAAACATCCATCGAAATCCACTAGGAGGCAGAAACTTCGAGTTTTATTCAGAAGATCCTTATATATCTGGAAAAATGGCAGCCGCTTTTACCAATGGCGTTCAGTCTAAAGGTGTTGGCGTTTCTATCAAACATTTTGCAGTTAACAATCAAGAAACCAATAGGAGCAGAGTAAATGCAATTCTTAGCGAGCGGGCTTTGCGAGAAATCTATTTAAGGGGCTTTGAAATTGCAGTAAAAGAGTCTCAACCTTGGACGGTAATGTCTGCTTACAACAAAGTAAATGGTGTTTATGCATCAGAAAGTAAAGACTTACTCACTACTATTCTAAGAGAAGAGTGGGGCTTTAAAGGTTTTGTTTTAACCGACTGGTTTGCTGGAGAGCATGTATCTGAACAATTAAAAGCAGGCAACGACTTACTCATGCCCGGTACACCTTCACACAAAGGTTTTATTGTAAATGCAGTAAAAGAAGGAAAGCTCTCAGAAACTGAATTAAACAAAAATATCGCATCCATCCTGAATATTTATAAAAAAACACCCACTTTTCTTGGCTACCAACCCAGTGGTTCACCCGATTTAGAAACAAGTAAAGCACTCGCAAAAAAAGCAGCTACCGAAGGAATTATTCTTTTGAAAAATGAGCAAGCAACTTTGCCTTTAAAAAGTTTTGAGGAAGAGATAGCTTTATTTGGAATTGGTTCTTACGAAACTATTGCTGTAGGTACAGGCAGTGGCAATGTAAACAAAGCTTATTCAATCTCAATTTTAGATGGATTAAAAGGTCAGAATTTTTCCGTTTCAGCATCATTACAAGAAACATATACCAAATTTATCAAAGAAGAAAAAGCCAAACGACCACCTAAAGCATGGTCATTCGGGCCAGATGAGATTTTACCAGAAAAAACTTTTACAGAAGAAGCCTTAAATGAAATAGCTAAGCAAACTCAAATTGGCGTTTTCACACTCAATAGGACTTCGGGTGAATTTTACGACAGAAAACAAGGCTACGATTTTTACCTTTCAGAAGATGAAAAAAATCTAATTCAGCATATTTCAAAAGCTTATCATCAGCAGAATAAGAAGTTTGTAGTAATACTAAATGTTGGTGGTGTAATTGAAACTGCTTCTTGGAAGGAATTTGCCGATGCTATTTTACTCGTTTGGCAACCGGGGCAAGAAGGAGGCAATGCCATTGCTGATATCATTTCTGGTAAAGTGAACCCTTCTGGTAAATTACCCATGACTTTCCCTGTATATTACAAAGATGCTTATTCTTCCAAAAATTTTCCGGGGGTAGAATTGGTGGACAATCCTTATCCGAGTCCTTTTACTGGGGTAAAATCGGAAGTGGTTTATGAAGAAGATATCTTTGTGGGTTACAGATACTTCGAAAGTTTTGATGTGCCTGTTTCTTTTCCTTTTGGTTATGGTTTGTCTTACACCCAATTCGAGTTTTCTGATTTTGAAGCAAAAATGGCAACTGATGGCACCATTTCAATCACTTGTAAAATAGAGAATACGGGGAAAGTAGCAGGGAAAGAAGTTGTTCAAGTATATGTAGCATCTCCACAAACCAACTTAACAAAGCCCTATAAAGAGTTAAGAGCTTTTAAAAAAAACAACACGCTTCAATCTGGCAAAAGTGAAACTATCAAATTTGAGCTTTCGCCTAAAGACTATGCTTCCTTCGATCCAGACAAATCTGCTTGGGTAATCGAAAAAGGAAACTATGGAATTTTTGTGGGCAATTCTGTACAAAACCTTCCACTTTCAACAAAACTCAATTTACCCGAAACCCAACTGGTACTGAAAACCACGAAAAGTTTAGCTCCAAATAGAGAAATAAAATTACTAACCAAATAGCATCTGATGCTATATTTTTTACCGATAACGAACACGTAATAATGAAAATGAAACTATTATCCATCTGTGTTTTACTGGCAATTTCGATGTGGTATTGCACCTCAACACCCGCACAGATTACATCTACAGATTTTCTAAAAGCAGATGGCACAGTGTTAAGAAATAACTATGGAACAGGCGATACAGTGATGTTGAGAGGGACCAATCTTGGTTCTTGGCTGAGTATGGAATATTGGATGTGCCCTTTAGGAACTGGCTCGCTTAATAGAAGTCAATGGGTGGCAAGTGCCTCTTCTACCTTTCACGAATCTAATTTGCAGAGTGTTTTCGACAGAGATTTAGATACTCGATGGAGTAACGGAGCAGCTCAAGTGGCAGATAGCTCACAATATTTTATGGTTGATATGCAGGAAAATGTCATTTTCAATAGAGTATCTTTTGAAGCTGGTTCATTTACTGGCGATTATGCCAGAGGATATGTAATCGAGGTTTCTGAGGATTCTATCTCTTGGGAAACGGCAGCCACAGGTACCG
The DNA here is from genome assembly GCF_026250525.1 of Chondrinema litorale. Classification (GTDB taxonomy): domain Bacteria; phylum Bacteroidota; class Bacteroidia; order Cytophagales; family Flammeovirgaceae; genus Chondrinema; species Chondrinema litorale. The sequence goes on from NZ_CP111046.1 coordinate 304,385, forward strand.
GAACTACTGAAAATATTTATATACAGCTTCCAAATATCTATTACAAAAGATATATGAGAATTACGCAAACAGGTACAACTGACGAGAATTATTGGTCAATTGCAGAATTCAACCTTTATATGGAAGATGATTATTCTGTGAGAAACTCATTGATTTTAAGATTTGGCGAAGATGGGATGGACTCTTTACTCAATTACTATCAAGAAACTTGGATTACAGAAAGTGATTTGGATAGTGTAAAAGCAATGGGTATGAATATGGTTCGGGTACCTTTTTATTGGATGGAGATCATGTACAATGATGGCACAATTAAGCCACATGGTTTCGATCAGTTAGACTGGGTAGTGGCAGAATGTGCTGAAAGAGATATGTATGTAATCCTCGATTTACATGGTGCTCCGGGTGGATTAAATGGTTTTATCACCAGTGGCCAAGCTCATGCCAATGAGCTTTGGACAGACACCACCTACCAACAAATGACCATTGATATTTGGAAGGCATTGGCTACGCATTTTAAAGATAATCCCACAGTAGCTGCTTACGACCCAATGAATGAACCATTCAGTTCAGATCAAAATACCTATCCGATACATGCATTTTACAATACACTTTATCAAGAAATAAGGGCGATTGACCAAGATCATGTTATTTCGATAGGAGCTTTTCCAGGATTTAGCTATGTAGTTGCTCCTGATTATTACGGTTGGGAAAATGTACTCTATCAGGTGCATCATTATAATGAAGACAAAACAAATTACGACTCGCAAAGTGGCTTTATAGATGCTGTTTTACGGGATATGGCCAACCACCAACATATTTGGGATGTACCGATACTGGCCGGAGAATTTAATTTTTGGAACTTCCCCGATTTATGGGATAAATATTTGAATGGGGTAAATGCGCTAAATATTTCGTGGTCTAACTGGGCTTATAAAACCAAAAGGACAGACAGTCCGATTGAAAACTGGGGATATTATGACAACAACACCAATCCATCACCCGATATCCATTACGATTCATTCGAAGACATAGCCAACAAATGGCAGCAGTTTGCTACACCAGATTTTCGAAGAAATACAACTTTGATCAATACAGTTTCGGCACATACAGCAGATACAATTACCTATCCGCCATATGGTAGTTCGATTTGGTTAAAAGGTTATAATGATACTTATCTGCGATCAGAAGGCGATGGAACTCCTATGTCTTGTAACAGCAGTAGTTACGGCACTAGTGGCATTTTCGAATTAATAAATGCGGGTGATGGAAAAGTAGCTTTTATGGATTTTAATGGGAATTACATAAGCATGAATACTGAAACAAATCAGCTAATTTGTAGCAGCGATAGCATTGGCGATTCTGAGAAATTTACTTTTATCAATTTGGGTAATGGTAAAATGGGATTGCGTGGTAGTAACGATTTGTTTGTAAGCGCAGAAGATGGCTACCAACCTGTAATTTGTAACCGCGATTATATTGATGGTTGGGAAGTTTTTGAGTGGGAAGAAATTCAATTAGATATTTTATCTACGGAAGAAAGCATACTTAAAAGTAGCATCATTTACCCGAATCCAACAGATGAGCAATTGGTGATTGAAACTGAATTGTTCGATTTCACCATAGATCTATTCGATACATCTGGAAAAATACTAAAGTCGAGTATGGGTAAAAATGGGACTGCAAAAATGGATGTCTCAGACGTCAACTCAGGAATTTATTATGTAAAAATTTATAATGTGTTTCACGAAATCTCCAAAAGAATACTCATAAAGTAAGTGTCTTTTGAGTGATTTCTAGTGGTGATTATTTAAATTAAATGGATAAAAGACTATAAACAAATATGAAAAGGATTCAAATTATCACATTCATTCTGGTTTTAATTTCCTTAAAAGGATTTAGCCAGATTACTCTGCAAAACCTGAAAGTGGAGTACGAAGAAACACCACTGGGAATTGATATTAAAAAGCCGCGATTTAGCTGGCAAATGAAAACTACAGACAACCAAAGAGGATACTACCAAACAGCTTATACCTTAACCGTAAAAGACGAATGGGGCAACGAGGTGTGGAATACGGGTTCTGTAAAGTCTAATGAGTCACTCAATATTTTGTATGATGGACAAGACTTACAAGCTGCCACAAAGTATAATTGGGAGGTGAATGTAATTGATCAAAAAGGAGAATCTTATCAAGCCGCTTCTTGGTTTGAAACTGGTTTAATGAATTCAAACCCTAATTTACAGGCATGGGATGGTGCCGATTGGATTGGTGGAAGTGCTGAAGATTTAGTGCTTTATTCTCAAGCGCTTTCTGTGTATAAAGTTTCCTATAAAATCAAGCTAGATAGCGAAAGCGAATCTAGCAAAGCAGCCTTTGTTTTTGGTGCCAACGATTTCAGGTTGATGGATAAAAACAAAAATATTTTAGGTGTAGAAGTTGGCAAAGACGAAAGTTATTTCTCATTTGAACTAGACATTAGTGAAGTTGATGAAACTGAAGATGGTTTGGCTAAACTCAATATTTACAGAGTGGGATACAGTCCTAATGATGCCGCCAATAAAGCTTTATATTCTTTCGACATTTCAAAATCGCTCATCAACGAACAAAACAAATACGATTGGCGCGAAGTGTATTTTGAGATGAATTTTGGTAAATGTATGATTTACTTAGATGGCAAAGCGGAAGAAAATAATATCAATCCAGATAAAAATGCACCACCTTGGCTAGATGTAAAAGGTTCTAATCTTAATCCACATGGTGACCAAGGTGGCGACCAAATAGCTTATCCAATGCTGGGAGATATCGGCTTCAAACTTGAAAAGAATCAAAAAGCGTATTTCTCTGAGCTTGTTGTAATGAATTTTAGAGCACCATCTAACAATCTGTTCTATGAAAACCTCGAAGGTGAATCATACAATGGCATTTTCCAAAGTGATGATTTATCTGTAACAGAAGAAAGCTATGTGGTAGGTAATGCTGATAAGGATGTACTAATTATCGCAAATCCAGATAAGAACTCCATGCCGATGTTGAGAAATACTTTTTCATCAGAGGAGAAAGAAATTGCCAAAGCCAGATTATACGTAACTGCTCGTGGCATTTATGAGATGTACATCAATGGAGAGAGAATCGGAGACGACTATTTTAATCCGGGTTTAACACAGTACAACAAAACCCACATGTATCAAACTTATGATATAACCGATCAAATTAAGAAAGGTAAAAATGCAGTAGGAGCGATGTTAGGCGAAGGTTGGTGGAGTGGAAATCTTTCTTACAGAGGTTATAACTGGAACTACTTTGGCGATAGACAATCGCTCTTAGCTAAAATGGTGATTACCTATGCTGATGGATCAACACAAACAGTGGTTACAGAACCAAAGACATGGAAATATTTTAATGATAGCCCGATAATTTATGGAAGCTATTTTCAGGGTGAAGTCTACGATGCTCGAAAAGAAGCTTTAATTGCAGGTTGGTCAAACTCAGATTATGCTGATTCAGCATGGAAATCGGCAGTAAAAATTCCATTAGAAGGAACAGCTTATCTCAAAAAGAGCAACGATGAGTCTGCCTTCAATTACGACGATTTGCAAATTATAGGACAGCTTGGGAACAATGCCAAAATTGTTAAAACACTCACTGCTCAAAGTGTAGAAGAAGTAAGACCCGGTGTTTTTGTCTATGACATGGGGCAAAACATGGTGGGTTTCCCTCAAATTAAAATCTCAGGTAAAAGTGGCGATATGGTTTCTTTACGCTATGCTGAAATGAAATACCCAAATTTGCCAGAGCATAAGAATTATGTAGGAATGATCATGATGGAAAACATCAGGGCTGCATTAACTACAGATAAATGGATTTTAAAAGGTGGTGAAGAAACAATAAAACCGACATTTACTTTTCATGGCTTTAGATACATAGAAATTACAGGCATCAAAAAAGCGATTCCTAAAGAAGATGTAAAGGGTTTAGTAGTAAGTTCCATTGAAAATTTGGCATCATCTTACGAAACTTCTAACCAGCAAGTAAACCGACTTTGGAAGAATATTACTTGGTCTTTTAGAGGAAATTTCTTGTCTATCCCAACAGATACGCCTGCCCGAAATGAGCGAATGGGCTGGAATGGAGATATTAATGTATTTGCCAAAACAGCCACTTACCTCGGCAATGTCGATCAATTTTTAAGAAGACATTTATTGGCAAATAGAGAACTACAAAGCAAAAATGGCCGATTTCCAGATATTGCTCCGGTCGGAACTGGCTTCGGAGGAACGCTTTGGGGAAGTGCCGGAGTTACCATTCCTTGGGAAGTTTATCAGCAATATGGTGATTTAAAAATCTTGGAAGAGAATTATGATGCGATGAAGTCTTATGTAGATTTTCTGGAATCTAGACAAAACGCAGAAGGTATTCTCGATGAAGGTCCATTGGGTGATTGGCTCAGTCCAGAAGGCTATAAAAATGATAATAGCATGATTTGGACAGCCTATCAGATTTATGATTTAATGATCTTGACTGAATCTGCCAAGTTGCTGGGCAAAAATGAAGATGCGAAGAAATACGCAGAAAAACATCAGCAGAGAAAAGACTTCTTTAACAAAACCTATGTAGACCCAACGACTCATAAAACCATCCATTCGGGTTACATTGGAATGTCTCTAGCTGCCAAACCCGAAGACTATAGTTTTGAAAAAGGTGGTTTTGTAGACTCACAAGCTTCTTATGCGATTCCATTGGCTTTAGGTGCTTTTAAAGAAGAATATGAAGCAGATATTGCCAAACATTTAGCCGAAACTGTAAAGCGCAAAAATGTAGACCACATGGGTAAAACGAGACCAGAATATTCGCTTATGACAGGTTTTATCGGTACAGCCACCATGGCTCCGGCTCTTTCTGAATTTGGTTACGATCAAGCTACTTACAGTTTGCTGCAACAAGATTCTTATCCGTCTTGGTTGTATTCTGTTAAAAATGGAGCTACAACCATTTGGGAGCGCTTAAACTCTTACACTGTTGAAGATGGTTTTGGCGGAAATAATGGCATGAACTCTTTCAACCATTATTCATTTGGTGCCATCGGTTCTTGGATGTATAATTATTCATTGGGTATACAAAGAGCTGAGCCGGGCTTTAAATCATTCATTTTGCAGCCAACTCCAGACCCAACTGGAGAAATGAATTGGGCAAAAGGTTACTACGACTCTATGTATGGCAGAATTGAAAGTGAATGGAAAAAAGAGGGTAATCTATTTACCTATAAAACTACTGTCCCTGCAAATACCACAGCTACTTTGTTTTTACCAACTAGCTCTCAAAAACTTGTAAAAGAGTCTGGGAAAAAAGCTCCAAAGGCAAAAGGTGTTGAGTTTGTCAAATTCGAAAATGGCAAAGCAGTCTATCAACTAAGTGCAGGAAGTTATGAGTTTATGTCTGAGGTAAATGAATGAAATGAGTAGCACATGTCATTTTGTGCTATTCTTTCGTACATACGTGTTATTTTACCAGACTGATCGCCCGTAATTTTGTGTCATTGTTTAATCATAAAAAAATTAAAAAATGTCAAAAACAATATTTATTACTGGCGCATCAAGAGGCTTTGGAAAATTATGGGCAGATGCATTTTTACAGAGAGGAGATAAAGTAGCGGTTACTGCTAGAAAACTTTCAGACTTAGATGACTTAGTTGAAAAATATGGTGAGAATGTATTACCCATTCAATTAGATGTAAGAGACAAGCAAGCCAGCTCAGATGCTGTTGACCTCATCATCGAAAAATTTGGAAACATCGATGTGCTTATCAATAATGCGGGTTACGGTTTGTTTGGCACAGTAGAAGAATCGACCGAAGAATATGCCAGAGCACAAATGGAAACTAACTTCTTTGGTTTATTATGGGTAACACAAGCTGTTTTACCAGTAATGAGAGCACAGAAAAGTGGTCAAATTATTCAAGTTTCAAGCTTACTTGGTCTTACGACTATGCCAATGCTTGGTATCTACAATGCTTCTAAATTTGCTATAGAAGGTTTAAGTGAAACACTCGCTAGCGAAGTTGCTCATCTGGGTATTAAAGTGACTATTATTGAGCCTAATGGTTATGCTACAGATTGGGCTGGTGCTTCTGCTTTGCAAACTTCTAACAACATTACCGACTACAACGCAGTAAGAGAAGGCTTTGCTGAGGCTTCATCAGATACAGATATGTATGGCATACCTGAAGCAACTGTAAAACCAGTATTAGATTTAGTTGATAATGAAAATCCTCCCGCAAGATTACTACTTGGTAGAATGGGTTACCATGTAATGAAGGATGTTTACAACAAAAGGCAAGCAGAAATTGATGCTTGGAAAGAAGTAAGCATTGCCGCTCACGGACATTAATTGGATTCCAGAACATCAAGGCTGAACTTGTATTCACATCAATTTGTAGTAAATTAAAACAAATTTGTTTAGGGCTTAACAAACATCAAAATGCGCAAAGTAACCCATCATAAAACATTAGCAGATTTACATAGAGCTTATAACTGGCCTGCTCCCGAGCATCCGCTTTTTAGTATTGTAAACTGTACAGCGGATTGCCCTCTGGGAGATAGAGAGTTTACGAGTGATTGTTATTTGATAGGTTTTAAAAAATTGCGTGCAGGAGTAATCTTGTATGGTCGTACCAAATACGACCATAGCAATGGTTCTATGATGTTTGTTAAGCCCAGGCAAATTATAGAAATGAAGCATCTCGAGTTTGAAGAAACCGGATTTATGATACTCGTTCACGAGGATTATCTAGCTGGAAATGAGTTACATAACAACATACAGAAATACAGCTTTTTTGAATACGAAACCAATGAGGCATTGCATCTATCTCCAAAAGAAGAAGACATTATCTGGGAGTTATTCAACAAAATAACTTTGGAGTATAATAGCAATCAAGATGAATACAGCAGAGAAATTATTATTAGCCATGTAGCTTCTATTTTGATGTATTCGCAGCGGTTTTACAAAAGACAATTTATTAACCGGACAGATATGTCTGGTAAAACAGTTACAAAATTTAATGAAGCTTTGCGTGCTTATTTTGATGCCGGTTACCTTATTTCAAAAGGGCTTCCATCAGTAAATGCATTGGCACAAGATTTATATGTTTCTCCTAGATATTTGAGCGATTTGCTAAAGCAGGAAACTGGCAAAACCGCTATAGATTTAATCCATATATCACTAATTGCTGAAGCGAAAAATATGTTGCGAATTGAAAATCAAAACATAGCCGAAGTTGCTTACCAATTAGGTTTTGAAAACACCTCATATTTTACCCGACTGTTTAAAAAGCAAACTGGAATGAAACCCCTTGAATTCAAAAAAATGCAGTTGAATTAGCATTTCCACTGCATTTTAATCTTTACTTCTCAAACTTTAAATAATAATCGAAGAAAGGCAGCATCTGGTTTGGTACTCTTCCATCTTTGGTAAAAATACCGCTCACATGCGTACCTATGTATTCTTCGGCAAAATGAGTAAGCCCAACATTTTCTAATTTCTGGCTAAACATATCGCATTGTATCGTAAATCGCTCACCAGCATTTCTACCCCAATCCATTTTAATGGCTTTCAGTTTTTGTAGATTTTCCAAGTTTTCATCTACCATGTAAAAAGGCAGGTTTTTATACCATTTCTCCAAAACATCTTGGTGAACCACAAGCTCATCATCTTTATACTCGAAAGGAATATCGCAGTAAAAAGGCGGATTATCTGGATTTGGCGACCACGATTTAGCAAATGCAACAATCACTTTTGGGAAATAAGATTTAGCCAACTCTTCGGTGGTTTTAATTTTAGAAAGCTCTTTGTAAGTATTGCTATTTGGGCCATATTCTCGCACCACAGTGAGCGCACCCGGACTTAAAGCATACACACTACTAAAAATATCTGGGTGATGCATAGCAATTTTTAAAGCTCCATAACCGCCCATACTGTGCCCAGTAATGCCACGACTATCTTTATTAGCAAGTGTTCTGTAGTTATCATCTGTGTATTTTACCAAATCGAAAGCAGTAAAATCTTCCCAATTGCCGAAAAGCTCAGAATTGCTGTAAAAGCTACCATCGTAAGTAGTCTGCTGATCTGAAACCACTAGAATAAATGGCCTGATTCTATGAGTGGCAATGGCAAAATCCAAAACCTCAATCATTTCTGGATAAAGCTTATGGTTATTTAGAAAACCATGTAAATAATAAATTACCGGATAGCGCTCTTTACTATTATCATAATTGGGAGGGAGATAAACCGAAACAGCTCTAGTAGGGTTTTCTGCATAGTCATTTTCGAGGTTTTTAGAATACAGCGAATCGACAATTACCTTTCCTTGTAATGCTACATTTTGTGCAAAAAGGGTAGTACTAAACAGGCAAAAAGCTAGTAAAAAGTTAATAAGGATAAGTTTCAACATTTTCATCATTCTTTCCATTGATTTACAAATAAGAGAAATGGGTCTTTGTATTGCTCACTCACCGGAATAGTAGTTTCTCCGATTTGAGCAGAGTTTTTGGTAACAGCTCTAATTTTTTCTAGCGAAACAATATATGAGCGATGGATGCGCAAAAAGCGCTCTGATGGTAGTTTTTCTTCTAGTGCTTTTAAACTGGTGAGAGATAATATGGCTTGTTCGTTGTTAGCCACATGTACTTTTACATAATCTTTTAAACCTTCGATGTACAAAATATCATCAAAGGCAATTCTCACTAACTGATATTCCACTTTTAATATCAGATAGTCTTTATCTGGTTTCGTATTTACAGCAGGATTGTTACTGAGTTTTTCTGCATAAGCACTGGCTTTGCTGGCTGCTCTTAAAAAATCATCGTAATCAAAAGGTTTGAGCAAATAGTCTAGCGCATCTACTTTGTAACCTTCAATTGCGAATTGATTAAAAGCAGTAGTAAAAATAATGCGAGGGCCAGTCATGTTCTTTTTCCAGTCGAGCAATTTGGCTAACTCGATACCTGTTAAATCTGGCATTTGTATGTCTAGAAAAATTAGATCGATTTCATCTTTATGTATGGTCTGTAAAGCATCGATTGCATTGGTAAACTTGCCAACCAGCTTTAAAAAGTGAGTTTGCTCTATAAACTTGCAAACCTGCCCTAATGCCAATGGTTCATCATCTACAGCTATGCAATTCAATATTTTCATGATAGATCAATAGTTAAGTGAACCAAAAACTTATTATCTGTTGTAAGCTCGTTTACCTCAAGTTTATATTTATCGCGATATAACAAATCCAACCTGCGGCGGGTATTTACCAAACCTATGCCATTGCTTTCTTCAAGTATCGTTCGCTTTTCATTAAATTTAGTATTTGCAACACGCATCTCCAATTGCTTGCTCTGCTGGCAAATGGCAATGTCGATACAACTATCTTCTTTGGCGCTTACACCATGTTTAAAAGCATTCTCTACAAAAGGCAAAAACAGCATCGGTGCTACAATTACATCTTTAATGGCTTTAGGCGATTCAAACCGAATTTGCACATTATCAGTCAAACGAAGCTTCATTAAAGTCATGTAATCTTCTAAAAAAGCAATTTCTTGGCTCAGCAATACTTCTTCTTTTTGGGTTTCATACAACACATAGCGCATCATTCGCGAGAGTTTATGTAGTGCTTTGCGAGATGTTTCAATGTCTATACTGGTGAGTATGTAAATGTTATTGAGTGTATTAAAAAAGAAATGCGGATTAATCTGGGCTTTAAGAAAAGAGAGTTCAGAGCTGATTTTGTCTTTCTCTAATTGTTGATGTAAATGAGTATCGTTTTGCCATTTTTGAACTACCGCAATACAAGTGCCTATACCCAACACTAAAAAAGTTGTAAAGAAAACCAATAACAAAGTATTAACCGGAGGGAAAACACGCTTACTTGTGAAATTTGGAATTATAGCTTCTTCAACTTGTTTAGGCACTTGTAAATACACTTCAAGCAAAAAAAGCAATATCACCACTGCAATACATAAAAGCAAAACTGCTATTACAAACCAAAATATGTTGCCTTTAAACAGTATTCTGGGTATAAAAAACCAGTAGTTAAAATAGAAAGCTCCCAGCCAAAGTATAAATAAAAGCCCTTGTTTAATCCAGAAAACAACAGGCAATTCTATTTCTACAAAAAGTGGCTGAAACAGCAACAACATCACAGCCAAAAATACCCAAACCAATATGTGTATGAGCGGAGAAATAAACTGTCGAATAAATAATGCAGGCATAGGAGCAAAAGAAAATCTTAGGTAAAAATAAGGGCTTCATAGCAAAAGCAGACTTAAATCTAGTGCTTCTTGCAAATGAATAGATGCGATAGATGGATTTATCTACCAAATTATCCTTTTAACAGACGAGTTAGCTTTTGTCTAAATCTGTCGATTTTCAATTGAAAACTATCGGTGAAAACTGCCAACTGATCCATTCAATTTTTTATAGAATAATATTAGATGTAGATTCAATTAAAAAATACAAACCCGAAAGCGGAGGGTGTTTCTGAAATACAAATATGATAATGAAAATTACCGGCATAACTGAAATTATTGGCTGGTCTAAATTAAAAATTTAAACTCATGAAGAACAGATTGAATAAAGTCTTGGGAATAGCACTTCTTGTAGGTTTGAGTTCCCCAATTTCCCTTTTTGCACAGGAAAAAACTTTTAAAGTTACTGTAGAAGAACCAGAAAATGGAAGTATTAAAATTACACCAGCCATTCCCGAAGATGGACTAGTGAAAGAAGGTACAGTGCTAAAAATTAAAACAACTCCTGATGTTGGCTTTAGCAGTGATGGAGGTTATTTCTACAATCCGGGTGAAGGCATGTGGACTCAGTACCATGAGACTATGAAACCAGAATTCGAAGTAGTAGTAGACAGAGAAAAAGTGTTGGGAGCTTCATTTATAGAATCTGATGAATTAGAAGGATTTAAAGTGACAAACAATGTGGTCTACGCCAAGCCGGGGGTAAAAGAATTAAAGTATGATGTGTTCTCACCAGAAGGTGCAAAGAATCTACCCGGAATCGTAATTATTCACGGCGGTGGCTGGTCTTCTAATACCGAAGATATTATGAGAGGTATGGCAAGAGAACTGGTTAAAAGCAAACAATATGTGGTTTTCAGCATCGATTACCGCTGGATTGGCCAACTAGATGGCGACAAAGAACCAAACACGATGGGCGATCTGATTGAAGATGTTTATGGTGCTATTGCTCACATTCAAGAACATGCGAAGAAATATGGCTGCGATCCTACAAGAATTGCTGTAACTGGCGATAGTGCTGGTGGCCATTTATCTGCTTCTGCTGCCAACATGGTAGATATGATTGGAGATGGTGGTTTTGGTGAAAAAGATGGTGTGTATGAGTATAAACCGACTTATATGCCAGAAGGTAAAACTGTTGCCCAAGTTCGTAAAGAAATTAAAGATGCAATTAAAGTGGCTGCACCAAGCTATGGTGTTTTTGAAGGTAGCTTCATCAAGAGGTTTAGTAAAGATATTACCGATGGAGAAATTGCTGCAATCTCTCCAATTGAAAGTATTCCTAACATAGAAGAGCGCGCAGTGCCGCAATATCTCATTCGTGGTACTACAGATTTTCTTATTAAAGATGAAGATGTACAAAGATATGCTGATGCTTTAGAAGCAGATGGTCAGACAGTAAAATATGTGCAAGTGGAAGGAGTAGGGCATGCTTTCTTCGATTGGAAACCAGATGCCACTACAAAAGAGACTTTTGCCAAATATGGTAAGCCTTACATAGAAGATATGAAGCAGTTTTTCGATGCGGTTTTCTATCCGGGCAAATAAAGAAATTAGATTTTAGATAGTAAAATTCTAGCCTAATTAGCATCATGTTTAAAGCTGTATGGAGAAATTCTGTGCAGCTTTTTTGTTAGCAAAAGTCTATATGGACATCTCCAATAAGAAAGAACTCAGTGATTTCCCATGCTTGTCTAATGAAGTAGAATTGGTCACTCCACCGTCTAATGCATCAAACAATACAAAATTTAAAGCTCCTAATTGTGGCAATTCGTATCGCTCTACTTTTCCTTTAATTTTAGCGCTAAACCATTGTTTTACGCTATCAGTGGTTACTTTTTCGGCGATTAAATTATAATTAGATTTATCATACACGATGAGCGAAATATTGCTAATGTTTCCCTTGTCGCCAGTGCGAGAATGTGCTATTTCCCAGAGTTTCATATTGCTTTATAAATGATGGTTGTTTGAACTTCTGATTTCTTTAAAAAAATGGATGCAACCGAAATCACCTCTTCGGTTTTCTGTGTAGCTCCACCACCTCCGGCAGGTCCGTTTGTGTATAAGGCTTCTACCTCTCTGCCAACTTGCTTAGCTGTTTCTAAAGACTCTGCTTTACCTGATACGCGTAACCTAATTTCATGAATTTCATTCACTTCGTAGTTTAATGGTGAGATAGAATTCAATCCGATAAAATCAATTCTTAAGTCTGAAAAGGTATATTTCTCCAATCTTTTTTGAATGATATCTCCTGCAAGTTTGGCTCTTTCCATACAGTTGGCTCCACCGTAACTAATCTCCCCAAGGCCAAAATATCCATTCTGATAACCTACACTTACTTTATAAGAATCGGTAGCTGTTTTGCCGCTTGCATGGCTGAATTTTACTTTATCTTTTTCCACCAAATCAAACTCAACTTTAGAAAAATCAGCGACACAATCTGGGGTTAAATAATTCGCCGGATCATGGATTTCGTAGAGTAATTGTTCTGTACAAGTTGCTGTGTTGATGACGCCACCAGTTCCATCTACTTTAGAAATATAACCTTCGCCTGTTTCATCAATTTCTACAAATGGAAAACCTACATCCCATAAATTTTCCACATTCTTCTTTCCTGGATCAGCAAAATAACCACCGCTTACCTGTGCAGCACATTCCAGTAAATGACCAATTAAAGTGCCTTTACCTAATTTATCAAAATCAGCTATATCCCAACAAAATTCGTAAATCATAGGAGCAAGGAACAAAGCAGGGTCAGCCACTCTGCCTGTTACGATTATATCGGCATCATTATTCAATGCTTCAACAATTCCACTTACACCCAAATAAGCATTCGCCGAAACAATGCTGTCTTCAATCGAGCTTAGCGGCTTACCAGTTTCTGGTATTTGATATTGCTTTTTATCATCTATCAATTCAAGTACATCATCGCCCAAAACCGCCGCTATTTTAATCCCTTTCAATTCTTGTTTTTCGGCCATTTCTGCAATTAAAAACATGGCTGCAATGGGGTTAGCAGCACCCATATTTGTAATTACTTTCACATTATGTTTATGAGCCAGTGGCAACACTTTTTCCATACGATATTCCAGCAAGTGGTTGTAACCCTTATCCGGATTGAGCCTTTTCTCTTTCTGTGCTAATGCAATGGTTCTTTCTGCCAAACATTCGAAACCTATGTAATCTAGCTTAGCATTTTCGATTAAAGTAAGCGCAGGTTCAAGTCTATCTCCTCCATATCCGGCACCACTGCCAATTCTAATTTTTTTCATATTTAAAATGTTATGGCTCCCACTGCTAGTGACACAATGAGAATGATAATAGTAATTAAAAATGCATAGGGTATAGTTTTTCGCTGATGTTCGCCTAAATCTACTCCCGATAAACCAGTGAGTAAAAATGTAGCACCTGTTAATGGACTTACAGGAAAGCCGGTTGTCATTTGCCCCATAATAGCAGCTCTGCCAACTTCTATGGTATCACCGCCAAAATGCGAAGCAGTAGTGGAAAGTAATGGTAATATTCCGAAATAAAAAGAATCTGGATCGAATAGTAAACTGGCTGGCATCGAAGCTACACCTGTAATTACAGCTAGGTGGTTGCCAATCCAATTAGGGATGTATTGAACCGCTGAACTAGCCATGGCATCAATCATTCCGGAGCCTTTTAAAATACCTGTAAAACAGCCGGCTGCAAACAAAATACTCGCCATGAGCATGGCTGCTTTGGCATGTGCATTTACTCGCTCTGTTTGTGTTTTAAGATTTGGATAATTGATACTAATAGCAATTACAAATGCCAGCATAAAGATGACATGAGGAGGAGCAAAACCTGATATCAAAGTACTTACTGCTAAGAGAATGAGAAGAATATTTACCCAAAACAACTTTGGCCTTTCTAATTCAGATGTGTCTGCTGCTTCGGTTTCTAGCTCAACTACCGGAAGTACTATGTTTTTTTCTTTCTTCCCCATTAGATAAGCCAAGATTAAAACCGCCAACAATCCGACCAATACTGGGATTAATAATGGGTTAAACAATTCGGTTACAGAAATTTCTAAAGCGGTTGCTGCTCTTATTGTGGGGCCTCCCCAAGGCAGAATATTCATGGTTCCCGCAGATAAAGCCACGATGCAGGCAAGGGTAGACCTTTTCATTTTTAATGCATCGTACATTGGTAAAAATGCAGGAATCGTAACCCAAAAAGTAACTGCGCCTGAGCCATCTAAATGCACGATCATAGCTAAAAGTGCTGTTGCAACTGCCACTCTAGCGGGGTCTTTACGTGTCATTTTTAGCAAACCATTTATAATAGGGCTGAAAGTTCCTGCATCTGTTAGAATGCCAAAAAACAAAATAGCAAAGATGAACATCACACCTGTTGGCGCAATAGATTTAATTCCATCAGTAATGAAAGCTATAATTTCCTTACCCGAACCACCGAGCAAAGAAGTACCAATTGGTACCAGAATTAAAGCCACTACGGGAGAAGCTTTTCTAGTCATCACCAGAAAAAATAGGAGTGCAATGGTAATGACTCCGAGAAACGCCAAATTCATATTTACTTTAAATCAATACTTTCCTTAATATAGCTAAATATTGATTTAAATGAAGAAAAAAGGCGAATCTATCATACACAGATTCGCCATCGGATTTAATTTGGCTTTAATTGCTTCACAGTTCTATTTCATTAATTTGTTTGATGTCTCTTGAAGAAGCTCCTGATTGAATTTGGTATTTGCCGTTTTCTAATACCCATTTAGATTGAGTTTCATTCCAGTAGCGAAGGTCAGCAACTGGTATAGCAACAGTTACTATCTCTGACTCAGCCGGATTGATGATTTGGGTTTTAGTAAAAGCTTTCAACTCTTTTTCAGGTCGATCAATTTTAGTCTCTGGTATCGATAAATAAAACTGAACTACTTCTTTTCCTGTTTTTTCGCCAATATTATGCACTGTTACGGAAGCGTAAATGGTATCGTTTGACAAAGTCACTTCCATATCTCCATATTCAAAATTGGTGTAAGATAAGCAGTTTTTAAATGCTGGTATTCCTTGGAAAGAAGATTACTGGATTAACAATCGATTTGTTACGCTTGCATATTATTCATTGGTAGATATGAAAGTGACAGCACCGGTAGCAGGAGAATACCACGACGAGATTGCTTGGTTCGATTTTGCTGACTTGCCAGAAATGTGGATGGACCATAAATCTATAGCTATGGAAGCTAGAAATAGATTAAAAGATGATATTAAACGTGAGCATATTGTCTATAATTTACTACCAAAGCAGTTTACTATGCCAGATTTACACCAGCTACATCAAGATATTTTGGAGCAAGAAGTTGAAAGAAGCAGGTTCCAAAAAAAGATGTTGGGCACAGGTATTTTTGAGCGTTTACCCAAATTGCAAAAAGAAACTCCGGGTAGAAATCCTTATTTATATCGAATAAAAGAGTAAATGACATTTCGTGGGAAAATACATTATTTTCATTATTTATTGGTAGAAATTATCATTTTTGTAAATTGCTACTGATTGAAGCAATTCCTATTTGTGAGTTTTTTTTGTAAAGGCGTCTATAAATTATTAATTTTCTAAATAGATTGATGTCTGTTGCTTTAAATAACTTGAGCAATAAGTTAATAAGATATGGAAATGAGCGCTAATATCGAACTGCAAGAAGGGAAGTCACTTTCTAATAATCTGAAGAAAGGTGATATTAATGCACTTAAAGAAATTTATCTTAAACACTACGATAAATTCTTGAGCATTTCTATTGCTTTCTTAAAATCTAAACCAGAAGCAGAAGATGTGTTGCACGAAGCGTTTATGAAGTTTTGGGAAAAAAGACATATGCTCAAAGATGATAGTGATTACCAAAACTACCTTTTTATTATTCTTAGAAACCAGCTTGTAAGTGCAGTGAGAACAAAAGCGAAAGTGGTTTTAAAAGAAGACTTCAACAAGCTAAATCTTAGTGCTTCTTCAACAGAAAGCTGGTTAGAACACAAAGAGCTTTCTAAAACACTTGAACAAGCCATAGACAAATTACCTCCAAAACGAAAAGTTGTTTTTAACCTCAAAAGGCAAGACGGACTTACCAACCAACAAATCTCTGAAAAACTGGGTATCTCCACCCAAATGGTTGAAAAACAATTGAAATTAGCCAAGCAATCTATCACGGAATATTTACAGTTGCATGGCGAAATCTCACTCATTTCAATACTCTTATTTCAAATAATTTTTATTTAAAAAATGGCTCTCAGATCATTCTAGAGCTATTTCTGAAAAATATTTAATTTTTTTTAGAAAAGGAGGTTGGGTAAAGACCTACCTAAAACGTATTTACCCCAAATCGAATTTATAGAACCTGATATAGGCTTTGCAAAAAAGCAGATTAACATTTTTCAATAATGACCGGAAAAGAACTTGAACATCAACTAATTAAAAGGTATTTAGCAGATGAATGTACATCTGAAGAAATACTTGAGGTTCATAAATGGATTGCAGCTAATGAAAACGAAGAAGCATTAAAATCGCTCATAGACGATTTACTCAATCATAAAAATGGTGGAATTGAAATAACTCCTAATCGAGATAAAGAACTTCTCTGGCAAAGCATAGAGCAAGATATTAATCGAAAGCATTTTGCAGTAAATAAACCAGCGCCAGAAAATCAACTAAAAACAGTAAATCCATTTTTTACCTTTAGCAAAATTACTGCTTCTATTGCCTTATTGCTAGGTGTATTTACTGTATTGTATTTCTATAATAATGAAGAAAAAATAGAGCAACCAATAGCTAAAGTATTCTCAGAAATATCAACAATTTCTGGCCAAAAGAAAAATATAACCTTGCCAGATGGGACCAGAGTGATATTGAATAGTTCATCTTCTATTTCATTTGAAAAAGAATTTCTAAAATCTAATGAAAGAAGAATCACTTTAAAAGGCGAAGCTTATTTTGATGTGACAAAGAATAAAACTAAACCTTTTATTGTAAGCACAAATTCTGTAGAGACAAAAGTGTTAGGTACTTCCTTTAATGTGAAATTAGACAGTAACAAGGTATACATTGCACTTGTAGAAGGAAGAGTAGAAATGAAAAATCAGGATAATATTATTGAGCTAACTCCTGAGGAAATGGGTATTGCAGATATGCTTGATAGTAGCCTATATAAAACCTATTTCGATATACAAGAAATTACAGGTTGGAAAGATGGCAAGCTTGTGCTTAAAGATGCTAACTATAATGAGGTGATGCAAAGATTACAAGAATGGTATGGTGTTGAATTTGAGCAAAAGGGTAAAACTCCAACAGGAACAATCAATACGATATACGATAATGTAAGCCTTTCAGAAGTATTATTGGGCTTAAGTTTTACTTACAATTTTGACTATACAATTAATAAAGATCAAGTTAATATTATTCTAAAATAAAGAAAATGAAAACAATGAACAGCAGTTGATTAATGCCTCAAAAAAAACCTGGAACATAGAGAAACTTGTGGGGAGTGCCCTCTAACATTCCAGGATAGTATTTTAAACTTATTGTAAAATTTAAAACCTAGTAAAAATATGAAATTGAAATTACTAAGGCAAATCATTATTATGTCTAAATTTTCGCTATATGGCTTGTTTTTGCAGTGCTTGTTTGCAAGTTTATTTCTTGCAAATGCCAGCAATGGGCAGTCAGTCAGTCTTGATAAAATCTATGTGAGCTTACCTTCAGACGAACAAAAGGTGATGCTTACAATTAAAGAACTTCAAGACCAAACCTCATTCGAATTTGTATATTTAAATAATCTTATTGATTATGGAGATGTTGTTATAGATTATAGTGCGCAAAATAACTCAGTTGGTAATATTCTGAGAGATATTTCAAAAGGAACTGGTTTACACTTTAAGCGGGTAAATGATAAAATTTACATTCGTAAAGGAGAATTTAAACAACGGCTAGAAGAAGAATATAAAAATACAGACCCTGCTCAGTTTAAAGTTTCTGGTACTATAACTTCAACTGAAGATGGAGAACCTTTACCAGGAGTAAGTATTTTAATAAAAGGAAGTACTACAGGAACCACTACAGATTTCGATGGTAATTACTCTCTCAATGTCACTTCAGATGCTATTTTACAATTCAGTTATATTGGCTTTATAACTCAAGAAATTACTGTAAATAATCAAAGTGAAATTAATGTTTCTTTGAACCCAGATTTGGAGCAGTTGGAAGAAGTAGTAGTAATTGGATATGGAACCCAGAAAAAAGAAACTTTAACAGGTTCAATCGTCTCTACAGAAGGCGAAAATATAAGAAAGGTTCCGGAAACAAACATTGCCAATACACTCATTGGTAGACTACCGGGCTTAGTTACCAACAACCGTGATACTGCTGGCGAAATGAAACCTTCTATGCAACGATTCTGTCAGGATATTCCATCAATTTCCTAAAAGCTGAGATTCTGGTCCTCTCTCTTGGTCTTTCTTCCAGCCAATAATAAATTCTTGAAAAATTCATAGCTGTGGCTATAATTACATTTTGTAAGTTTGCCTTACAAAGACCTATATATCTACTTCTCCTCATTCCAAAGGCTCTTACACCCAAAGATATAGTTGCTTCTACTCCTGCTCTCCTATTATATGTTGTAATATAATCACCTCTACTCTGTCCGATCCTAGCTTTTATCATCGCTTGATACTCCTCTTTTGGCAATAAAGTGAGCGTGCGCCGTTGAGCTTTGGTGCAGAACGCTTTACTTTTACATACTTTACAATCTTTCATAGAGAACTTTACTTTTATCATTTCTTTTTTACGTTTATCATAGGCTATTGTCCAACTTTTACTGGTATGACCCTCAGGACAAATGGCTTCCTGTTTGTCCAAATCGACCTTAAAGTTTTTCAATGCAAATCCTTTTCCTGATCTGGCTTGCCATTTTTGATCGGACCGGGTTGGTCCTAAGAGTTCAACGGCATATTGTTTTTTACTGTTTACCAATAAAGCAGAATCAATATACCCTGTATCTACCAAGTGGGTCTTAGGAAGTCTTTTATCTTTTTTTAGATCATCATGGATGCCATCGGTCATATTACTATCGGCAATGGGACTTTTGGTTGTAACCATATGGGTAATCAAATAAGGAAGATCTTCCTGACATGTCTCTGTAATATGTACTTTATAGCCTATCCAGGATGTGGTATACTTCTTGGCATAGCGGGCATCTTTGTCATAAGGTGAGCTGATGAACTGTAAAGCAGGGGGGATGCCCAATTGCTTGTCCCTATAATTTATTTTGTCTTCCTGAAGATAAAATTGTTGTACCCATACATTGCGGAGGAGTTTAACGGCAGGAAGGTTTCTTAACCAGCCCTCATCGTCTTGTTGATATATAATATCCAAAAGGTCATATCCATCTTTTCCTATCTGTATTGCAAACCCTAGTTGTTTTAATTGACTTTGGGGAAGGCGGGTACTACCTATTCGGGAGCTATACCTTTTGGTCCAATCCGGTATGGCATGTTGCCTCATCCAATCAGGAGCAACTGTGGCCAAACTGTTCAGTGCTGCTCTAATTGTTTCACCTATGCAGACCAATCTATTGGTCGCTCTTATAGCACCTAGCATATGGGTAGAATCCGTCCGGATAGTTCCCCTCTTTTTGATCCATTTACGCTCTTCGCATTTTTTTAGTAATCTGTCCAAGAGTAGAGTTACTGGAGCTCCCTTGATCAATCTACTCCTAAATTCGCATAAAACACTATTATCATAACCTGTTGCAGTGAGTTCCAAGCTCAATAAATATTTCCAATCAATCCGGGACGCCATAGCCTCTACAGCTTGTCGGTCAGATAAACCTTCGATAAATTGCATAACAGTAATCATGGCCAATCTCCAAGGATCTGCTGCTGGCTGACCTTTAGCGGGAAATAAATCTGCAAAAAATTCATTTTCATAGATTATCCCTAGTTCATCTTTGAGGGTTATATAAATATTCCCTTTAGGAAAACTGGCATGGGCAACTTGTTTGGTCAGTATGGGAATTTCAGGGATCTTATTTGGCTTTAACATGATCTTGTATTTAAATATTTATTGTATGATTTCCGAATCTAATAAATATTTGAATAGGACTTATAGCATTTCGCCAGCAGTATCAACCGTGCTGGTGAACCAGGTTATGAAAATACAGAAATCTTGATTAGAGGTCGTAGTACTTTTGGCGATAATAGCCCTTTAATAGTAGTAGATGGTGTTGCCAACCGCGCTGGTGGACTTAGCAACATCGATGCGAATGATATAGAAAGTATTACTGTATTAAAAGATGCTTCTGCGGCAATTTATGGTGCTCAGGCAGCTAATGGAGTTATATTAGTAACTACCAGAAGAGGTAAAAGTGGCAAAACGGAGGTAAGATTAACCACAAACTTCGGTATAAGAAAACCTACTGTAATACCAGAAATGCTCAATTCAGCAGATTATGCAGTAGCCCTCAACGAGATTGAAACAGAAATTTATGGCCGTAATCCTTTATATACTGATGAACAAATTCAGTTATTCAGCGATGGTTCAGACCCTACAAATTACTCAAATGTAAACTGGATAAATGAAACCCTTCGAGATTATGCACCACAAATGCAACATAACTTATCAGTAAGTGGTGGTACAGATAAAGTGAAGTACTTTGTCTCTTCAGGTTATCAATTCCAAGATAATTACTACAGAAACAGTGCAAGTAATTATAAGCAATATAACCTTCGCTCTAACATAGATATGCAGGTAAATGATTATCTAAAAATCTACACCAACATCTCACTAAGACAAGAAGATAGAAACTCACCGCATTATGGTTCAGAAGATATCTGGCGCTATTTGGTTAAAGGAGACCCACGAGTAAACATTGTTTGGCCAGATAACGACTTACCAGTTTTAGCTTCTCAAGATAATTTTAATCCATTTACTGCCGTGGATGGTTCAATGGGTTATCAGCAAAGTAAACGCAGCTATTTGAATGCAGACTTAGGTGTTAACTTAGATTTATCTTTTATTACTGAAGGTTTAGAAATAGATGGAGGTCTTTTTGTAGATCGTGGAGATCATTTTTATAAGCACTTCGAGAAAGCTTTTTACCTATATGGATACAACAACAATACAGGTGAATATTTTCCAAGAAAATATGGTCCAAACAATGCGTCTCTAAACGAGAATATGGATAGATCTCTTGGTATTACTGCCAGAACTAAACTGAGCTATAAGTATTCTTTTAATGATGTACATAATGTTTCTGCCTTTATCGCTTATGAGCAATACGAAAGTAACTACGATTACCTTTGGGCAAAAAGACAAGATTATGTTTCTGCCATTGTAGATCAAATTTTTGCTGGTGACCAACAAACTAGCTTAAATGATGGCTACGCTACAGAAACAGGTAGAGTAAACTATTTTGGTCGTGCAGATTATACATATAAAGATAAATACTTAGTACAATTTAACTGGAGATACGATGGTTCTCAAAACTTCCCTAAAGAGAATCGATTTGGTTTCTTCCCGGGAGCTTCCGTGGGTTGGGTAGTTTCTGAAGAAGATTTCTGGAAAAGTAGCTTATCATTTATCGAGTTTTTCAAGTTTAAAGGCTCTTGGGGACAAATGGGTAATGATAAAATCGCTCAGTATCAATACTTAACTACTTATACTTTTGGTAACAATGCTACTTTAGGTGGTAATAGTCCATCACCACAAACAGGTATAACACAAGTGCGTACAGCTAACCCTAATGTTTCTTGGGAGGTTGCAACCACTATCAACTTAGGTTTAGAAACCTCATTCTTAGATTATTTCAGTTTTGACCTAGACTTATTTAAAACAAAACGAACAGATATTTTATACAGTGGAGTCTCTTATGTGCCAGATTATGCTGGACTTTCATTACCTGCTGAAAACATTGCTGAGGCTGAAACAAAAGGTTTCGAGGCTGTTTTAGGGTACAACAACACTTTTGGCAAATTCAACTTTATGGCAAGTGGTAACATGTCTTATGCTAAGAGTGAAATCCTCTATTTTGATGAACCGGAAAGCACTTTGGAATGGCAAAAACGTACAGGTCAGGCTTTAGGAGCAGATTGGTTGTTATATGATGAAATCGGCATTTTCCGTACGCAAGAAGACCTAGATGCTTATCCTCATTTAAGTAATTCAAAAGTGGGTGATTTGATTTTCCGCGATACCAACGAAGATGGTGTAATTGATGGAAATGATATGATTCGCCCAAATAAAACCACCACTCCAGAAATAGTGTATGGTGTAAATCTAGGTGTGAGTTATGGCAATTGGAACTTAAGCATGTTATGGCAAGGAGCAACCAATGTTTGGCAATATGTATTTTTTGAATCAGGTAGTATTGGAAACTTTACACAAGACTATTTCGATAATCGCTGGACATTTGAAAACATTAATGCAGATTATCCAAGAATATATGACAGACAAGTAACATCATCAGCTCAAAAGAACACTTTCTGGTTAAATGATGCTACCTACTTACGTCTTAAAAATATCCAGCTTGCCTATACAATGCCAGAAAAAATTATGAATGTTTTGCCGTTTAGCCAAGCTCGCTTTTATACCAGTGCTTCTAATTTATTGACTTTTACCAAATTAAAAAATGTGGATCCAGAGACAACTGAGGGTGGACAAGGATTTGCTGCATGGAGTACCCCTCAATCGAAGGTAATCAACTTTGGTATGAATCTAACTTTCTAAATTGAACACAAATATGAAAAAGATAAAAATATTACTAACAGGGCTTTTATTCGTATTAGTAAGCTCTTGCGATAGAGATGCAATCTTAGACAAATCTCCGCTAACAGAAATTTCGGAACAAGATGTTTGGGAAGACCCTAATCTTGTGGCATCTTTTGTAAATGCTCGCTATAGTGCGATAGGTCATGGTTGGGCAGAATCTTGGCAAAGTTCTGTAGTTGATGAAACTTACCTTACTTGGTCTCGTGGTTGTGAGCCACTCACTCAAGGTTATGTAAACCCTGCTGATTTAGGTAGAATGAATGGTGCTTGGTGGGGTTGGGATAACCGTGCTTGGGCTACAATCTGGAATAATATAAGTAATTGTAATTTATTTTTCGAAAGAGTAGAAGATGTTGAGTTTAGCGATGAAGCCGAAAAAGACAAACTGATTGGAGAAGTTACTTTTATAAGAGCGCTCATGTATTTCGATCTGGTTTCGAGATGGGGTGGTATGCCAATTATTACAAAAGCTTATACATTAAATGATAGAGAAGAGTTTTTGAGTGTTGCCAGAAATTCTTACGAAGACAATGTAGATTTTATAGTTTCTGAATGCGATAAAGCAGCATCATTACTCCCAGATAATTACTCAGGAGCAGATGTTGGTAGAGCTACAAGCATTGCTGCATTAGCACTAAAATCTAGAATGTTATTATATGCAGCAAGTCCTTTAATGAATCCCGGAACAAATGAATTAGTAGGTTATACTTCTGCTGATGCTTCGAGATGGAGTTTAGCCGAAGAAGCAGCAAAAGCTTGTATAGATGCTGCATTAAATAGCGGATATGCATTATATAATCAGTATGGAGATGTAAAAACAAACTACACTCAGCTATTTTTAGATGGTGGCAATAGCGAAGTGATTTTCGACAGACAAGGAGGAACCAGTGCAGATGACATTAATCTATCATATTTAGATCAATCAAACGGACCTAACGGATATGGACAATGGGGTGGAAATACGCCAATCTCTGAGCTAGTAGACGATTTCGAAATGGCAGATGGAACAAAGTTCGATTGGAACAATCCTGAACACAGTGCAGACCCATATGCCAATCGTGATCCACGTTTGTATGCATCAGTGCTTTCTGATGGAGATATCTGGAAAGATCGAAACGTAGAAACTTATTTAATTGCTGATGCTTCTGGCGAAATTACAGGAGGTGGACAAGACACTAAATATGGCCAAGATAACTGGAATACAAGTAAATCTGGTTACAATATTCGGAAATTCATGGACGAAAATTATGTGACTAACAGTTGGAATTTCCCAAGCACTAAAAACTGGATTTGGTTTCGTTTAGGTGAGCAGTATTTAAACTATGCCGAAGCTCTTTATATGCAAGGCAAAGAAACAGAAGCCAAAGTAGCCTTAAATGTAATTAGAAACCGAGCTCAAATGCCTGAGGTTACAGATTCTGGTGCCGACCTTTGGGATCGAATTGTAAATGAACGCCGAGTAGAATTATGCTTTGAAGAACATCGCTACTACGATGTACGCAGATGGGAGATTTCCGACGATGTGTTAAACAGAGATGCAACAGGAGTTGAGGTTGTTTTGCATCCTGATGGTACAAAAACTTATACTCCGGGTATTCTAGTTGAACAGCGAACTTTTAATGCTCCGGCAATGTATTGGTTGCCAATTCCAATAGAAGAAACCAATAAAAACGTGAATTTAGAGCAAAATCCGGGGTATTAGTGGGAAATGAATTATAAATTTAAAACCCGGGAATAATCTCGGGTTTTTAAATGGATTTCCAACCAAAAAGCAAACTTTAATTAATAGATAGAGAAATATGAAATCAAACAGTTTTTTACTAATCTTTTTATTATTCCTTCCATTTGCTTGTACGCAAAAACAAACTCAGACTGAAACTGAAGAAACACAGGATATTCCTGCAAAAAATGTCAGTTTTAAAGACTGGGCTAAAACTCCTCCAATGGGTTGGAATAGCTGGGATTGCTACGGGCCTACA
This sequence comes from Chondrinema litorale, assembly GCF_026250525.1. Lineage (GTDB taxonomy): Bacteria > Bacteroidota > Bacteroidia > Cytophagales > Flammeovirgaceae > Chondrinema > Chondrinema litorale. The sequence goes on from NZ_CP111046.1 coordinate 329,444, forward strand.
GTGAAAGAGGAAGAAATAAAAGCCAATGCAGATTACATGGCTGAAAATCTGAAGGATTATGGTTGGGAATATGTTGTGGTTGATATCAGATGGTTTGTAGAAAACACGAAATCTCATGGTTACAATCAAACTGATCCCATCTATGTGTTAGATGAATACGGAAGATATTTACCTGCCGAAAACAGATTCCCTTCAGCAGCAAACGGCAATGGTTTTAAAGCTTTAGCAGATTATGTGCACCAAAAAGGATTAAAATTCGGAATCCATATTATGCGTGGAGTGCCTACTCAAGCAGTAGAGAAGAAGCTTCCAATTAAAGGAACAGATGGCATCACGGCTGACCAAATTTACACAGAAGAAAACCAGTGCAAGTGGTTAAGAGATAATTACACCATAGTTGCTAGCAAGCCCGGCGCACAAGAATATTATAATTCAATTTTTGAGTTATATGCAGATTGGGGTGTAGATTTTATTAAAATAGACGATCTTTCAGCACCTATTTATCATAAAGATGAAATAGAACTAATTCGCAATGCCATTTCTAATTGCGGTCGTGAGATTGTATTGAGTACTTCACCGGGAGCGACACCTGTAGAATCTGCAGACCATGTGAGCGAATATGCCAATATGTGGAGAATGGTTAATGATGTTTGGGATAGCTGGTGGCATATCAGACACTTATTTGAAGTGAGCCAAGATTGGTACAGCTACATCAAACCGGGAACTTGGCCAGACTGCGACATGATTCCACTAGGTAGACTCTCAATTAGAGGTGAAGTAGGAGATGATAGAATGACCAACTTGACAAAAGATGAGCAATATACTTTAATGTCTATGTTCACTATTTTCCGCTCGCCATTATTTTTTGGTGGAGACTTACCTAGCAACGACGAGTTTACTTTATCACTTTTAACCAACAAAGAGGTGTTAAAAATGCATTCTGAAAGTGAAGATGTAAAACAGTTATACTTTAAAGATGATAAAGTAGCGATTACATCAAACAGTACCACATCAGACATGAAATACCTTGCCTTGTTTAATCTATCAGATTCTGTATCACAAGATGTTGATGTACAGTTTACTGACTTGAAAGTGGATGGCAAAGTAAAAATTACCAACTTATGGACTGGAGAAGAAGTAGGAGAGTTTGAGTCTACATTTAGCCAAGAATTGCCTTCTCATGCTTCTGGCTTGTATAAATTAGAACCTGTTGAGTAATTTTTAAAAGCATTTAAATACAAAGAAGGTCTTAAATTTAAATTTAAGACCTTCTTTGTTTATAATTATAATGCAGCTTTAACTGACTCAGAAAGAGGTGTTGTTTTTCTTCCTAATATTTTTGACAATTGTTTTGAATCATCATACAAATCGTCTTTAGAAGCACCTACATCCCAACCAGCGATAGCATAAGCTAAGCCTTCTGGTAAACCTACAGATTTAAGAATTTCTGCATAGTCTTTTTCTGGTAAGTTATTGTAAGGAATGTCTTTACCTGTTTGCTTAGAAATTTCAGCAGCAAGGTCACTTAAAGTGTAGTACTCATCACCTGCAAGTTCGAATACTTTACCTTTGTAGCTAGTATCTGTAATTACAATAGCAGCAGCTTCTGCAAAATCAATTCTCGCTGCTGAAGATACTTTACCTTCACCTGCACTTCCTACAAATGCACCTGCTTGTAATGCACCTGCTATTGATCCGGTATAGTTTTCAGTATACCATCCATTTCTTAAAATAGTATGTGTTAAACCAGACTCTTTTAGTGCTGCTTCTGTTGCTAAATGTTCTTCGGCTAAGCTCAAAGAAGATTGATCTGCATGTAACAAGCTAGTATAAACAATCCATTGAATGCCTGCTTCTTTTGCGGCATTAATCACGTTAGTGTGTTGTTCTTTTCTTTTTCCAACTTCGCTACCAGAAATTAATAAAAGGTGATCGATGCCTTTTAAAGATTCAGTTAAGGTTGCAGATTTGTCGTAATTGAACTCACGCGCTTCAACACCTAATTCAGCAGCTTTTTCTGGGGTACGTACTAAAGCTACAATATCCTCACTTGCAACTCTCTTTTTTAATTCTGCTACTACAAAGTTTCCTAACTGACCTGTAGCTCCTGTTACTCCTATTTTCATTTTAATTTATTTTTTAGATTTCTAAATGTTATTTGATGGTAAAAAGTTTTTTAATTACTTTTGGTAAGTCAAAGGTAAAAAGTTATCGTATGCTTGTCAAGAACTTACGTTTAAGTATAATACTAACCTTGGAGTTACTAATGCTGAAAATCAATGAGTTATGAAAGAAAATAATTTTGAAAAATTTGGAGTGATAGAAGAATGCCCAATAAGGAATGTGTTAGACCGTATAGGAAACAAATGGTCTTTGTTGGTACTCTTGACATTAGAAGAAGGTGAAGTGCTCAGGTTTAATGAGATTCACGGTTATATTGCCAGCATTTCTCAAAAAATGTTGAGTGTTACCTTAAAGTCATTAGAGGCAGATGGTTTGGTAAAAAGAACCGTGTACCCACAAATTCCACCCAAAGTAGAATATGAGCTAACCAGTAGAGCACAATCACTTTTGCCCCACTTACATAACCTAGCAGATTGGGCTAATAGCAATATGTCTGATATTATGGTTTCTAGAAAGCAATTTGAGTTGAGCAAGAGGTGATAAACTTCCAAATAAAAGCATAGAAAGATCAAGCCTTATTTTTGTTGATCAAAATTGCTCAACAGAATAACTCTAGATGATTATATGTATTCACTGAGATACAAGTAATCCCAATCGGGAATCATGGTAAATAATTTTAAGGTTACTAATTACCGTATTTTGTTAACTTCGGGTAATTGGTAACCTTAATTTGATTTTAACTATCTATACACTTTCTATGCAAAAAATATATTTAAGCTTATTACTATTTACTCTCACAATTCAACAATCAATCTGCCAGAATCAATCTAAGCCAAACGTATTGGTAATTTTAGCCGACGACCTCGGAAGTTTAGACTTGAATTGCTATGGCTCTAAAGATTTAGAAACTCCAAACCTCGACAAGCTAGCTAAAGCTGGTGTTCGTTTCACTCAATTCTATGCGGCAGCCCCTGTTTGTTCTCCATCGCGTGCAGCATTATTAACCGGAAAATCTAACTTGGGTGCTGGCTTACCTGGTAATGTTCCGATTCCCGAAGGTGATCCAGAAGGCAAAGCAGGCTTACCAACAGAAGAGGTAACCATGGCAGAATACTTTAAAGAAGCAGGTTATTCGACAGCTTTAGTGGGAAAATGGCACTTGGGGCACCACAAAAATAAAGTACCAAATGCGCAAGGTTTCGACTACTTCTTTGGTCACCAAAGAGGTTGTATCGATAACTATTCTCATTTCTTTTTCTGGGCTGGCCCAAACAAACACGACCTTTACAGAAATAATGAAGAGGTGCTTTATCCGGGAGAATATTTTCCAGATTTAATGGTGGATGAAGTTTCTCAAATAATCACAAAAGATGAAAATCCATTCTTTGTTTATTGGGCGATCAACGTTCCGCACTATCCATATCAAGCCACTCCAAAATGGTTGGATCACTATAAAGATTTACCTTCTCCAAGAAAAGAATATGCTGCCTTTGTTTCTACCATGGATGAGCGTATTGGAGAAGTATTAGATGAATTAGAAAAAGCAGGAAAGAAAGATAACACCATTATCGTATTTCAATCTGACCACGGACATAGCTGCGAAGAGCGTGCTTTTGGTGGTGGTGGAAATGCTGGCCCTTATCGCGGTTGTAAGTTCAGTATGTTTGAAGGAGGTTTGAGAGTGCCTGCTATTATCAGCTATCCAGATAAACTTCCTGCAAATGAAGTGAGAGATCAACTTTGTTCTGAGATGGATTGGCTACCAACCATTGCTGAATTATCAAACATAAAACTTGCAGATGATAAAATAGAAGGCAAGAGTTTGATGCCGATTATTAAATCGAAAAAAGCAGCTACACAACACGAAATAATTAACTGGCAAGTAGGTGGTTACGATGATGCTAAAAATAGTTGGGCAGTAAGAGAAGGTGATTGGAAACTACTTGGGCATCCTAACGATCCTAGTACAAAAACTAAGTTTACAGAAAAAGATGAGCTCTACTTAGTGAACTTAAAAGACGATATTGGAGAGCAAAAGAACGTTGCCGAATCTAATCCAAAGATTGTAGCAAAACTCAAAAAATACCATGAAGACTGGTTAAGCAAAATCAAATCTGATAGAAATATCGATTAAGTATTTCTGAAATTTTAGATAAAAAAGGCTATAGCTAATGGACATGCTGTAGCCTTTTTCATTATGAGATTTTAAAATAATAATTCGCGAAGTTTCAATGCTGAATTAAGCTCAAAACCCTTAACTTTGTAAGTGTATAATGTACACTTATTAATTAAACCTTATACCGATGAAAACAGAAAGAGTGAAAATGCTAGCCGGTGAATCTTATTTTATAAACGATGCAGAGTTAGTAGAGATAAGATATAAAACCCGAGAATTGGTTGATCAATTTAATGCCACTGGTCCGAGAGATACCGAAGATAAGCAGCGCATTCAAAGTGAGATATTTGGAGAAGTAGGGGAGAATGTACACATCGAAAAGCCGATGAGGATAGATTATGGCATGAATACCAAGCTTGGCAATAATGTTTTTATCAACTTTAATTTTGTGCTATTAGATTGCTGCCCAGTAACTATCGGTGATAATGTTTTTATAGCACCCAATGTATCCATTTATACTGCTAGCCATCCACTAGATTTAGAAGAAAGAAAAAAACATATCGGTTCAGCAGAACCCATTACCATTGGCAACGATGTTTGGATTGGCGGAGATTGTGTCATCCTTCCCGGTGTGACAATAGGAGACGGTTGTACCATTGGTGCAGGAAGCGTAATCACCAAAGATATTCCAGCAAATACTTTAGCGATGGGTTCACCTTGCAAAGTGGTGAAGGAGTTGTAGATTAATTTTTTTTATGTGAGGTTTTTGCTATATATAATTTTAAATAATCATAAATCACTGATAATAAATACTTGTACTTTTATCTTGATATAAAAGTACGGCAGCGGCCGACCGCCAAAAGATCAAGACTGCGGAAGCTTTTTCTAAATTTTTTACACTATTGCTAAAATCTCCAAAACAGCAGCGGCTGACGTTCACTTCGTTCAAACACTGGAGATTTTTCAACGCAAATGCTCAAAAAATTATTAACGAAAATGCTTCCTAGGTCAATTATTTTCTATTAAAGCCTCATATTATTTCAAAGAAACAGTAATCACATATTCTCCTGCCTCTAATTCAGTTTGTCCTGCTTGAATAGCATCTGCTTCGAGCAAATATTTACTTCCATCATTCTTTTTACTAATCTCCACTTGCTCAATATTAGCTTCTGGCAAATGGAAAATAGCAGAGCTTGCAGTAGGAATATTAGTTTCGAATATCAATGTATTGTTGCCTTCTTTTTTCCAATTAGAAACAATCTCTCCATAAGGAGTGTGGTAATTACATTTTACCCAATCCAAATTTTCTGGCACATAAGGCGACAAAGTAAACTTCTTAAATCCGGGAAATCCATCGATGGGTTGAATACCACCCAACCATCTATAAAACCATTCGGTTACAGTGCCAAACATCGGATGGCAATTGGAGTAAGTGTTATCACTTTCTTTCCAAGTTTCCCAAATAGTAGTTGCTCCGCGATCTATCATAAATCCCCAACCGGGATATTGAGTGCTGTTTACCATCTTAAATACATCTTCGATAAAACCAGTTTTAGAAAGGGTTTCCAACATATATTTGGTGCCAAAAATACCTGTATACAAATGACCTGATGGACCATTTTGTAAAGCACTCATCAGAGAGTCTTTAGCAGCAGACATGCTTTCTTCTGGAATTACATCATGATAAATCAATGTAGAGAAAAGTGTTTGTCGGTTGATCTCTTCTTTAATTGGATGATCCCAAAAGCGCGTTTTTAAACTATCTTTTAATAGTTCTGCCAATTCACCATATTCATTTTCAAGCACTGTTTCATTCATTAGTTGGGCAAAAGTTTTCATAATCTTGGCACATTGTAAATAATGCGCGGTTCCGGTTAGCTCAACTGGAACTGGCTTTAAAGATTCATGATCGCTCAAACCTTCTCGCACCACACCATCCGGATAAATCCTAGCTACCTTTTCCATCCACTGCTTATCCAATTCATACAACTCTTTCACTAAATCTGTATCACCGTAATACAAATACAAATAATATTGGGTAACCAGAAAAGCCGATTCCCAACTGATTCCGCAATAGCCTAAACCCACAAATGGCGCTGTATCTACGAATCCAGAATCTTGCAAATTGATCGCATCTACCCAATCGTAGATTGTTTTCTTGTAAAAAGCGTGCATATCAAAATTGTACATGAAAGATTCGTTGGTGGCATTTAAATCTCCACCATAGCCAAACTTCTCTCTTGCAGGGCAATCAGATTGTACCGTAACTAAGTTGGAAACAAAAGTTCTGACCGTAGCTTTTTGTATTGAGTTGAGCAAATCAGATGAACTTGCGAAATGATTCTCATTTTGCACATCTGTATTAAAAGCCAAACCTTCGATATCTTGAATCTTAGGTTCATAACTTAAGCCAGAAATCTCCATATATCGATAAGTATGGAAAGTAAAAATGGGACTGTATTCAATTTCTCCATCTTTAGAAAAAATATAAGAATCTGTTTGCCAAGCGATATCTGGCGCACCAGAACCACCTCTACCTTTCTTTTTAATCTGCCCTGCAACGGTAGTCATTGGGTTGAGGTTGCCATCTTCATATATCCGCTCACCAAACCTGAATGTTACTGTATCACCTTTGTGCCCATTGAGTTTGATGTTATAAGTACCTGTAAAATTGGTACCCATATCTACTAGATAAACATCTGCTTGCGGGCTAGAAATTTGAGTTGGTGTAAACTTGTCTGTTACCTTAACTGGTGGCATAATGGATTTTTGCAATTCACCTCCCGGCCCAGCTACTACTACAGAATTTTTCCAGTTTGCATCATCAAAATCTGGATTTTGCCAGCCATTAACTTCGAGGTTTGCATCATACACCTCACCTATATAAACACTATTTTTTAGAATCGGGCCAGAAATATATTTCCAAGATTCATCAGTTACAATCTCCGTTATTTCTCCATTCGCATCTTTGATAACAAGCTTGGCAATTACAGCAGGCATACCTGTAGGGAGGGCATTTCTGAGGTTTAAATTGCCCCACATTTTCATGGGTAAAGGATTATAAAAACCATTGCCAAGTATGATTCCTATATTGTTTTTGCCTTTGACTACTTTATCTATTACATCATATTCGGCATAGTAAATTCTTTCGCTAAAATCTGTCCATGCGGGATCAAGCACATTGTCTTCAATGGCTTTGCCATCTATACTCACTTTATAATAACCAGCAGCAGTAATAAACAAAGTGGCAGAAGATACCTCCGTAGAAACATCAAAACTTTTTCGAAAAATAGGGGCAGGATGATTTTGATAGAAAAGAGAATCGCTTTCTGGAAGTTTTGCATCTTGCGAAATCCATTTTGCATTCTCAAGCGGATTTGCTGTTTGGTAGTTTTCTTCTTGTGGGCTGCATGAAACTACTAGCAAAAGTAGCCCTACAACCATAATTTTATATAGCTCCAATGTGATAAATTATAAAGATTGTTGTCGAGTAATACCTTGTTTATTCTCTAAAAATAAGGGTTTAAGCGTATAATTGATACACTTAAACCCTTTATATTCAAAAGATTTCTATCTCTACAATCTTTTAAAATTTACTCTACTTTAGCGCTTTCTTTTGTAGCAGCTTCATAAATTGAATGCAACAAAGTGCCTTCTTCTTTGGTATCGTTACCAAGCTCCCAGAACATAATTCCACCTAAACCTTTTTCGATGGTATATTCTGTTTTTAATCTAACAGAAACAGTGTCATCATAAGAGACCATAATGCTGTCTGTAGCATTGTATAGATATGGTGCTTTGGCTTTTTCATCCCAGTAGCGCACATAATTGCTATCTGGCTCAAACTCTTTTCTGATGTGGTGATAAGCACTCCAACCGATATGGATACCACTACTTAACTGGTAAAGTCCATTGTTTTCTGGTGGAACTCCTTTCCAAGCACGCCCATAAAAAGCAGAACCAATTACCAACTGTTTCGGATTCGCTCCTTCCTTAATTAAGAAGTCTACAATTTTTTCGCTTGAACGCGGATTTGGATCTTTCATCCTACCAGCTTCAAACAAACTATCTAAATGATTTTGGAAAGGTGTACCTACGATATCTTCACGTTTTACATTGCCAAGTGGTGTGTGATGACCAGTGTAAATAGAGTTACCATTTACTTGGTCATAGGTCATAATATTCATGTAGTTAGCGTATTTCAACACTTCTAACATTTCGATATTATCGTAGTAGCGTTTCCAACCCGCAGAAGCAAAAGTTAAAGTTTGCGGTCTACCAGTTGAGTCTAAAACCGCTCTTAAACCCTTCATTAATTGAGTGAAGTTCTGCTTATCTTCGTCGCGGGCTTCGGTGTTTGCTGCTGGAATTGCCGGGTATTCCCAGTCAATATCTAACCCATCAAGCTTGTATTCTTGTACAAAATCATACACGCTAGAAATAAACTTTTTTTGGTTTTCAGGAGTAGAAGCCATGTCAGAAAAACCGTCTGCTCCCCAGCCACCACAAGCAATCATCACTTTTAATTTAGGGTTACGCTTTTTTTGATCTACTAATTGTTTTAGTTTTTTGCCTGCTACTTCTGGGTTTCTAAACTTCATTTCTCCATCTATCACATTGGTAAATGAGTAAATGATATGCGTAAGTTCTTCAACAGGAATCTTTTCCGGTTGGTAATCTTTTTCCGGAACGTAATAGGCCATTACAACAACTTGTGGATCAGATTCTGCATCAGTTGTTTCCACTGGCTTCTCATGCGAGCATGAAAATATAGATAGTGCTAATAGTAAAAGGATTAACCTTGTCATGTCAGTAATTTATAAGCTCATTTAAATTGTTAAAAATGCTAAGTTACTAATCAAAAGCAAAAAAGAAATTTATATCTATTTTCAAGACTCTATGTTTGCTTTTTACCTCTCTAAGAGTTGCATTAACTATTGAAAACATCAAAA